>NZ_JBLWFR010000013.1:0-69067 GCF_048799745.1 Noviherbaspirillum sp. ST9 | reverse complement strand
AATTATCTTGCGATTCTTACCTATATTTTTTGTGAGCACTTAATGTTTTAAGTTACACGCTGATCTCTCAGCGCCGCACCTTCATCAAGCGCCCACACTTATCGGCTGTTATTTTTTAAAGAACTTGCTTCACTTGCCTTGCCGTTTTTCCACCTGATTAATGCGTTGTGATTAATCATGCCGTGGCAGCAATTCAAGACCGTTTTGCACTTGAAAATTCGCATCAACTGAATCGCTTCGTTGCTGCGTCTTGCTCAACGGGAGGCGAACTATAGCAAAGGGAATTGGACTGTGCAAGGTTTTTTTCTGCGCCTCGAATAAATTCCAAAAGGACAACCTTAACAATTCGAGCTACACCTCAGACTGAACAGTCACATAGCGCATCGGACACAACACGCTCCACAGGCTCTCCTGTTTGGCCGAAATCAATCCGTGCCATCCATTGGCCATGCAAGCTTTGCAGTGGCACGACACACTCTCCAGAAGACATTCCATGACTTCGTGCCCAGCGTCGGATGTATTCATCGGTACTCCAGGTTCCCGGCGACACCTTCGTACGATGCGTAACGTTGCTTGCCATAACTTTTCACTCCCAAACTATATCGACACATTTATGGCCTCATCTTCTGAGAACAAGGGCGAGTGCAGTAAAAGATTCAGCTTCGACTCTTTGGGGGGATGTGAAATGGCATGAAAGGCCCGAATTCAGCCTTGGCTTCAAGAGGTGTCGCGAGAGGACTTGGCGGAGGCGGTGAGATTCGAACTCACGGAGGGCGCAAACCCTCGCTGGTTTTCAAGACCAGTGCCTTAAACCACTCGGCCACACCTCCGGTCTGGGGATGCATCGATATGCGAGGTGACAAAAAGATTTGTCTTGATCGATGCAGACCGGATTATACCTGACACCCCAAACAACGTACTGCCCGACAGGAAATTTAGTTGAGGAACATCTGCTGCAGGTCGTTCAAGAAACGTCGACCCAGTTCCGTCGGGCGAATAACTTTGTGATCGCGGTAAAGCAATCCTTTTGCCTCGGCTTCGTTGAGCGATTTTTCAATTGTATTGAGGGTCAGGCCAGTGCGTTCGGCGAAGAGGTTCGGCTCAAATCCGCCATTCAACCGCAGCGCATTGAGCATAAATTCAAATCCGAGGTCGCTACGCTCGATCTCGAATTCCTCCTGGACTTGACCTCCAAGTTTCACTTGATCCAGATACGCTTTCGGCTGCTTGTACCGCATTTGGCGCACGATGCGATGGGGGAAGGAAATCTTGGAATGCGCCCCCGCGCCTATGCCGAGATAGTCGCCAAACTCCCAGTAATTCAGGTTATGACGCGCCTGACGCCGCAGCCTCGCGTACGCCGAAACTTCATAATGCTGGTAGCCGGCTTCCGACGTGAACTGCTGGATCATGTCCTGCATCTCGGCACTCGCGTCGTCGTCCGGTACTACCGGAGGATACTTCGCGAAATAAGTGTTCGGCTCCAACGTAAGGTGATAAAGCGACAGGTGCGGAGGCGCAAATCCTATGGCGATCGAAACGTCCTGGCGTGCCTCGTCAATGGATTGCGTCGGCAACGCGTACATGAGGTCGAGGTTGAAATTGTCGAAATTTGCATGCGCAATTTCCACTGCTCGTTTGGCCTCGTTGTCGTCATGAATACGCCCCAGCGCCTCGAGATGCCTTGCGTTGAAGCTCTGGATTCCGATCGACAACCTGTTGATGCCGCTTGTGCGGTACGACTTGAACTTCTCCGACTCGAAGGTTCCCGGATTCGCCTCCATCGTGATTTCAGCGGCGCCGTCAAGCGGGAGCAAGGTGCGAATATCCGACATCAGACGGTCGAGTCCTGCGGCCGACATGAGGCTGGGGGTGCCGCCGCCGATGAACACCGTATAGACCTTGCGCCCCCAGATCAATGGCAGCGCACTTTCGAGGTCGCTACGCAATGCCGCCAGGTATTCGTCCTCTGGGAAGCCGTTCTTGACCTCGTGCGAATTGAAATCGCAATACGGGCACTTCCTCATGCACCAGGGAAAGTGGACGTAGAGAGACAACGGCGGCAACGCGGTCAGGTGCAAGGCCCCCGGTTTGAGGAAGGCGTTGGCAGCCTCTAACGATGTCGCTTCGCTACTGCGGGAATGGATGGGTTTGATCGGAATCATCGCAATTTTTCAACGAGTGCGCGCAATGCCTTGCCCCTGTGCGATAGTCCGTTTTTCTCTTCGGCCGTCAGTTCGGCAACGGTCTTGCCAAGGTTGGGCAGCCAGAAATACGGATCGTAGCCGAATCCGCCCTCGCCACGTGCCTTGGCCATAATTTCACCATCCCAGCGCCCCTCGGCAATGACAGGTTGCGGGTCGTCGGCGTGACGCACGAAAACCAGCGCGCAGTAGTAGTAGGCAGACTTGTCAGCATGCGGTTCCAGGTCGGCGATCAGTTTTTCATTATTGCGCGCATCGGATTTTGGTTCGCCGGCATATCGCGCCGAATACACACCTGGCGCGCCTCCCAAGGCAGTGACGCAGACGCCGGAATCGTCGGCGAGCGCCGGCATGCCAGTGAGGCGTGCTGCGTGCCTGGCCTTCGCGAGGGCGTTCTCGACGAAGGTGATGTGCGGCTCTTCCGCTTCGGGCACGTTGAATTCGCCCTGCGCGTGGACGTCGAAGCCGACAGTGGCCAGCAGCTCGCGGAATTCCTTCAGCTTGCCGGCATTGTTGGATGCGAGAACGAGTTTGCGAGTCATGGGATCCTGAAAAGACAAGCGGCGCCAGCACTGCTGCTCGCGCCGCATATGTTGCGAAGAAAGCTTTTATGCGAGGCCGAGCGCGCCCTTTTGCAGCTTGATCAGATCGGAAATGCCGGCGTCGGCGAGATCGAGAAGACGGTTCATCGTCGACCGGTCAAATGCAGCCCCCTCAGCAGTTCCCTGCACTTCGACGAAGTGCCCCGCATCCGTCATGACAACGTTCATATCCGTGTCGCAGTCCGAGTCCTCGATGTAATCCAGGTCCAGCACGGGGATCCCTTGAAATACGCCAACCGAGATTGCGGCGACGAAGTGCTTCACCGGGATGGCCGGAATTACCTTGGCTGCAGCGAGTTTTGAAAAAGCGTCGTACGCGGCAACCATCGCGCCGGTAATCGAAGCCGTGCGTGTGCCGCCGTCGGCCTGGATGACGTCGCAATCGAGGTGCAGGGTGCGTTCGCCGAACGCGCTCAGGTCAAATGCCGCGCGCAGCGAGCGGCCGATCAGACGCTGGATTTCCTGCGTCCGCCCGGACTGCTTGCCCTTCGCGGCTTCGCGGTCCATGCGGCTGTGTGTCGAGCGCGGGAGCATGCCGTATTCGGCGGTCATCCAGCCCTGGCCCTTCCCTTTCAGGAAGCCGGGCACTTTTTCTTCGATGCTGGCGGTGCAGATGACTTTCGTGTCGCCGAATTCGACCAGGACGGAACCCTCTGCGTGCTTGGTGTAATTGCGGGTAAGTCGCACGGGACGGAGTGCATCAGCGGAACGACCGCTGGGACGTTTTTCAAACTGCATGGAGTGATCTCTTAGTTCTTGGAGGTGACGCGGGCGGTCTTCTCGATCGCTTCGCGGATTTCTTCAATTGCTTTTTCGATTTCGCTGTCGTTGAAGGCATCGGCCTGTTCAAGGTCCGCGTGGCGCGGCGCCTGGATGGTCGTCGTCACACTTCCGATTGGCAAGGTGTGCGTGGTGATCGTGGACGGCGAATCCTGCAGCACACTCGTACCCTCCCACATCATCGCAAGCGCAGTGACATTATCGCTCGTTTTTCCGGCGATGCCTGTCGCCGTCGCCAGCAGTTCCGGCACGGCGCGTACGACGGTCTGCGTATGCAGGCTTTGTGCGAGCACGTGGTCCGGCAAGACCGACCAGAGCCCGTCCGAACACAGCAGGATGACGTCGCCTGCCTGAAGGCTGGCGCGGCGCGAGAGTTCGACGATCGGCAGGTTGGGGGCGCCGAGGCAATTGAAAAGCTTGTTGCGGTCAGGGTGCGTGTCACGCTCGGACGGCGCGACCTTGCCCTGTGCAATCAGCGTTTCGATACGCGAGTGGTCGCGGGTGCGAGCAAGAATCTGCCCCTGTCGCATCCAGTAAAGCCGCGAGTCGCCGCAATGCGCCCAATAGGCGCTGTTGTGCTGGATGATGCAGGCAACGATCGTCGTGCGCGGTGTCTCCGGCAGGTTGTTGATTGCGCGATAACGGTGAATCTCGCGATGCGCAGCGAAGAAACTGTCCTCGAGAAATTTTTCAGGTTTCTTGATGTAGGGATTGGCGTTTTGCTGGAACAGCGAGCCGATCGTTTGCAGTGCGATCGTCGCCGCCATTTCACCCTGAATATGGCCGCCCATGCCATCGGCCAGCAGCAGGAGCAGCGCATCTCGGGTGAAGCTGTACCCCATGCGGTCCTGGTTGTTCTTGCGGCCGCCGATGTGGCTTTCCTGGTAGACGGAAAAACGCATGTGCCTGTCGCCTAGCGCGTGTTGTTATGGATGGTGGTACTGCCGACCTGCGATCCCTTGCCGAAACCGCTGAACATGTTCCGCAGCTTCGTAGTGACCTTCTCGATCAGATCCGGTTCCTTCTGTTCGACCACCGGCTCGCGCAGGGCCTTCTGAAGTGCGAAAACGCTCTGCGGACGCTCAAGCGGCTCGAGACGCAACGACCACCGAATCACTTGAATGAGCTCGCGCGAATACATGCTTTCCAATTTGCGGAAATGATCTTCCATGCGGTCGTTTGTCTTGCGCTGATCCGCCGGCTGCGGTGGCGCGCCAACCATGCAGGCGAACATCGACGCGCCGATGCTGTAGATGTCAGTCCAAGGGCCGAGGTTGCCATTCTTGACATACAACTCGGGCGGCGCAAAGCCTGGGGTATACATCGGATAGAGCTTCGGCTGGTCGGCCCTGAGCGTCTGGCGGGCTGCGCCAAAGTCGAGCAGGATCGGCGTGCCGTCCATGCGCAGGTAAATGTTCGCCGGTTTCAGGTCAAGATGCAGCAGCTTGTTGGCATGCACTTCACGCAGCCCGTTCATCACCTGGTTGAACATCTTGCGAATGAAGCGTTCCGACACGAGGGGACGTTCGCCCTTGTCGCGGCGGCGGATGATGTGATCCTGCAACGAGCGCCCGGACTCATACGCCATCACCATATAGACAGTGTCGTTGGCGCGGAAGAAATTGACCACGCTGACCACATTGGGATGGGAAATGCGCGCGAGTGCGCGGCCCTCTTCAAAGAAACACTTGAGGCCGATGCGGAAGACGGGCAGGTTTTCTGCTGAAATAGCAGGCAGCAGTTCGCCAGGCTGGCGCAGTGCCAGCGAGCTTGGAAGGTATTCCTTGATGGCGACGGCATTGCCATCTTCGTCATAGGCGAGGTAGACAATACTGAACCCACCGGACGCAATCTTCTTTACAATGCGATATCCAGCAATTTCGAGTCCATCCGGCAATGGAGCATTGTTTTGCGATGCCATATTCTTCGAATCAGGTTCCCTGAGAGTTGCTTAGGATTGTGTGGATAAATCACTGATTTGTAAAGCAAGGAAACATTTTGACGATCTCTAGCATGACCGGCTACGCGGTCACCACGCGCGAAACCGATGCAGGTACCTTGACCGTCGAACTGAAAAGCGTGAATTCGCGCTTCCTCGACCTCCAGTTCCGCATCAACGATGAATTTCGCAGCTTTGAACCGGTGTTGCGCGAAGCCATCATGGCACGCCTCAGCCGTGGCAAGGTAGAGTGCCGACTCAGTTTCGGGCGCAAGGCTGCCACCGGTAGCGCTCAGAACTTGAACGGTGATTTGCTCGACGCCTTATCAAGGATGCAACAGGAAGTGCGTCAACGCTTTCCGGACGCATCGCCCCTTACGATCAATGAGCTCCTGCGGTGGCCGGGCGTCGTTGCCGACGCGGAAGCAGGCCAGGAGGCCTTGCAGGCGGAAGTGCAGGCGTTGATTGGCGATGCACTGAACGCTTTCGTCGAGACGCGCGCGCGTGAAGGTGCGGCACTGCAGGCGATGCTGCTGTCGCGCGTCGACGAGATGGAAACGATCGTCCAGCGCATCACCCCTCTCATTCCGCAGGCGATCGCCCAGTTCCAGCAGAAGGCGACCGATCGCATGAAGGAAGCCCTCGGTGTTGCGGCGCCGAATGGCGGCCCGACGACCGTCTCGCGCGAGGAGGCGCTGGAGCGCATCCGCCAGGAAGTCACCCTGTATGGCATCCGTATCGACGTGGCAGAAGAACTGTCGCGCCTGTCCGCGCACCTTACCGAAACCCGGCATATCCTGAAAAAAGGCGGTCAGGTAGGCAAGCGTCTCGATTTCATGATGCAGGAACTAAACCGCGAAGCAAATACGGTCGGTTCGAAGGCTGCACTGAAAGAACTCTCCGACGCTTCCATGGCGATGAAACTGCTGATTGAGCAGATGCGGGAACAGGTTCAGAATCTCGAATGATCCCGACATTGTCTTTTTCACATCACAACCCGAAATCCCGTTTATGACCGAAGCCTTCAACCCGTCCGGCAGCCTGTTCATGGTGGTCGCCCCCTCCGGCGCCGGCAAGTCCACCCTGGTCAACGCCCTGCTGGCGCAGGAACCCGCCATCAAGCTGTCGATCTCCTTCACTACCCGCCAGCCTCGCCCGGGCGAGCAGGATGGACGCGAGTATCACTTCACCACGGTTGAGGATTTCCTCAAGCGGCGCGAAGACGGGGAATTTTTGGAATCGGCCGAAGTCCACGGTAATTACTACGGAACATCGCGCCTGATGATTGAAAAGGAGATGAAAGCCGGCCGCGACGTCCTGCTCGAAATTGACTGGCAAGGCGCACAGCAGGTCAAGAAACAGTTTCCGACTGCGGTTGAAATCTTCATCCTGCCGCCGTCCATCGCCGCGCTGGAAGAGAGACTGAAGAAGCGCGGGCAGGATGAGCCGCACGTGATTACGCGCCGGATCCTGGCGGCTGGCGGCGAAATCGCGCACGCCCCGGAGTCCGAATATGTTATTATTAATCAAGAGTTTGCGACTGCTTTGTCGGAGTTGACTGCAATCGTCAAAGCGTCCCGTTGCCGCTTCGCGCAACAGGCTGCACGCAACGCTTCCCTTTTCGCCCAACTGGGCATCCACGCTAATCTAAGCTGACACCGTATTTTCAGGAGCACTTATGGCCCGTATTACCATCGAAGATTGCCTCAAACAGATCCCGAACCGCTTCCAGCTGACCCTGTCCGCCACCTACCGCGCTCGCCAGCTCCTGCAAGGCCACACCCCGAAAGTCGAAGCCAAGGACAAACCTACGGTTATCGCCCTGCGCGAAATCGCTGCCGGCAAGGTCGGCATCGAAATGCTGAAAAAAGTCCCGAGCTAAGTAGCGCCAATGGCCATGCGGCTGATAAGCTTATTGTATGAACCTGACCCAACCAGATTCAGCACTATCAGTCGCTCCGAATAGCCGGGCATCGTCCGATCGCCCGGCATCCAAGCACCCCGATTCCCCCCTGAAGCCTGACCCGAACGCCGCCCAGAATGCGGGCGTCGCATCCGTCACCCTGCTGATGAACAAGCTGGGCGAATACCTTACGTCTTCCGAAATGAAGAAGGTGAAGGAAGCGTATCGGTTTTCGGATGAGATGCACCTCGGGCAGATCCGCAAGTCCGGGGAGCCCTATATCTCGCACCCGATTGCCGTTGCGGAAATCTGTGCCGACTGGAAGCTTGACGCGCAGGCCATCATGGCCGCCCTGCTCCATGACGTCATGGAAGACCAGGACGTCAAGAAGGAAGAGCTGATCGAGCGCTTCGGCGCTCCCGTCGCCACCCTCGTGGACGGTCTGTCCAAGCTGGACAAGATCGAATTCCAGAGCCAGATCGAGGCGCAGGCCGAAAACTTCCGCAAGATGCTGCTCGCTATGGCGCGAGACGTGCGCGTCATCCTGATCAAGCTCGCGGACCGGCTGCACAACATGCGCACCCTGGGCTTCATGAGCCCGGAGAAAAAGCGTCGCATTGCGCGCGAGACGATGGAAGTCTACGTGCCGATTGCACATCGCCTCGGCCTGAACAACATCTACCGCGAACTGCAGGACCTGGCGTTTTCGCACCTCTTTCCGGTGCGCTACAAGACGTTGTCGAAAGCCGTAAAAGCGGCGCGCGGCAACCGGCGTGAGGTGGTCAGCAAGATTCTCGAATCGGTGAACAACACACTGGCTGCCACCGGCATCAAGGCGCAGGTGTACGGACGCGAAAAGACGCTGTACGGCATCTACCGCAAGATGCGCAACAAGCACCTGTCCTTTTCACAGGTGCTCGACGTCTACGGTTTCCGCATCGTCGTCGACAGCTTTGCCAATTGTTACGTCGCACTGGGTACCCTGCACGCGCTGTACAAGCCGATGCCGGGCAAGTTCAAGGATTACATTGCCATTCCCAAGCTGAACGGCTACCAGTCGCTCCACACCACCTTGATCGGCCCCTACGGCACGCCGGTCGAGTTCCAGATCCGCACGCAGGACATGCACCACGTCGCGGAAGCAGGCGTGGCGGCACATTGGCTGTACAAGGATTCCGATGCGAGCCTGACCGACCTGCAACAGCGCACGCACGCCTGGCTGCAATCTCTGCTCGACATCCAGAAGCAGACGGGTGATTCCGCCGAATTCCTCGAACACGTCAAGGTCGACCTGTTCCCGGATTCAGTCTATGTCTTCACACCGAAGTCGAAGATCATCGCCCTGCCCCGCGGCGCGACGGTGCTCGACTTTGCTTATACGATCCATACCGACATTGGTGATCAGGCGATCGGCGCCCGGGTCAACCACGAACACTCCGCCCTGCGGACCGAGCTGCGCAACGGCGACATCGTGGAAATCGTTACGGCGCCGACTTCCCGCCCCAGCCCGAACTGGCTGACCTTCGTTCGCACCGGCAAGGCGCGTTCAGCGATCCGCCACCATCTGCGCACCATCAACCTCGCCGAATCGACCGAGCTGGGCAAACGACTCCTGGCGCAATCGCTGACGGCGATGCACATCGATCCGAATTTAGCGCCGGAGCTGGTAGAAAAGCTGTTGAACGAGTCCAGCGCGAAGTCGCTCGACGAGTTGTATGCGGATATCGGCGTAGGCAAGCGCATGGCGACGCTGGTCGCGCGCCATATCCGTACGCTGATGGAAAGCGATCCGACGACTACCCTGCCGCCGCTCGACAGCGAAAAGAAGAGCAACAAGCTGGACCCAGTTGCAATCAACGGCAACGAAGGCGTGTCCGTGCAGCTCGCGCAGTGCTGCCAACCCATACCGGGCGACGGCATTACCGGCCAGCTCAAGCGAGACCAGGGCATCGTCGTCCACACGACGGACTGCGAAGTCGCCAAGCGCCAGCATGCGAAGGAGCCGGACCGCTGGATCGAACTGGTGTGGGATGCCGAGCTGACCCGCCGCTTCGACTGCCGGATCAAGGTCCTGGTCGACAACGAGAAAGGCGTACTTGCGCGCGTCGCTGCAGAGATCGGCGAGTCCGATGCCAACATCACCTATGTCGGCATGGACGACGATCGCGACCATCTGATGAAGCAGTTGCATTTCACGGTACAGGTGGAAGACCGCATCCACCTTGCGCGCCTGATCCGCAACGTGCGCAAGATCCCCGGCGTGGCGCGAATCCTGCGCGAGCGAGGATGAGTTATGCGGCGTGTATGCTCTTGTGCATCCGCCGCAGTCCCAGCCACACCCCTCCCGCCACGAGCGGCAGCAGCAAACCGGTAGCGATATCCGGATTCACCAGCCATCCTGCCGCCTTGGCCGCCTTGCCCACGTAACTGAGCAACCCCAAGGTGTAGTACGAAATCGCCACGACGGACAAACCTTCGACGGCCTGCTGCAGGCGCAGCTGCTGCGCGGCGCGGGTGTTCATGGAGTGCAGGATCTGCCTGTTTTGCCGCTCCTGAACGATTCCGACGCGGGTGCGCAGAAGATCATTGGAATGAGCGATTCGCTCGGCAAGTGCCTCCTGCCTGCGCGCGATGGCCTGGCAGGTGTTCATGGCCGGTGTCAGGCGGCGGTCCATGAATTCCCCCACGGTAGGGAAGCCTTCAATCCGCGTCTCGCGCAATTCGTCAATGCGCGCGTGGACGAGGCTGAAATATGCCTGTGATGCGGAGAATCGATAGCTGTTGGCAAGCGAGAGCTTTTCGATGCGCGCAGCCAGCCCGGTGATTGTGCCGAGCAGGACTTGCTCATCATCCGTATCGGGAAGCTGGCTGCCGTTCGTGGTATCGGTGTTCACCATCGCCACGGTCAACATCGCCAGCTCGCCTTCGATCGCATTCAGCACCGGCGTCGCCTGTTGTGCATGCGGCAAGCCGAGCAGCGCCATCATCCGGTATGTTTCAATTTCGAGCACCCGTTGTACCAAACGTCCCGCCTGTTGTTCGTGCAGTCCGACATCGCGCACGACGAAGCGGCTGAAGCCGTCGGACTGGATGAGGAAGTCCGTCCACACTTCTCCGCCCTGCAGCACATGGCTGCCAACCAGCATACCGCCCTCGAAAACCCGCCCCAAGCCATGCGCAAAGTCCTCAGCCGAGCCGTTCGACTTGTCGAGTACAACGTGCGCCGCAACCATGATCTTGCCCTTCAGGCCTAGCAGCCACTCCTGCGGAAGCTGGAAGAGCGGCACCCGTTCGAAGGCCTCGGCCACAGAGACCGCATCCTGCCTGCCCGCGAAGGTATAGGTGGCGAATTCGGTATGGCACTCCCATTTCAGGCGGAAACGTCCGAAATCATGGAAGAAATATTTTGCTTCCTGAAGCGGTGGCGTGACGCCGAAGTGCGTGCACAACGCCGCGAGGAATGCGTGCTGCACACTGGCGTTGGATGTGGTGGGATCGCCTTCATCGCGGGTGTAGACCGCGATGTGTGTCAAGCTCTCCGGCGCCTCCAGCCGGAGGAACGGCCGGGAATGCACTTCCGCGGCCAAGGGTACCCGCAACGCATGGTTGAGGCTGGAATAAATCATCGTCATGGAATCGTCTGTCTTTTTTATAGGATATTTTTCTTCTTGCAAATTTTGTACCGGAAATGTGACGGTACATTGACGAAGTGCGACAGCGGCCGCACCAACCGGCGGGTAGCCGGCCCGAAATCAAGCGGCGGGAGGGTTATTTCGCCGGGTAGCTGACTTCAAGGATGGTGAGTTCATCCAGTCCCGCAGGTGTCTTGAGAACGACCGAGTCGCCTTCGCGCGCCTTGGTCAGTGCGCGCGCCACGGGAGAGATCCAGCTGATCTTTCCGTTCAGCGGATCGAGTTCGTCAATGCCGACGATCGTGACAGTATGTTCGTCGCCGGCCTGGTTTTCATAGGTCACCGTCGCACCAAAAAAGACCTGGTCGCTGCCATGGTGCACGGTCGGGTCGACGACTTCGGCGAGATCCAGCCGCTTGGTCAGGAAGCGGATGCGCCTGTCAATCTCGCGCAGCCGGCGCTTGCCGTAGATGTAATCGCCGTTCTCGGACCGGTCGCCGTTCGACGCAGCCCACGACACGATCTTGACGACTTCCGGACGATCGACATCGATCAGGCGCAACAGCTCATCCTTCATGCGCTGGTGGCCCTGCGGCGTCATGTAATTCTTCGAGCCGGCTGGAATGGCGGGAATGGCGCCTTCCAGTTCGTCATCGTCGCTGTCTGACTCTTTTACGAATGCCTTATTCATACGACATATTGTAGCGGCGGCGATGGGCGAACTGCAGTATTTACATCCAGCAACAAGATCAATTGGCGCTGCCTGAAGAGACGGTGTCGCTCCATTCGAACGCCGCGACCTGAAGCGCATTGAGCTGCTCGGACGACAGTCCCAGCTTGTCGAGCAAGGGAGCAAGCTGTGGACAGGCCGTGTCGATCTTCTCGATGCATTCCACAAGCCGCAACATGTCGCCATAAATCCCGCGACGTTCCAGCAGGGCGTCCCTCACCTCTGCAGCAACGGAAAGATGACGGAGGATTTCTTCCATCGGCAAGCCGAACAGCGCATCCATGAGCGAGAGTATGCCGACGGTGAAAGCAATGCCGGTCATGCAGCGATCGCCCGGGCGTATTGCGTCCGCGATCAGTTCCAGCAGCCTGCCACGCGTTGTCGCCAGTGCGAGCAGCGGCGATGCCGCAGCCTTCCCCTTTTCCGCCTCGGCATAAAGGAGGATCTGCAACCAGCGCTGGATCTGCTGTCGGCCGAGAATTTTCATCGCGTGACCAAGGGAATGGATCTGCTCCGGAACCCCGGCGCTCGGCGCATTGACGAGACGGAGCAAGCCCATGCCGAGCGATGCGTCATGCTTGATGCTGCTTTCGATGGCAGTCAGTTCTACATCCGACGCCAGCTGCGTCATCAGACGCATGATCGCGATCTGCGAGGGGGTCAGCTTCCTGCCGGCCAGGATGGTGGGCTTGGCGAAGTAATAGCCCTGGAAATAATCAAAATCCTGGTCGAGGCAATGCTGGAACTGTTCGAGCGTCTCGACCTTCTCGGCAAGCAGGCTTTTGCCGGACCGCTTGAACTTCCGACCGAGATGCGCCACGCGCTCCCGGCTGAGTTCACTGATATCGACCTTGACGATGTCGGCCAGCGGCAACAGCTTCTGCACGTTGGACGACTCGGCGACTACGTCGTCGAGCGCGATGGCATAGCCGGCGGCTGCAAGTTCCTGGACGCGCGCGACGATGCGTTCGTCCACTTCGACCGTCTCCAGGATTTCGAGGACAACCCTGTCGCGCGGCAGGAAGTGGATGAAGTCGCTCAGCAGCACGGCGGCATCGACATTGATGAATCCGAGCGAACTGCCAATCACGTTCGCCATGCCGAGTTCGGCGGCATGTGCAATCACCGACGCGGTCGCCGACAAATCATTCGTGACGTTCGCGGTATCCGCTCCGGCATCGCGAAACAGCAGTTCATAGGCGAACAGCTCCTGGTTGCGGTCCAGGATTGGCTGGCGCGCAAGAAAGAAGTCCCGCGCGCGATGCGCATGGACTGAAGTCTCCTGCGAGAAAGCGCGGGCTAGATTCTCCATGGCGATTTACCGTTGTGCCGCGAGCGACATGACGCGGACGTTTGTATCAATGATTGTACGGTCGGCGGACCGAGACGGTTTCACCGATTTCAAACTGATACATTTGTGCGACAGTGAACGGCAGGAGGAATTCCCCCTTCACTTACGCTCTGCGCGTGCTGCCCATTCCAGTGACAGGGGCACCGCTTTCCAGGGTAAAGCGCGCGTGCTCGTCCCGTGCGAGCGCCTTGACGAGGAAAGGCATCATTTCACGCAGCATCGGTTCGAGTGTCCACGGAGGATTAATCACGAACATGCCGCTGCTGTGTAACCCGAATCCGTCGGGCGACGGCTCACCAATGGAGAGCGTGACGTTCAGCCAGTCCTTGCCTTGCAGGCGCTTGAGCTTGCCCGGCAGCTCGCGCGATTCCATGCGCTGCAATACGGGATACCAGACCGCATACGTTCCGGTGGGAAAACGCGTCAGCGCATCGGCCAGCATATCCTTGACCTTGCGGTAGTCGTCCTTGACCTCGTAGGGCGGATCGACCAGCACCAGCCCGCGGCGCGATGGCGGCGGCAGCAGAGCTTTCAATCCGGTGAAGCCGTCGTCCTTGTTGATTATGACGCGTTTGCCGCGCGCCCCGCTGCGTTGTCCCTGCGCCGCTGCATGCGCTTCGAGCTTGCGGAAGTTGTCCTCAAGCAGCTTGCCGTCGCTCGGATGCAATTCGAACAGGCGAATCCGATCCTGCTCGCGCGCAACCTTGTCCGCGCAATACGGCGAGCCAGGGTAGTAGCGCATCTTGCCGCTCGGGTTCATGTCCTTGATCAGGTCCACATACTCGGCAACCGGTTGCGGCAGGTCCTTGCGGTCCCACAGGCGTGCGATCCCGGTTTCGTATTCACGGCTTTTATCGGCATAGCCGGTGTCCAGCGCGTACACGCCCGCCCCGGAGTGGGTGTCGATGTACATGTACGGCGTGTCTTTCTGGCCGAGATAACGCAGCAACTGGATCAGCACGACATGTTTCAGCACATCGGCGTGGTTGCCAGCATGGAAGGCGTGGCGGTAACTCAGCATGGGATTGTCCGGGGAAGGATGGTGAAAAGGGTGCCCATTCTACCAAGCATCAGCGGTGTTCAAGCCCGCCGTGGCAAATGCATTCGCTGCTGCTGGCGGCGCTTTGCAGATTCTGCAGGATCCCGCAGTGCTGCGCGTCCAGCTGCGAATGGCAGGTATTGCGCAAGGTTTGCAGCTGTGTTTGCAGACGCAACAACGAGGAAATCTGCTGCTCCGTCTGCTGCAAATGGCGATCGAGCATCGCATTGATTTCGTCGCACGCCAGGTCGGGTCGTGCCTGGAAATGCTGCAAGGTGCGGATGTCGTCCAGGGACATCCCGAGCGAACGGCAATGCCGAATGAACAACAAGCGTTCCGCGTCCTGCTCGCTGTAACGCCGGTAGTTGCCCTCGGTGCGCGGGGGCGTTGGAATCAGGCCTTCCCGCTCGTAGAAACGAATCGTTTCAACTTCGCAACCAGATTGTTTGGCAAGTTCACCGATTTTCATCTTCATCCTCTCGCGCAATGCTTGACCCTATAGTAGCTACAGGGTCTGTAATAGGCAAACATTGCTGAAGGAGATGTTTCATGTCCGACCATTGCTGCACCCATTCCTGCACTCCGCAAGCCACGCAGAATCCACGCTATAGGCGTGCGCTCTGGATCGCGCTAGTTGTCAATGCGTCCATGTTTGGAGTGGAGATTTTCGGCGGCCTCCAGTCGGCCTCCACCTCCCTGCTCGCGGACGCGGTGGATTTCTTTGGTGATGCGGCGAATTACGGCGTATCCCTGCTTGTCCTGACAATGGCCGCCATTTGGCGCAGTCGGGCAGCACTGTTCAAGGGCTTGTGCATGGGCGCATTCGGCGTCTTCGTATTGGGCAAGACCGCGTGGAGCATCGCTTCCGGTGTCGTGCCCGAACCGGTGACGATGGGTGTCATCGGCCTCCTCGCCCTTTCCGCAAACCTCGGTGTCGCCGCGTTGCTGTATGCGTTCCGCAGCGGCGACGCCAACATGCGTTCGGTCTGGCTGTGCACGCGCAACGATGCGATC
The DNA here is from genome assembly GCF_048799745.1 of Noviherbaspirillum sp. ST9. Lineage (NCBI taxonomy): Bacteria > Pseudomonadati > Pseudomonadota > Betaproteobacteria > Burkholderiales > Oxalobacteraceae > Noviherbaspirillum > Noviherbaspirillum sp. ST9. The sequence goes on along the minus strand of NZ_JBLWFR010000013.1, from coordinate 53,873 downwards.
GGCAACGTCGCCGTCATGCTCGCCGCCGCCGGCGTGTTCGGCTCAGGCAGCGGCTGGCCTGACTGGCTGGTTGCACTGCTCATGGGCGCACTCGCACTGAATGCGTCGTTCACCGTGGTCCGCCAGGCGCGCGGCGAGATGGCAGGGCGGACGGAATTGCGGCACGCACACTCGCATGAAGGACATCATCACTGACAAGAGGAAGAAAAATGGAACGTTGGCTGCTCGCTGTGTTTTTCGTCGTGTACTTTACAACTGCATTTGTGTGGCGCTCCTGGCAGGTATGGCGGAAGACAGGGGTCAATCCCTACGTGCTTCCGCACAGCGACGACGCGCAAGGATACGTCGCGAAAGCATTTCGGCTGGTTCTGCTGACCATGGCTGCGTATGTCGCGGTACAGGCGGCATGGCCGGACGCCGACTCGTCGCTCCCGCAGATTGACTGGCTGGTCGCCGGTGCGATTCGTCTCGCAGGCTGGTGCACCCTGTTGGCGTCGCTCATGTGGGTGATGCTCGCACAAATGCAGATGGGTACGTCATGGCGTATCGGAATCGATGTAAAGAACGAGACGGCACTGGTGCGCAACGGACTGTTCGCGCTGTCGCGCAATCCGATTTTCCTCGCCATGCGTGCAAGCCTGCTCGGCTTGCTGCTTGTTCGCCCGAATGCACTGACGCTGGTCCTCGCCGTTGCCGGCGAACTGCTGATGCAGATGCAGGTGCGGCAGGAAGAGGATTTTCTGCGCCAGCGTCATGGCGCTGCCTACCTCGATTACTGCGCGCACACACCGCGCTGGATCTGACGCGTAAAAAAAAACCGCACCCGAAGGTGCGGTTTTTCATTCCATCCCCTGTGAAGGAGCAGATCAGTGGAACTGCTCTTCTTCGGTCGAACCGGTCAGTGCCTTCACGGAAGACGAACCGCCCTGGATCACGGTGGTGACTTCGTCGAAGTAGCCTGCGCCAACTTCCTGCTGGTGCGACACGAAGGTGTAGCCCTTGTCGCGTGCTGCGAATTCCGGCTCTTGCACCATGTTGACGTAGTGCTTCATGCCTTCGCCGCGTGCGTAAGCGTGCGCGAACTGGAAGGTGTTGAACCAGTTGATATGGATGCCGGCCAGCGTGATGAACTGATACTTGTAGCCCAGTTCGGACAGCTTTTCCTGGAACTCGGCGATGCTCTTGTCGTCGAGGTTCTTCTTCCAGTTGAACGACGGCGAGCAGTTGTAGGACAGCAGCTTGCCCGGGCACTTGGCGTGCACGGCTTGCGCGAATTCACGGGCAAAGCCGAGGTCCGGCGTGCCGGTTTCGCACCAGACGAGATCAGCGTACGGAGCGTAGGCGACGCCGCGGCTGATTGCCTGCTCGAGGCCGTTCTTGACGCGGTAGAAGCCTTCCTGGGTACGCTCGCCGGTCAGGAACGGCTTGTCGTTCGCATCGTGGTCGGAGGTGATCAGGTTGGCAGCTTCTGCATCGGTACGTGCCAGGACGATGGTCGGCACGCCCATGACGTCAGCGGCGAAGCGGGCAGCGACCAGCTTCTCGACTGCTTCTTGCGTCGGAACCAGCACCTTGCCGCCCATGTGGCCGCACTTCTTCACAGCGGCGAGCTGGTCTTCGAAGTGCACGCCTGCTGCGCCGGCAGCGATCATGTTCTTCATCAGTTCGAAGGCGTTCAGCACGCCACCGAAACCGGCTTCTGCGTCAGCAACGATCGGCAGGAAGTAGTCGATAAAGCCTTCGTCGCCCGGATTGATGCCACGGGACCACTGAATTTCGTCAGCGCGCTTGAAGGTGTTGTTGATGCGGCGAACCATGGTCGGGACGGAGTCGTAGGCGTACAGCGACTGGTCGGGGTACATGGTTTCGGACGTGTTACCGTCGGCGGCAACTTGCCAGCCGGAGAGGTAGACGGCTTCCAGGCCTGCCTTGGCCTGCTGCATTGCCTGGCCGGCGGTGATCGCGCCGAAGGCGTTCACGTAGCCCTTCTTTGCTGCGCCGTTGACCTTCTTCCACAGCTTCTCAGCGCCTTCCTTGGCAAGGGTGTGCTCGATCGGCTTGGAGCCGCGAAGACGGACGACGTCTTCTGCCGTGTAGTTGCGCTTGATACCCTTCCAGCGCGGATTCTCGGCCCAATCCTTTTCCAAGTCTTTGATTTGCTGTTCGCGAGATGCCATGGTCATTCTCCTAGTTAAAGCGATGAAGAAAAAAGAAAACTCGATGGGTGAATCATATGATGTTTTTTGCGGGGCAACAAGGTCTTATATAAGACATATAAGTAAAATATTCTTCTTATTTTTCAATGACTTGATATTTTGTTTTCGCGATACGAAATGTTTTTTCTCAAAATGAAATAAATTTACAGCGACTAACGCACCATTTTTCATATTGCGAAATAGAAATTTCGAGATGTGGAATTTCGTATGCTGAACCGGGGTCAATTCGCTAGTGCTACCGACCACCGGCACGCGCATTCGTTCTGAAAATATTGAGATGGAACAGTCCCTGCCTGCATTTGTCCCATTCCTTTGCGCATACCCAGCCCGTGCATGAGAACATGAGCGAAACAACAACGGCTTCCCCCTCAATGCGAACAGGCATCGTACATGCGCTCCTGGCAGCGCTCCTCTTTGGCGCGAGCACGCCTTTTGCCAAACTGCTCGTCGGCGACATGCCGCCCATCCTGCTGGCTGGCATCCTGTACGCAGGCAGCGGACTCGGCCTTGGCGCGTGGCTCGCAGCGAGAGCACTGCTGCGTCGTGAAGTAAAGTCCGAGGCGTCGCTGACAACCGTAGACCTGCCCTGGCTCGCCGGCGCCGTGCTAAGCGGAGGAATATTGGGGCCGGTCTTCCTGATGACGGGACTCAGCATGACCGCGGCGTCGACTGCATCCCTTCTGCTTAATCTGGAAGGCGTCCTGACCGCGATGCTTGCATGGTTCGTCTTTCGGGAGCAGTTCGACCGACGGATCTTCATCGGGATGCTGCTCATCATCGCGGGCGGCGTCGTACTCTCGATAAGTCCTGCAACAGGACCGGGCGGCGCCGGTACGGTGTGGCGTGTGCTGTGTATTGTCGCGGCTTGTCTTTGCTGGGCGATCGACAACAACCTGACGCGAAAGGTATCTGCGAGCGACGCCGTGCAGATTGCGGCGGTCAAGGGACTGGTTGCGGGCAGCGTCAACCTCGTCTTCTCGCTCGCCTGGCTCGGCGTGGCGCTACCCGAAGCAAGCCAGCTGGCGGTTGCGGGACTGGTTGGATTCTGCGGATACGGTTTAAGCCTGGTCTTGTTTGTCCTCGCGCTTCGCCATCTGGGAACGGCGCGCACGGGCGCGTACTTCTCGGCAGCGCCATTCATCGGCGCCGCCATTTCACTGGCGCTGCCGGGTGAGCAGCCGGGCACCTTTTTCTGGTTCGCGGCCATCTTGATGCTGCTCGGGATATGGCTGCATGTGACCGAATCGCACGACCACATGCATACGCATGAACACATGCTGCACGCACATCCGCATTACCACGACGCACATCACCAGCATGCGCATGATTTTCCATGGGATGGGAAAGAGCCGCATGTGCACCCGCACGAACACGCGCCGCTGACGCATGCGCATCCACATTTTCCGGACATCCATCACCGACACCGGCATTAACGATGCCTGGCGCATAGCTGCCCTGGATTACCGGCGGCAGGTATTGATCCCGAAAATCATATATAGCGGGCACCAGTTGATCAGTCCCGTGACCAGGGGCACGAATCCGACCAGGCCAAACCATTTCTGGTCGCCGGGAAGAATGAAAAACAGGCTGAACAGGGCTGCCGCGAGAACCAGGCGGACGATTTTGTCGACGGAACCGACGTTTGCATTCATGACGCTCTCCATTGGTTGAATGAATAGCGCGAGCTTATTCTTGTCGCCGGCAGATGTATGTAACCCCGGTTACACAGCTTAGCGCGTCGTCGCAAGCGCCTGCAGTTTCGCGCCGTCGCGAATGGCGATCCGTCCTCGTCCAAGCTCGACCATGCCCTGCCCTTCGAAATCGTCGAGCACGCGGCTGATCATTTCCCTCACCGTGCCAAGTTCGTCAGCAAGTTCCTGGTGGGTAATCGCGATGACGCACCGGCCGTCCGGTCCGCGGCTGATGGACGTTTCGTGCTCCAGCAAGGCAGACGCGAGGCGCACGTCGAGCTTGAGGGTGGCGACCTCTTCCACCAGCTCCATCGTATTCACGAGCCGCTCGCCCAGGGCGCGAAAGATCGATGTGCGGAAATGCTCGTCGCATGCCAGACATTCGTTGAAGAGGGCCGGCGGCATGACGATGAACCTGGTTGTGCCGGCAGTAATGCCCTCGGCCGGGTACTGCCCTTCTCCAAGCAGGCATCCGAGCGAAAGGATGCAAGGTTTGTCAGGGGTCACGCGATAAAGCTCGATGCGTCGTCCGTTGGCAAGGTGTTTGAATACGCGCACGGTGCCGGACAGGATGATCGGAAAACCCGGACATTTCATCCGCGCTTCGAACACCTGCGTGCCGCCGGGCAGTTCCAGCACCGGCAGTGCCGAAAGCTGTTTCGCCACTGCCGGCGGCAGCGCCTGCAATATGGGTTGTGTCGCGAATGACTGATCGTCCGCTGCTAGCGTCATGGCTCTGCCTGCGCTCAGTCCAGTTTCTGGGTGGCGACCAGTACGCCATCCGCGTCGGCGTAAATCCAGTCGCCGGGATTGACGGCCACGCCGACAATGGTCACACGCAGTTCACGGTCGCCCACGCCCTTGCGGATGCTGCGTTGCGGATGCGTGCCCAGCGCGCGCACGCCGATGTCGCAGCCATTGATTTCTTCCGAATCTCGGATGCAGCCGTTGACGATGATGCCGGCCCAGCCATTCTTCTCGGCAAGCACGCCGAGGTTGCCGCCGACAAGCGCGCAACGCAGGCTTCCGCCCCCATCGACGACGAGCACGCGGCCGTTGCCCGGGGTTTCAAGGGTCGATCGCACCAGGACATTGTCTTCAAATACCTTCAGCGTCGCCGCCTGTCCCGAGAACGCTGTGCGCTTGCCGAACTTCTGGAATACCGGCGGCAGCACGGAGAGCGTGCCGACCGCAATCTTGTCTTCGTTCGCGTCGCAAATGTCACAGGTCGCAAAGGTCATCGTTTCCTCCCGAGATGAAATAAAGGCAAATAACTCAGGATTGTAAGCGATCGATCGTGCGAATCCGCAACCCGGCGACTTGGCGTCCGGGTTGCGTCAATGTCCGACTCAGGCCGCCTGCGCGGCGGAGGCGTTCCTCGCGGTATTGCTGCCGACACTGATCGCCGTCAGTATGGCAAGGCATTGGAAAATACCGATACCGACGAACACCCAGGACGGATGTCCGGCATCCATTAGCGCGCCGAACAGCGCGGGTCCTGAGGCAAGTCCGATATCCAGCCCTGAATACACGACACCATAGACACGGCCGGTTGCATTCTTCGGCGCCGCAGCGCGGATAAGCAGGTCGCGCGACGGACCAGCAACGCCTGCGCCGAAACCGATCGCCCCCATCAACGCCACCGCGACCAGCGGCGGAACGACACCCGTCGCGACGACGAGAGCAAACACACCCGCGGCAGTAAAGGCAAACGCAATGGTGCGGTCGTGCCGCGACGTCTTCGAGGCGAGAAAGCCGCCCCACACCATGCCGGCAGCCGACGCCAGCATGTATGCCGTATACCCGGCGGTAGCGGACGCCAGCGACATGCCGTACAGCTCGCGCAAGCTCTGCGAGGAAAAGCTCTGGATGCCGCCCAGCGCCATGGCCGTGATAAAGAAGAACGCGAAGCACATCCAGACGGCCGGCAGCCGCATGAAGCCGAGGATGTGGCCTTCACCGGCATCGCCCTTCTTCGAAGCGGCAACGGCAGCGCTGACCTCGTCCGTACGCAGCAGGTCGCGATACACAAAGAGCAGCGCAAGCACCGCAAACGGAATCAGCGCCGCGGCAAGCAACGCCGAGCGCCATCCGAACAGTCCCGCCATCAACGTCAGGAAGACCGGCGCGGCCGCCCAGCCAAGGTTTCCGGAAATGCCGTGCACCGAAAACGCATGCCCGAGACGCGGTGTCGATACGCGCTTGTTGAGCAAGGTGAAGTCGGCCGGATGAAACACACTGTTGCCCACGCCGGCCAGCATGGAGCCGGCAAGCAACATCGAATAGCTGTTTGCCTGCGACAGGACGAGTGCTGACAGCCCGAGGAATCCGATGCCGGAGAACAGCACCGCGCGCGCGCCCACACGGTCGACGACGAAACCGGCCAGCGCCTGTCCGATACCGGACACGACGAAGAATGCCGTCATCAGCAACCCCAGCTCCGCATAGGACAGCCCGAAGGCTTCCTTCAGCCATGGAAACAGCGGCGCCAGGATCAGGTGGAAAAAATGCGAAACGCCGTGCGCAACGCCGACCAGGCCGATGACCTGCGCGTCCTGGCGAAGAGTGGGAACTGCGGTGCTCATGGGACTCCCCGGGAAACATTCGATGGGATGAGTGTATGCAAAAGCTTGCCGTCTGTTTTAAGATAGAACGACAACCTTTGTCGAAACCCTGCCAACGCTTTCGGGAGACCGCATGGCAACTGTTCCCGTCACCCATACACGCCTGCATCTTCCCGACCGCGCCCCTTCTCGAGAGCGGCCGGTGCGCATGGTCGCCCGCGACCTAAAGGCATCGGAACTGCTGGCGGCGCACAGCCACGACTGGGGACAAGTCACCTACGCCTTGGAAGGCGTGGTACGCGTCACGGTAGGGAAAAGTACCTGGATCGTACCGCCGCAGCGCGCGATCTGGATTCCGCCGCAGGCACTGCATGAGGTCGCGACACTGGAGCAGGCGCGCTTGCGGGCGCTCTATGTCCACGCGGACGCCTCCCCTTTTCCCGGTGCGGACTGCGAAGTGCTGGAAGTGTCGACCTTGCTGCGCGAACTCGTTGTCGCGCTGGCCATGGCGGACGCGGGCGGCGCGCGGGAGTCGATGATCGCCGCCCTCCTCCTCGACGAACTCGGCCGCTCGACAACCATGCCCATCCGGGTTGCGCTGCCCGACGACAAGCGGCTCAAGGCCCTGTGCGAGATGCTGATCGCCGAGCCGGCATCCCCGCTCACCCTCAACGAATGGGCTGAACGTGTGGGTGCATCTGCACGAACGCTCGCCCGTCTGTTCGAAAGCGAACTTGGCATGAGCTTCGGCCAATGGCGCCAGCAAGTGCGCCTGGCGCATGCTGCGCCGCTGATCGCCCGCGGTATGCCCCTGTCCCACGTTGCGAGCGAACTCGGCTATGCAAGCCAGTCGGCATTCTCGTCAATGTTCAAGAAAACGTTCGGGCAATCACCCAGTGCCTTCTTCGCGCGCCGGGCACTGTGACCGATGCAATGAAAAAGGCCGCGCGAAGCGGCCTTTTCCTCCAGCAAATCCCGCACGTCAGAACGTGCCGGCCTTTTCGAACACCAGCTCGCCGCCACGCGTAGTCACTGACACCACGTCCTTCGGACCGAACGTCCCTTCAAGGATACGCTTGGACAGCGGATTCTCGATTTCCTGCTGGATCGCACGCTTCAATGGACGGGCGCCGTACACCGGATCGAATCCCGCTTCCGCGATCTTCTGCAGGGCGGCGTCGGCCAGCTCCAGTTTGATGTCCATCTTCGCAAGGCGGCTCTCCAGCACTTTGAGCTGGATGCGCGCAATCGACCCGATGTGCTTCTCGTCGAGGCCATGGAACACCACGATTTCGTCGATGCGGTTGACGAACTCCGGACGGAAATGCGTCTTTACTTCGGCCATTACCGCCAGCTTCACCAGCTGCGGATCGCTTTCTTCCATCGACTGGATCTTGTGCGAGCCAAGGTTCGACGTCATGACGATCACCGTGTTCTTGAAGTCCACGGTGCGTCCCTGCCCGTCGGTCATGCGCCCGTCGTCCAGCACCTGCAGCAGCACGTTGAACACGTCCGCATGCGCCTTTTCGATCTCGTCGAGCAGGATCACGCTGTACGGCTTGCGGCGCACGGCTTCGGTCAGGTAGCCGCCCTCCTCGTAGCCCACATATCCCGGAGGCGCACCAATCAGACGGGCCACGGAATGCTTCTCCATGAACTCGCTCATGTCGATCCGGATCAATGCCTCTTCTGTATCGAACAGGAAGGATGCCAACGCCTTGCACAGCTCGGTCTTGCCCACGCCCGTTGGGCCGAGGAACATGAAGGAGCCGTACGGACGGTTCGGATCGCTCAGGCCGGCGCGCGATCGGCGGATCGCGTCCGAGACGGCGACGATCGCCTCGTGCTGGCCGACCACGCGCTTGTGCAGTTCTTCTTCCATGTGCAGCAGCTTGTCGCGCTCGCCCTGCATCATCTTCGAGACAGGGATGCCGGTGGCACGCGACACCACCTCGGCGATTTCTTCTGCGCCGACCTGGGTGCGTAACAGTTTGCGTTCCGGCGTCTTCGCTTCACCGGTGTCCGCCTGGTTGAGCTGCGCTTCAAGCTGCGGCAGCTTGCCGTACTGCAGTTCGGACATCTTCTGCCAGTCGCCCTTGCGCTTGGCCTCTTCCATCTGCAGGCGGACCTTCTCGATCTCTTCCTTGATGTGCTGAGAGCCATGCACGGCAGCCTTTTCGGATTTCCACACTTCCTCGAGATCGGCGTACTCGCGCTCGAGCTTGTGGATCTCTTCTTCAATCAGGCCGAGACGCTTCTGCGATGCCTCGTCCATTTCCTTCTTCACCGCCTCGCGCTCGATCTTCAGCTGGATCAGGCGGCGGTCGAGCTTGTCCATCACTTCCGGCTTGGAGTCGATCTCGATCTTGATCTTCGACGCGGCTTCGTCGATCAGGTCGATCGCCTTGTCGGGCAGGAAGCGATCGGTGATGTAGCGGTGCGACAGCTCCGCCGCGGCGACGATCGCCGGGTCGGTGATGTCCACGCCGTGGTGCACTTCATACTTTTCCTGCAGGCCGCGCAGGATGGCAATGGTTGCCTCCACGCTCGGCTCATCCACCAGGATCTTCTGGAAACGGCGCTCGAGCGCGGCATCCTTTTCCACGTACTTGCGGTATTCGTCCAGCGTGGTCGCGCCGATGCAGTGCAGCTCGCCGCGCGCTAATGCCGGCTTGAGCATGTTGCCGGCGTCGATCGCGCCCTCGGCCTTGCCCGCGCCGACCATGGTGTGCAGCTCGTCGATGAAAACGATGGTCTGGCCTTCGTCCTGCGCGATCTCTTTTAGAACAGCCTTCAGGCGCTCCTCGAACTCGCCGCGATACTTGGCGCCGGCCAGCAATGCTGCCATGTCGAGCGAGAGCACGCGCTTGGACTTCAGACTGTCGGGCACTTCGCCGTTCACAATGCGCTGCGCGAGGCCTTCCACGATGGCGGTCTTGCCGACGCCGGGTTCGCCGATCAGCACGGGGTTGTTCTTGGAGCGGCGCTGCAGGACCTGGATCGCGCGACGGATCTCGTCATCGCGCCCGATCACCGGATCTAGCTTGCCGGAGCGGGCGCGCTCGGTGAGGTCGAGCGTGTACTTCTTCAGCGCTTCACGCTGGCCTTCGGCGTCCTGCGAATTCACGTTGCCGCCGCCACGCACGGCCGTGATGGCCGCTTCCAGCGCCTTGCGGGTGAGGCCATTGTCGCGCGCGAGCTGGCCTGCCGTGGACTTGTCCTCGGTCAGCGCGAGCAGGATCATTTCGCTGGCGATGAACTGGTCGCCGCGCTTTTGTGCTTCCTTGTCGGCGAGGTTCAGCAAGGCGACGGACTCGCGGCCAATCTGAACTTCTCCGCCAGTGCCGGAAACCTTGGGCAGGCGGTCGACGGCCGATTTCAGGGCGGATGAAAGGCCACCGACGTTCACGCCGGCACGTTGGAGCAGCGACTTCGCACCGCCGTCGTCCTGGCTTAGCAGGGCGCTCAGCAAGTGCACCGGGTCGATGTATTGGTTATCATTGCCGACTGCCAGACTCTGGGCGTCAGCAAGGGCTTCTTGCAATTTGGTTGTCAGCTTGTCGAGGCGCATAGGACCCTCCAGTATTCGAGTTGACGATTAAGTAGGGACGCAAAACCACTTTTCAAGAATGGATGTTTGATTCTGGTTACTTCAGAATCAATTGACGATGGAACTACATCAAATTCAGGTGACTTACCAGGCGGAAGAGGACCGGATTCTTTGCCGCACCTCGTTCCTGGCGCCCGACGGCGAGCTCCAGGAAATCCGCACCTGGCTTACGCGCCGGATGATCCGGGCGCTCTGGCCAACCCTGCTGGAAGCGATGGAAAAGCAGGTTGCCCTGGACAACCCGCAAGCTGCCCACGCCAGCGGCCATGTTGTCGAAATGGAACATCACGCGAGCGTTGAAGCAATTCGCGACAGCGGAAGCTTCGACAGCGTCTACAAGGATGACATCTGCGGTTTTCCGCTTGGCGAGGCGCCCCTCCTCGTCGCCAATGCGAATTTCAGCCTTGCCGCGGGCCAGCCGATCCGGCTGAATCTTTCGCCGGTAGAGGGCAGCGGTTTCGAAATCGCCTTCGCACAGCAGGTGCTGCACGGATTCACATCCCTGTTATGGGAGGCGGCAGCGAAGGCGGACTGGGAACTGGATCTTGCGCTGCCCGGTGCTGCACTTGCCGCGCCGGCCTCGCACGTATTGAACTAGGCAAGCGCCTTGTAGGTGGCGAATCCGGCGACACACAGGGTGACCGACCCGATCAGGTGCAGCGCGGAATGCCCGAGTGCCCAGACATAGTCGCCGCGCTGGAGGAGCTGCATGGATTCGGCTGAAAACGTGGAAAAGGTCGTCAATCCACCCAGGAAGCCCGTTACGACGAAAAGCCGCCATTCGGGCGAGATGTTCGGCAAGGCGGAAAAAACCGCGACCGAAATCCCGATCAAATATCCGCCTGCGAGATTTGCCAGGACAGTTCCCAAAGGCAACTGAGGATGCAGCGCATTCAGCATGATGCCCAGGCCCCATCGCAGCCAGGCACCGATGGCAGCACCGATGCCGACAGCCAGCCAGCTCATGCCGCGTTAGCGGAATTGGAGGACTTGATCCCCCACTTGGCGAGCGCCTCGTCGTCCTTCACGCGGGCGTCGACCCAGCGCGCGCCCTGCGGCGTGACTTCCTTTTTCCAGAACGGCGCCTCGGTCTTCAGGTAATCCATGATGAATTCGCAAGCGGAAAACGCTTCGTCCCGGTGGGCGGAAGTCACGGCGACGAGGACGATCTGGTCGAGCGGCTTCAACGGCCCGACGCGGTGGATCACGAGTGCATCGAAGATGTTCCAGCGCGCCTTCGCCTGCGCAACGATGTCTTCCAGCGCCTTTTCGGTCATCCCCGGATAGTGTTCCAGTTCCATCTCGCTAACGCCGGCGCCTTCATTCATGTCGCGCACCGTGCCGACAAAGGCCACGACGGCGCCCACCTGCGCCTGCCCGGCCCGCAGCGCCGCGACCTCGGCACCGAGATCGAAATCCTGGGTCTGCACACGAATCGTCATACGTTCCTCAGCCTCCGGTCACCGGCGGGAAAAAGGCAACTTCACAGCCCTCGCTGATGCGGGTGCCCGCATCGGTCATTTGCTGGTTGCAGGCCATGCGCAGCGCCCTGCCCTCGGCCAGCGCCTCGGCCCACACGCCGCCGCGCTCGCGCAGCCAGGACCGGACATCGCCAACGGTCGCGACGGTATCGGGTAAGGTCACTTTTTCCTGGCTGGTGCCGAGCGCTTCACGCACGCTCGCAAAGAAGCGGAGTTGGATATTCATGTTCAGTAAAGCAGTTCGCTGAAAGGAAGGAAGCGTACCGTGTCGCCGGGCGAGATGGCATTACTGGGCGGGTTGTCGATCAGCCCGTCGCCCCAGACAGTCGAGGTCAGGACCGCAGACCCCTGATTGGAGAACAGGTCGAGTCCGCCGGACGGATTGATGCGCGCGCGCAGGAATTCGTTGCGCCGGTCGCCCTTCGGCAAGGAAAAGTCAGCGCGCATCGCGAACGTCTTCGGCAACACTTCCGCCACGCCCTGCAGGCGCAGGATGAACGGACGGACGAACAGCAGGAAGGTGACGAAACTGGACACCGGATTCCCGGGCAGGCCGATAAAAAATGCGCTGCCGGCTTCGCCCCGATCGACTTCGCCAAACGCGAGCGGCTTGCCGGGCTTGATGGCGATCTGCCACATGTTCAGGCGGCCTTCCGCCTCGACCGCCGGCTTGATGTGATCCTCTTCCCCGACGGACACACCGCCCGAGGTAATGATCAGGTCATGTTCCGCCGCCGCGGTGCGCAGGGTGTCGCGGGTGGCCTCAAGCGAATCGGGCACGATGCCGTAGTCGGTGATGTCGCAGCCAAGGTTCTCGAGCAGGCCGCGCAGCGTGAAGCGATTGGAGTTGTAGATGGCGCCGGGCTTTAGCGGTTCACCGGGCATCGCCAGTTCGTCGCCAGTGAAAAAGACAGCGACGCGGGGACGGCGCACCACGGGCAGTTCGGCCAGCCCGACCGAAGACGCCAGGCCGAGCTCCTGAGCGCGCAAACGCGTACCCCTGAACAGGAGGATGTTGCCCGCCCGGATGTCCTCGCCCGTACGGCGAATCCACTCGCCTGCCTTGGGCGCATGGCGGACGATGACGGAGTCGCCCTGTGCTTCGCATTGTTCCTGCATGACGACAGCGTCCGCACCACCCGGAATCATCGCGCCGGTGAAGATACGCGCGGCCGTGTCAGGTTGCAGCGGCGAGCCGACGTGCCCGGCAGGAATGCGCTGCGTCACCTTCAGCACAGCGTTGCCGCTTGCGCAGTCTTCCGCGCGGACCGCATAGCCGTCCATCTGCGTATTGTCCATCGGCGGGACATTCAGCTGCGAGGTCTGGTCTGCTGCCAGCACGCGGCCGTTTGCCTCCAGCGTCGGCACGGTCTCCGTCTCGACAATCGGCTGCACTGCCGAGAGCAGGATATCGAGCGCTTCCGGCGCGCTCAACATGGGTTTCTTTTCAGTCATGCTCAACCGGGGCCTCGAATCGCAGTGATGGTTACAAACCCGTTTGCTTCGCGATGAATGCCTTCATCTTCTCGACATCCGCCGGCATTACTTCGTAGCGCTGCGGCAGGGATTCAATGTTTTCGAACCCGGCCGGACGCTCGGCATCACGGCCAAGCGCTTCCTGGATCGTCTCGTTGAATTTTGCGGGCAATGCGGTTTCGAGCACGATCATCGGCACGCCCGGCGTCAGGTATTCGCGCGCAACTTTCACGCCGTCCGCGGTATGCGTGTCGATCGTCACGCCGTACTTTGCGTGCACGTCGCGAATCGTCGCGACGCGGTCGGCATGCACCGACTTGCCGGAGAGGAAGCCGTACTGGACAACCTTGGCGAACTCGTCGCCATCACTGCCCGGCTTGCCGGACAGGTCGAAACCGCCGTGCGTGTCCACCTTCTTGAACAGCGCACGCACGCGTTCCGCATCACGGCCAAGCAGGTCGTAGACGAAGCGCTCGAAGTTGGACGCCTTGCTGATGTCCATGCTCGGGCTGGTCGTATGATAGGTCTCGGACGACTTGCGGACGCGGTAGACACCGGTGCGGAAGAATTCGTCGAGCACGTCGTTTTCGTTGGTCGCCGCGACGAGGTTGTCGATCGGCAGCCCCATCATGCGGGCGATATGGCCGGCACAGATGTTGCCGAAGTTGCCGGACGGGACGGTGAACGATACTTTCTGGTCGTTGCTCGTGGTCGCGCTGAGGTAGCCGCGGAAGTAGTACACCACCTGCGCGACGACGCGCGCCCAGTTGATGGAGTTGACCGTGCCGATCTTTTGGCGGGTCTTGAATTCGAGGTCGTTCGACACCGCCTTGACCATGTCCTGGCAATCATCGAATACGCCTTCGACGGCGATATTGAAAATATTGGGATCTTGCAGGCTGAACATTTGCGCGGTCTGGAACGCGCTCATCTTCTTGTGCGGCGACAGCATGAAGACACGGATGCCCTTCTTGCCGCGCATGGCGTACTCGGCGGCGCTGCCGGTGTCGCCAGAGGTCGCGCCGAAGATATTCAGCTCTGCGTGCTGCTTCGCAAGCGCATACTCGAACAGGTTGCCGAGCAATTGCATCGCCATGTCCTTGAACGCCAGCGTCGGGCCGTTGGACAGGGCTTGCAGGACCAGCCTGGTGCCGTTCGCTTCTTCCAGTACGCGCAGCGGCGTGATCTGCGACGCGTCTTCGCCCGAGCGCGCATTGCGATACACATCTGACGTGTAGGTCTTGTGTGCCAGCGCCTTCAGGTCGGCTTCCGGGATATCGGTTGCGAACTTCTTCAATACTTCCACTGCGAGATCGGCGTAGGACAGCTTGCGCCATGCATCCAGCTCGGCGCCGCTGACCTTCGGATACTCGACCGGCAGGTACAGGCCGCCATCCGGTGCCAGTCCACCTAAAAGGATTTGGGAAAACGATTGCGCCGGCGATTGACCGCGAGTGGAAACGTATTGCATAAATTCTTGAAAATTTAATAATGAGATGGCGGAAGGCCAACGGCTTCCTGGCCGAATCTTGCATTATAACTGCCGCCCCATGGCGGGGCGGCATTTTCCTTACGCGGCGTGGTGGAGTTTGTGCGGTTCGCGGCGGATGTGGGCGAGCATGTCGTCGACCAGTTCCTCGAGCCCGATCGTTGCCCTCCAGCCCCAGTCGGCGCGGGCGTGCGTATCGTCCAGACTGTGCGGCCAGGTGTCCGCGATGGCCTGGCGGTGGTCGGGGCGATAGCGGATCTCGAACGCCGGACGGCGCCGGCGGATTGCGTCAGCCAGTTCGCGCGGGTTGAAGCTCAGGCCGGCCACGTTATAGGCGGAGCGGATCCGCACCTGCTCCGGCGGCGCATCCATCAGCTCGATCGTTGCGCGAATGGCATCGGGCATGTAGATCATCGGCAGCGTGGTATCCGGGCCGAGGAAGCACTCATAGCATTCCCCGTGCGCGGCCGAGTGGAAGATTGCAATGGCGTAATCGGTCGTGCCGCCGCCCGGAGGCGATTTGTGGCTGATGATGCCGGGATAGCGGATGCTGCGCACGTCCACGCCGAACTTGCTGAAATAGTATTCGCAGAGGCGCTCGCCGGCCTGCTTGCTGATGCCGTAAATCGTGGTCGGGTCCATCACGGCCAGCTGCGGCGTATCCACCGCCGGAGTATGCGGCCCGAAGGCGGCAATCGAGGACGGCCAGAACACCTTCAGGGGCTTGCCTGCCTGTCCGCGTTCGCGCGCGATTTCCAGAATGTTGAGCAGCCCGTTCATGTTGAGCGTCCAGGCCTTCAATGGTGCCTGCTCGCCCGTGACGGAGAGGAGCGCCGCGAGCTGATATACCTGCGTGATCCCGTAGCGGTCGATGGTCTGGGCGAGACGGCCTGCATCGAGGACATCCAGCGGCTCATAATTCTCGACGCCGAAAAGGCTCCCCGGCCCGATGTCCGACGCGATGACGTTTTCCTGCCCGAAGCGCTCGGCGAGCGCGTCGACCAGCTCGCTGCCGATCTGCCCGTTGGCACCAATCACGAGAATGCGTTCCATCGTACTACTCCTTCAATTCTTCAAAAGTTCAAGTTCCTGTCCGGCCTGCCGGAATGCGGCCAGGGCGCGTTCAAGCTGCTCCTTTGTGTGCGCCGCAGAGAGCTGCACACGGACCCGCGCCTGCCCCATCGGCACGACCGGATAAAAGAAGCCGGTCACCAGCACGCCCAGTTCATAGAGGCGCTGCGCAAATTTCTGCGCCAGCGGGGCATCGAACAACATCACAGGCACCACAGGATGCGTTCCGGGCTTGATGGTGAATCCGAGGGCACTGATCGCCTCGCGGAAGTACGCCGTGTTGGCGTGCAGGCGATCGCGCAATTCCGTCGATGCGGAGATGCGTTGCAGCACGGACAGGGAGGCTCCTGCAATCGAAGGCGCCAGCGAGTTCGAGAACAGATAGGGACGCGATTTCTGGCGCAGCGTCTCGATGACCTCCTTGCGCGCGGAAGTAAAGCCGCCCATTGCGCCACCGAGGGCCTTGCCGAGCGTGCCCGTGATAATGTCGATGCGGCCCATCACGTTGTGGTGTTCGTGCGTTCCGCGCCCGGTTCTGCCCATGAAGCCGCTTGCATGGCATTCGTCGATCATTACCAATGCGCCGTACTTTTCCGCCAGGTCGCAGATCCGGTCGAGTTGCGCGATCGTGCCGTCCATCGAGAACACGCCGTCGGTCACGATCAGCTTGTGCCGCTTTCCTTCGGCAGCCTGCAATTGCGCCTCCAGGTCGACAATGTCGTTGTGCTGGTAACGAAAGCGGGCCGCCTTGCAGAGACGGATGCCATCGATGATGGAGGCATGATTCAGGGAATCGGAAATGATGGCGTCATTCTCGTCAAGCAGGGGCTCGAACACGCCGCCGTTGGCATCGAAAGCGGCCGCGTACAGGATCGTATCCTCCATGCCGAGGAATTCGGACAGCGCGCGTTCGAGCTGCTTGTGCACGGTCTGCGTTCCACAGATGAAACGCACGGAAGACAGCCCGTAGCCATACTTCTCCGTCGCATCGATCGCAGCGCGGACCGTTTCCTCATCGCCGGACAAACCGAGGTAGTTGTTGGCGCACAGGTTGATGCGTGTGCGCCCATCGTCGCAGGTCACCTCCGCGCCCTGGCGCGATGCAATCACCCGCTCCGGCTTGAACAAGCCCTGCTCGCGCAAGCCCGCAAGATTGCTTTCCAGCCCGGCATAAAAACATTCCTTTGCATTCCTGTCGCTCATCACTTCTCTCCCGATCCCTTTGTCACTGGCAGGTATTCATCCGCCCTCGCATCTGTTACGATGCAATTTCAATATAATCCAATAAATTCACTATTTAGAACTTAAGTTCAACATATTGAATATTAAATACAACCATTGAACTTTGCAAGCATCCCCTTATGAAAAACACCAGTCCGCCAAGTTCCCCTCCGGAAGTAGGCGCAACCCTGCAGAAACTTCGGCTCAAGCGCGGTTTGACCTTGGACGACCTGTCGCGGGCTGCCGGCGTCTCCAAATCCATGCTTTCGCAAATTGAACGCGAAAAGGCGAACCCGACCATCGCCGTGGCATGGCGTCTGGCGAACGCATTGGGCATTGGCATTGAAGAATTGTTGTCCAGCGAAAAGCCGGAGCCAGAGGCGATCCATGTGCTGGAGCCCCACGAAACCCCTACCCTCCCGGGTGCGCATGCGGGTTATGTGCTTCGGATCCTTGGTCCGATGGAGCTGGCAGGAAAGTACGAGTGGTACGAACTGACGCTGGCCCCCGAGGGCGCGCTAGTCTCGAACCCGCATGACCCGGGAACGACGGAATACCTGACGCTCCTGAACGGTACCGCGGAAGTGGAAGTCGATGGCGTGACGAAAAAGCTGAAAGCCGGCGGGACAGCGCGATACCAGGCAGATCGCAGCCACGCAATCCGCAATGTCGGCAAGACGGAAGCAAAAGCACTGCTGGTCGTCACACACCGATAACTGAAAAAGAAAACGGCCCGAAGACATGGCGTCTTCGGGCCGTTTTCATTGCGCGCCTGCGATCTGCAGGCGGCGGCATCAGCTCAGTTGCTCGAGGCGGATCTTGGTCACTTCGCCGACCACGGTCGACAGCGCTTCGATCTTCGCAATCGCGGAAACAATATTCTTTTCTTGGGTCTGGTGCGTCAGCATGATGATGTCGGTGCGGGTCTCGCCTTCGTCCGGCTCCTTCTGCAGCATGGCATCGATGGAGATCGACGAGTCAGCGAGGATACGGGTTACATCGGCCAGCACGCCCGGTTGATCCGCCACACGCATGCGCAGGTAGTAGCTGGTCGTCACTTCGCTCATCGGCAGGATCGGCGTGTCAACCATTGCGTCCGGTTGGAAGGCGAGGTGCGGCACACGGTGCTCAGGATCGGCCGTTGCCAGGCGGGTGATGTCGACGAGGTCGGCGATGACGGCGGACGCGGTCGGCTCGGAGCCGGCGCCCTTGCCGTAGTACAGCGTGGCGCCAACGGCGTCGCCCTGCACCAGCACGGCATTCATCGCACCTTCGACATTGGCGATCAGCCGCTTGGCCGGAATCAGTGTCGGGTGGACGCGCAACTCGATGCCGTTCGGCGTGCGACGCGCGATGCCAAGAAGCTTGATGCGGTAGCCGAGCTGTTCCGCGTAGCGGATATCGGTAGCCTGCAGCTTGGTGATGCCTTCCACGTGCGCCTTGTCGAACTGCACCGGAAGACCGAATGCGATTGCCGACATGATGGTCGCCTTGTGGGCCGCATCCACACCTTCGATGTCGAATGTCGGGTCGGCTTCGGCATAGCCGAGGCGCTGCGCTTCCTTGAGCACGACGTCGAAGTCGAGGCCCTTGTCGCGCATCTCGGACAGGATGAAGTTGGTGGTGCCGTTGATGATGCCGGCGATCCACTGGATGCGGTTTGCAGTCAGGCCTTCACGCAGGGCCTTGATGATCGGGATGCCGCCGGCGACAGCCGCTTCGAACGCCACCATCACGCCCTTGTCTTGCGCAGCCTTGAAGATCTCGTTGCCGTGCGTTGCGAGCAAGGCCTTGTTCGCGGTAACGACATGCTTGCCATTCGCGATCGCCTTCATCACCAGGTCCTTGGCGATGCCATAACCGCCGATCAGCTCGATAACGATATCGATTTCGGGGTTGTTCACCACCATGTTGGCGTCGCTGACGACCTCGCACTCGCCGTTGGTCAGTTCCTTGGCACGGGCAGTGTTCAGGTCGGCCACCATCGTAATCTCGATACGACGTCCGGCGCGGCGCGTAATCTCTTCCTGGTTACGCTTCAGAACGTTGAATGTGCCGGAACCGACGGTACCGATGCCTAACAAGCCTACTTTGATGGGTTTCATAGTCTTCAAAAATAAAACGCTGCTGGAGCCCGGCGCAGGCCGGAACACGGAGGTACTGCAATGATGAATCTTTACGCGGCGATCGCGTGGCGCTTGCGATATCCCTCGAGGAAACGCGCAATGCGACCGATCGCCTCGGTCAGGTCGTCCGAATTCGGCAGGAACACGACGCGGAAATGATCCGGCGCGATCCAGTTGAAGCCGGTGCCTTGCACGATGAGGACCTTTTCCTCGGCCAGCAATTCGTAGGCGAACTGCTGGTCGTTCTTGATCGGATAAATCTTGGGATCGAGACGCGGGAACATGTAGAGCGCCGACTTCGGCTTCACGCAGCTCACGCCGGGAATGTCCGACAGGAGTTTGTGCGCAAGGTCGCGCTGCTTCAGCAGGCGGCCGCCCGGGCCGACCAGGTCGTCGATGCTCTGATAGCCGCCGAGTGCGGTCTGGATCGCGTACTGTCCCGGTGCATTGGCGCACAGACGCATCGACGCGAGCATGTTCAAGCCTTCGATGTAGTCGCGCGCGGCCTTCTTGTCGCCGGACACTACCATCCATCCAGAACGATAACCGCAGGAGCGGTAGTTCTTCGACAGACCATTGAGCGTGATGAACAAGACGTCGTCGGCAAGCGATGCGATGGACGTATGCGTTTCGCCATCGTACAAGGTCTTGTCGTAGATCTCGTCCGCGAAAACGATCAGTTGATGTTGGCGGGCAACTTCAACGATCTGCTGCAGTACTTCCACCGGATACAAGGCACCGGTCGGGTTATTCGGATTGATGACAACAATGGCCTTGGTGTTCGGCGTGATCTTCTTCTTGATGTCATCGATGTCCGGCAACCACCCCGATTCCTCGTCGCAGATGTAATGCACAGGCTTGCCGCCAGACAAGCTGACTGCCGCAGTCCAAAGCGGATAATCGGGTGCTGGCACAAGGACTTCGTCACCCGTATTGAGCAAAGCATTCATGCCCATCACAATCAGCTCGGACGCGCCGTTGCCGATATAGATATCCT
Source organism: Noviherbaspirillum sp. ST9 (assembly GCF_048799745.1). NCBI lineage: Bacteria > Pseudomonadati > Pseudomonadota > Betaproteobacteria > Burkholderiales > Oxalobacteraceae > Noviherbaspirillum > Noviherbaspirillum sp. ST9. Next base: position 33,931 of record NZ_JBLWFR010000013.1, on the reverse strand, counting down.
CGATCGTCACGCCAGTGATCTTCTTTTCCTGCGTGTAGTGCATGATCGACTTGCGCGGCGCGAACATGCCCTTGGAATCCGTATAACCAGCCGCATTTGGCATATTGCGGATCATGTCCTGGACGATCTCGTCGGGCGCGTCAAAACCGAAGACGGCGAGGTTGCCGATGTTCAGTTTGATGATCTTGTGGCCCTCGTCCTCCATCTGCTTGGCCTTTTCGAGTACGGGCCCGCGGATGTCATAGCAAACGTCTGCCAGTTTTTTGGATTTCTGAATCGGTCGCACTGATGCAATCCCTTGAAGTTGCGCAAAAGTTGGGATGCAATGGTGCACCGCCAAAAGACTCATTTTGCCGAAAGCAAGTAGTTTTATCAATGTACGCGGGGATCTTTTAGCGCGGAAAACGCTACAATGCCCCATCTTTTTCCTCTAATTGTCGGAAATTCACGCTTATTCGCGTGTCTACAGTGTCATGAAGCTCCACGCCACCTCGACCCAGCATTACCAGACTGTCACCGGCTACGATGAAACCGGTGTTGAAATCAACGCGGTGCGCTTTTCGCACAGCCTCATCGTCCTGCCCGAAGTCGCCCCGGCTGCCTGGTCTCCGCGTACCTTCGACGAGCTGTCGGCGGAGCATTTCGCTCAAATTGCCGATACTGCGCCGGATGTCGTAATCCTCGGCACTGGCGCGAAGCAGCGCTTCGTCCACCCGAAACTGATCGGCGCGTTGACCTCGCGGCGCATCGGCGTCGAATGCATGGACAGTCAGGCCGCTTGCCGGACCTACAATATCCTGATGGGCGAAGGCCGCAAGGTTGTTCTCGCGCTCATCTTTGACGGCAGCGAAAGGAACACATGATGGCTGCTGGCGAGTGAGGTTCCCAACAGGATAAACATTCGCTAACATCGCAGATGCCCCCACACTTTGGGGAAGAGACAACGACAACTTCGCCACAAGCGACAACACAGACCAGGAGAAGAGCTTGGCAGAAAGCCCATCCGCATTGAACTTGATTGTTCCCGAATTCAGCGCAGCAATGACCGGCGACAAAACATTCCGCCTGTCGGACTACAAGGGAAAGACGCTCGTCCTTTTCTTCTACCCGAAAGACAACACACCCGGCTGCACGACGGAGAGCATGCAGTTTCGCGACCTGCACGCGCAGTTCCAGGCAGCGAATGCCGAGATCTTCGGCATCAGCCGGGACAGCATCCGCTCCCACGAAGGCTTCAAGTCCAAACTGGACATGCCTTTCGAACTGATCTCCGATCCGGACGAAACGCTGTGCATCATGTTCAATGTCATGAAGATGAAAAACATGTATGGCAAGCAGGTGCGCGGTGTTGAACGCAGTACATTTATCATTGACGGCGACGGGAAATTGGTGAAAGAATGGCGTGGAGTAAAGGTGCCTGGGCACGTCGATGAAGTGCTCGAGTTTGTGAAGGCTCTTGCGTAACACCAGAACACATTGAATTTAAAAGAATTTCCTGACCGAAGGCCGTTTGTGGAAGAGGCACCGAGCCTCCCCCTCAAACGGCTTTTTTGCTTGTGCAATCCCCCCTCCCTCCCCGTTGTCCAACCTTCCAACCTCCGTTTGTACCCCGCGCGTAGTTCATTCAACACATTTCTAGATTGAGGTACTGATGCCACTGCCCAAATTGCCGACCAAGCCAGCGACAATGCTCTCAACCCAAGACTATCCGAAGGTAGAGAAAGGAAAACCGGCAAAACCTGTGATGACTCTCGTTGAATCCGCGGCCCCGGCTGCTGAGGCACCGCAGGCGCGCGCAAAAACCGAGAAAGCGACTCCAGCCAAACGCACCGCCAAAACCAAGGAAGTCGACAGCCTGATCAAGTCCAGCGCCAGCCGTATCGGCGACAAGATGGGCGTGACCAAGATGTTCGTCCTCGACACGAATGTGCTCATGCACGACCCGACGTCGCTGTTCCGCTTCGACGAGCACGACGTCTACCTGCCGATGATGACGCTGGAGGAACTGGACAACCACAAGAAAGGCATGTCCGAAGTTGCCCGCAACGCGCGTCAGGTATCGCGCTCGCTCGATGCCCTTGTCGCCGGCGTCGAAGAACATGCGATCGAGGAAGGCATTCCCCTCGCGAAGCTGGGGAACAAAGATGCCAAGGGCCGGCTTTTCTTCCAGACCAGGCTGCAGATTGGCGAACTTCCCGAAGGTCTGCCGATCGGCAAGGCCGACAACCAGATCCTTGGTGTTGTTCGCGCGCTTGAAGCGCAGTATCCGGGCCGTCCGATCGTGCTGGTGTCCAAGGACATCAACATGCGCATCAAGGCCCGTGCCTTGGGCCTGCCGGCGGAAGAGTACTTCAATGACCACGTGCTGGAAGACACTGACCTGCTCTACTCCGGCATACTCCAGCTGCAGGATGACTTCTGGAACAAGCATGCCAAGGGCATGGAATCGTGGCAGGAGAACAAGCACGGCACCGGCTATACCTTCTACCGGCTTACCGGCCCGATGGTTCCCGGCTTCCTCGTCAACCAGTTCGTCTTCATGGAGCCAAGTACCGGTGAGGCGCCGTTCTACGGTCAGGTTAAGGAAATCAACGGCAAAACCGCGGTCATCCAGACCCTGCGCGACTACACGCACGGCAAGAACAGCGTCTGGGGCATCACCGCACGCAACCGCGAGCAGAACTTCGCGCTCAATCTGCTGATGAACCCGGAGTGCGACTTTGTCACGCTACTTGGCCAGGCAGGTACCGGCAAGACACTGCTCGCACTGGCGGCCGGTCTCGCGCAAGTTCTGGAGACGAAGCTCTACAACGAGATCATCGTCACTCGGGTAACCGTTCCGGTCGGTGAGGATATCGGCTTCCTGCCGGGCACCGAAGAGGAGAAGATGTCGCCGTGGATGGGCGCTTTCGACGACAACCTCGAAGTGCTGAACAAGTCCGACAACGATGCCGGCGAATGGGGCCGCGCCGCAACGCAGGACCTGATCCGCTCGCGCATCAAGATCAAGTCGCTCAACTTCATGCGCGGCCGCACCTTCGTAAACAAGTTCCTCATCATTGACGAGGCGCAGAACCTGACGCCGAAGCAGATGAAGACCCTGGTCACGCGCGCCGGCCCCGGCACGAAGATCGTCTGCCTCGGCAACATCGCGCAGATCGATACGCCTTACCTGACGGAAGGCTCGAGCGGCCTGACGTATGTCGTAGACCGATTCAAAGGCTGGAACCACAGTGGCCACGTCACCTTGGCGCGAGGCGAACGGTCCCGCCTCGCGGATCACGCCAGCGACGTGCTCTGACAATTCCACCGCTCAAAGAAAAAGCCGCGCAGTGCGCGGCTTTTTCGTTTCTGCACGAACCTTGCGATTACAGGATCTTGGTCCCGATCCACCATGCGATAGCCGCCACGAAAGCGGATGCCGGAATCGTGAAAATCCATGCCCAGACAATATTGCCGGCCACACCCCATCGGACCGCGGACATCTTCTTCGCCGATCCAACCCCGACGATCGCGCCGGTAATCGTATGGGTCGTTGACACGGGAATACCGAGGCTGGTGGCGAGGAACAAGGTGATTGCCCCGCCCGTCTCCGCGCAGAAACCGCCGACCGGCTTTAGCTTGGTGATCTTTTGTCCCATGGTCTTGACAATGCGCCAACCGCCGAAAAGCGTACCTAGGCCGATCGCCGCATAGCAGCTGATAATTACCCACGCCGGCAGGGCATCCTTGGACGTCGAGTAGCCGGCGGCAATAAGCAGCATCCAGATAATGCCCATGGTCTTCTGCGCATCGTTGCCGCCGTGGCCAAGGCTGTACAACGACGCCGAGAGGAGTTGCATGCGACGGAACCACTTATCGACACGACGCGGCGTCGATTTGACGAACAGCCAGGAGACGATGACCATCAGGATCGAGCCGAAGACAAAACCGAGCAGCGGCGACAGCAGGATGAAGGAAATCGTCTTGATCAGGCCGCTGGAGATCAGTGCACTGGTGCCGGACTTGGCAACAGCTGCTCCCACAAGGCCGCCGATCAGCGCGTGCGAGGAAGAAGACGGAATGCCGTAGTACCAGGTCAGGACGTTCCAGAATATTGCCCCGACGAGGGCACCGAAGACAACGTAGTGGTCCACGATAGCCGGCTCGACCGTTCCCTTGCCTACGGTGCTTGCAACCTTCAGCTGGAAGAAGAAGATTGCGACCACGTTGAAGAGCGCTGCCATCGCAACGGCATGCTGCGGTTTCAGCACGCCCGTCGACACCACGGTCGCAATCGCATTTGCCGCGTCGTGGAAGCCGTTCATGAAGTCGAACAGCAGCGCAAGCGCGATCAGAAAGGCGAGAGTGTAGATGCTTATTTCAAGGGTTTGCATGAGTTTTTGTTCTCGTTTGTTTGAGCGACCGGCGCACTGCCCGCTCTAGCATGGCGGCAGCCGGACCTGCGCAGCATCCTGCTCAGGCATTCTCAACAATGATGCCCTCGATGATATTGGCCACATCCTCGCAACGGTCGGTTACCGTTTCCAGGATCTCGTAGATGGCCTTGAGCTTGATGAGGTTGCGGACATCGGGCTCGTCGCGGAACAGCTTCGACATCGCAGCACGCATGACGTGATCTGCGTCCGATTCGAGACGGTCGATTTCTTCGCAGACCGAGAGGATCTGGCCAGAATTGTCCATGTTGTGCAGCAGTCCCACCGCAGTCTTAACCTTCTCCGTGCACGAAAGGCAGAGTTCGGCCAGGCGCTTGGCTTCGGGTGTGACAGCCTTGATGTCATAAAGGGAGATCGTCTGCCCTGCGTCTTCCAGCAGGTCCAGGATGTCATCCATCTTGGTGATCAGCTTGTGGATGTCGTCACGGTCGAGCGGCGTGATGAACGTCTTGTGCAGCATGTCGAGGGTTTCGTAGGTGACCTTGTCGGCCTGCTTCTCGATACTTTCGATGGCATGCACGCGGTTTTCCAGGTCGTCGAAATTGGTCATCAGCGCGACCATTTCCTTCGCCCCCTTGACGCACAATTCCCCGTGCTGCACGAAAAGGTCAAAGAACTTGCCCTCGTTAGGCATCAATCGTCCAAACATATTTTTGCTCTCTTAAAGTTGAATCGTTAATTCGTTGTCGGTGTTCACGTCAACCACACATCGCCCTTTGTAAGGACAAATATCCAATTCCCTGTTTCGCGCTTACTCGTTGTCGAAGATCGCGTTGCCGCCCGTGTAATTGTCGAACTTCGTGTACTCGCCGAGGAAGGCCAGGCGCACCGTGCCGATCGGGCCGTTACGCTGCTTACCGATGATGATTTCGGCCGTGCCCTTGTCCGGCGAATCCGGGTTGTAAACCTGGTCGCGGTAAATGAACAGGATAACGTCGGCGTCCTGCTCGATAGCGCCGGATTCACGCAAGTCGGACATCACGGGACGCTTGTTGGGACGCTGTTCAAGGGAGCGGTTCAGCTGCGACAACGCAATCACCGGGCAATGGAGCTCCTTGGCGATACCCTTCAGGCTTCGCGAGATTTCGGAAATCTCGGTAGCACGGTTCTCGCCGCCACCGCCATTGCCGGACATGAGCTGCAGGTAGTCGACGATGATCAGGCCAAGACGGCCGCATTGGCGCGCCAGACGACGCGCGCGTGCGCGCAATTCGATCGGGCTCAGCGCCGGCGTTTCGTCGATATACAACTGCGCCTCGTTCATCTTCTGAATCGCATGCGTCAGGCGCGGCCAGTCTTCGTCATTGAGCTTACCGACACGCAAACGGCTCTGGTCGAGACGTCCGACGGAGCCCAACATACGCATGGCAAGCTGCGCCCCGCCCATTTCCATGGAAAACACGGCGACTGGAAGCCCGCTGTCGATGGCGACGTTTTCACCGATATTGAGCGAAAACGCTGTCTTGCCCATGGAGGGACGTCCCGCGACGACGATCATGTCGCCCGGTTGCAGGCCGGAGGTCATTCGATCAAGGTCGATAAACCCTGTCGGCACCCCGGTAATGTCGTTCTGGTTATCACGGTTGTAGAGTTCGTCGATGCGCTCCACCACTTGCGTGAGCAGCGGCTGGATGGCCATCCAGCCCGCGGCACCGCGCGAGCCCTCTTCAGCGATGGCGAAAATCTTCGACTCGGCTTCGTCGAGAAGCTGTTTGACTTCCTTGCCCTGAGGATTGAATGCCTGGCCGGAGATTTCATCCGATACCGTAATGAGTTTGCGCAGGACACCGCGATCACGGACGATTTCACCATAGCGGCGGATGTTTGCCGCAGACGGTGTATTTTGCGCGAGTGCGTTAAGATAGGTCAGGCCGCCGGCTTCCTCCGCCTTGCCGCTGGTGCACATCGCCTCGTAGACGGTGATCACGTCGGCAGGCTTCGATCCGTTGATCAGCTTGACGATATGTTGAAAGATGATGCGGTGGTCGTAGCGGTAAAAATCGTCTTCGGTAATGAAGTCGGCAATACGGTCCCACGCGGCGTTATCCAGCAGCAATCCGCCCAAAACGGATTGCTCCGATTCGATGGAGTGAGGCGGAATGCGAAGTGCTTCTACCTGTGGATCGGAAGCACGGTTGTCTCGATTATCGCGGTTGTCACGGTGATTCATGGCGCGCATTATACCCGTTTAAGCTTCCGCTTTTCGGGGCACATCCCCCTCTGAACCGCTTTATTTTTCCTCAAGCAACATGCCGATCCTGCACTCTTGAAAGAGCAACAAAAAAGGCCGGGAAACCCGGCCTTTCTTGGTTAACTGCATTCCTGCGATCAGGCTTGTTCGCCCAGCACGGAAACGGTCACATCGACAACGACGTCCGTGTGCAGCGCAACGGCAACCGTATGATCACCAACCGTCTTGATCGGGCCTTGCGGCATGCGGATCTGCGCCTTCTCGACTGCGAAACCTTGCTTGGTCACCGCTTCTGCGATGTCAGCGTTGGTAACGGAACCGAACAGACGGCCGTCAACGCCGGCCTTCTGAGCGATCTGAACGGTCATGCCGTTCAGCTTTTCGCCTTGAGCCTGGGCTGCTGCCAGCTTCTCTGCTGCTGCCTTTTCGAGCTCAGCGCGCTTTGCTTCGAATTCAGCGACAGCGTTTGCAGTAGCGCGGCGTGCCATGCGCTGGGGGATCAGGAAGTTACGTGCGTAACCGTCCTTGACCTTGACCACGTCGCCGAGGTTGCCGAGATTGACGACTTTTTCCAACAGAATGACTTGCATGTTTTTCTCCTATTCTTCAGTCGTCAATTAGGCGTTGTGCAGATCGGTGTACGGCAGCAACGCGAGGTAGCGTGCGCGCTTGATCGCGGTGTCAACCTGACGCTGGTAGTGTGCCTTGGTGCCGGTCAGGCGTGCCGGCATGATCTTGCCGTTTTCCTGGACGAAGTCCTTCAGGGTGTCGACGTCCTTGTAGTCGACCTGTTCAACGCCGGCGGCGGTGAAGCGGCAGAATTTCTTGCGCTTGAACAGCGGGTTCTGCTGCTGGCGCTTTTGCTTGAGTTTGCTCTTGTCGAATTTTTTACCGAATGCCATGTTTGGCTCCTGTACTGTATCTAGTGATCTGTGATTGACTCGAAATCCGTAACGTGGAACACGAGGCTTTTGCTATTGCGATTCTTGCGTGCCAGGAATCCCGTGAACAGAAACATTTCCCCTAATGCTGCCCGGTTGAATCTTCCGGAGATTTCGCCTGCGGCGACCGCGGCAATCTCCATGTCAACCTGGCGCGGGATGCTTGCTTCCACCTGTTCCGAACTGTGCTGCAATTTTGCTGACACGATCGGGATGCCTGCCGGGGTATAGCGCACTACGTCGCGCTCGGCAATGGCAGCAATCAGGCGAAGTTGGTTCACTCTCCTCGGCTGCCGCAATTACGCAGCGGACGCCTCTGCACGTTGGGATTTGGCAGCATCTTCCTTCTGGACAGCCTTCATCATCGGCGACGGGGCGGTTTCAGCCTTCTTCATCTTGACGGTGAGGTGGCGCAGGACGGCGTCGTTGAACTTGAAGCCCGTTTCGAGTTCAGCCAGGGTTTCGTTGTCGCACTCGATGTTCATGCAAACATAGTGTGCCTTGGCCAGCTTCTGGATCATGTAAGCCAGTTGACGGCGGCCCCAGTCTTCGACACGGTGGACCTTGCCGTTACGGGCGGTAACGATGCCCTTGTAGCGTTCGATCATCGCGGGCACTTGCTCGCTCTGATCCGGATGGACGATAAATACGATTTCGTAATGACGCATGAATTCTCCTTTTGGACGGATTGAAAAATCGCCCACCCCGGCGTCAAGACGGGTGTGGGAAGAGGAAAGCCCGCCATAATAACCCGTTCTGAAAGAAAGCTCAATGCTTTCAAGCCCTTAAGGCAAGGAACCGGGAAATCGGACATTTTCGAGGCAAGCGCCGCCAAATAACCAGCAAATACGCTTGCATTCGCATAAATCCTGTATAAAAATACAGGCTGTCTATACACACAGCGCTGGATAACCCCAGTGAATCGCCATGATCAAGCTGACCGCCCGCCAGGAGCAAATCCTGAACCTGATCAGGGAAGCCATTGAAAACACCGGATTCCCTCCCACCCGGGCCGAAATTGCCGCCGAGCTCGGCTTCCGCTCAGCGAACGCTGCCGAGGAACATTTGCAGGCGCTTGCCCGCAAGGGAGCAATCGAAATATCCCCCGGCACGTCTCGCGGCATTCGTCTTCGCGACATGGGCAAAGACAGCACAAGCGTGGCGCGACAAATGGCCTTGCCGCATCCCGGCCTCATGCAACTGAGTCTGCCGCTGGTTGGCCGCGTCGCCGCCGGCTCGCCGATTCTTGCACAGGAACATATTGAAACCACGTACAGCGTGGACCCCTCGCTGTTTTCTGCAAAGCCGGACTACCTGCTGAAAGTGCGCGGATTGTCGATGCGGGATGTCGGCATTCTCGACGGTGACCTGTTGGCCGTAAAAAAGGCCGACTCCGCAAAGAATGGGCAGATCGTCGTTGCCCGCCTTGGCGACGACGTGACGGTCAAGCGCTACCGCAAGACGGGCAGCGTCATTGAACTCCTTCCCGAAAACCCGGATTTTGAACCTATCGTTGTCGATGGTAGGGAAGATAATTTTGCTCTTGAAGGGCTCGCGGTGGGCCTTTTGCGCGCCTGGGGCTGAATTAGCTGAGTCGCGCAAGCGCCTTCGCTACAGCCCCGCAAGAGGCAATTCGACGCGGACACGAAATTACTGCTGTCCGAGTTTCTTCATGATTTGGCGGGCAATCCCACGCAGGATGTTCACCTCTTCTGTTTCCAGCTGGGCTCGGGAGAACAGGCGCTTCAGCCGGGGCATTAATTTCTTCGGGTTTGATGGATCAAGAAATTCAACGGCGACAAGCGCCTGCTCAAGGTGCGCATACATGCCCTCAATCTGACCCAGATCCGCTGCCACTCCCTGAAAACCGATCGGAGAAACAGGCAGCGCCTCGCCTGTGGCAGCCACGCGCGCTTCATATGCAAGCAGCTGCACTGCCTGAGCCAGGTTCAACGACGAGTATTCAGGGTTTGCCGGAATATTGATGAGCACGTTGCACCTTTCAATAATCTCGTTCGGCAGACCATAGCGCTCACTCCCGAACACGAGCGCGGCATTCAGGCTCGCCTCCCCTGCAAGCTGTGCGGCCAGCGCCCTGGGCTGCGTTACAGGCGGCGAAAACTCCCTCAATCTGGCGCTGAGTGCCGCAGCAAAGTTGCAGCCTTCCAGCGCCTCTTCAATCGTTTCAACGATCCTGGCGGACTGCAGTACATCCACTGCGCCGCTGGCGAATGCCACTGCCTCCTCGTGCGTAGTCGCATTGGCAAACCGAGGATTGACAAGCACAAGTTGTGAAAATCCCATCGTCTTCATCGCCCGCGCGGCAGCGCCGATGTTACCGGGATGACTGGTGCCGACCAGGACAAAGCGCAGGCGGCTGAAAAGAGAATTACTGGTTTGAGGCTGGTTCATTTAAAATAGCGGCATTACGCGGGAACCGGCTTGTTGCCGATTGTTGCCGCATCGCTCATTAATCTTATTTCATGTGGTTCCGCGCGGTAGGCGACGGTACCGCAATTTTAACGGAACCCCTATGCATCCCATGCTGAATACGGCGGTGAAGGCCGCGCGCCGCGCTGCTTCCATCATCAATCGTGCTTCGTTTGACGTCGACCGCGTCAAGGTCACGACGAAGAATCATAACGATTTTGTCACCGAAGTCGACCAGGCCGCCGAGCAGGCGATCATCGAAGTTCTGAAAACCGCGTACCCCGACCACGCAATCCTCGCCGAAGAATCCGGCGCCTCGTCCAACCTGCACGACGAAAACGAAAACGTCTGGATCATTGATCCGCTGGACGGCACGACCAATTTCATCCACGGCTTTCCGCAATACTGCGTGTCGATTGCCCTGCAGCAGAAAGGCCAGATCACCCAGGCTGTTGTGTACGACCCGACCCGCAATGACCTGTTCACGGCAACCAAAGGCGCCGGCGCATTCCTGAACGAGAAACGCATCCGCGTAAGCCGCCGCGACAAGATGGCGGATGCGCTCATCGGCACCGGCTTTCCGTTCCGAGGTACCGAGGGACTCGATGAGTACATGAAGATGTTCAAGATCATGACCGAGAAGTGCGCGGGCCTGCGCCGCCCTGGCGCCGCCGCACTCGATCTCGCGTATGTGGCAGCCGGTCGCCTCGACGGCTTCTTTGAAAAAGGCCTTCAGCCTTGGGACGCAGCTGCCGGAGCCCTGCTTGTCTCCGAAGCCGGCGGCATCGTCGCCGATTTCAAGGGCGAATCCGACTATCTCTACAAGGGTAACGTCATTGCCGGCACGCCGAAGATCTTCGGACAGATGGTGAACCTGCTCTCCCCGTTTGCCTGATCATTACAGTATCGACTCCTGAGCAGGGTGCGCGCGAAGCCCCCCCCTGCTTCCTCCTTTTGCCCATGCGGCGTCCCTGCCGCACGGCAGGATCACTTTAGAGAATACATGTCCTTTACCGAACTCGGTCTATCCGATGAAATCGTCCGTGCCGTTACCGAACAGGGTTACAGCACGCCTACCCCGATCCAGACTCAAGCCATTCCCGCCGTGCTGCTTGGCGGCGACCTCCTTGCTGGCGCACAGACCGGCACTGGCAAGACTGCCGGCTTTACGCTTCCCATCCTGCAACGCCTGAAAGGTGGCAAGCCCGCCGCTCGCGGCTCGGTTCGCGCCCTGATCCTCACCCCGACGCGCGAACTTGCCGCGCAAGTAGAAGAAAGCGTGCGCGTCTACGGCAAGTACCTGAAACTCCGCTCCGCCGTGATTTTCGGCGGTGTCGGCATCAATCCCCAGATTCAGCTGCTCAGCAAGGGCGTCGATATCCTGGTCGCCACGCCGGGACGTCTGCTGGACCATGTCCAGCAGGGCACTGTCAGCCTGGCCAACATTGAAATTCTTGTCCTGGACGAAGCTGATCGCATGCTCGACATGGGCTTCATCCGGGATATTCGCCGCGTCCTTGCATTGCTGCCGAAGCAGCGCCAGAACCTCCTGTTCTCCGCAACCTTCTCCGATGAGATCAAAGAGCTCGCCGACAGCCTGTTGAACGCGCCGGCCATGATCGAAGTCGCCCGCCGAAACTCGACGGCCGAAATGATCGCGCAGAAGATCCATCCGGTCGATCGCAACCGCAAGCACCAGTTGTTGGCCCATCTGGTCAAGGAAAACAACTGGTCACAGGTACTGGTATTCACGCGCACCAAGCATGGCGCAAACAAGCTGGTCGAGCAGCTCGGCAAGGAAGAAATCAGCGCGCTTGCGATCCATGGCAACAAGAGTCAGTCCGCACGTACACGCGCGCTGTCGGAATTCAAGGACGGATCGCTCCAGGTACTGGTTGCGACCGACATCGCCGCGCGCGGCATCGACATCGACCAGCTGCCGCATGTCGTCAATTACGACTTGCCGAACGTGCCGGAAGACTACGTCCACCGCATTGGCCGCACCGGGCGTGCCGGCGCCAGTGGCGAAGCCGTTTCCCTCGTCTGCGTGGATGAGCACGATATGCTCAAGGGTATCGAAAAGCTGATCAAACGCTCGCTTCCCAGGGAGGTCATTGCCGGCTTCGAGCCTGATCCGAATGCGCGTCCGCAGCCCATCCAGCTTCGCAGCGGCAACGGTGGCGGCAGGAATCGTCCGGCTCAGCCGAAGCCCGCCGCCAAGACATCCCGTCCCGCACATCCTCCTGCAGGAAAACCGGTGCCGCCCAAGCGTCCGGCTGGAAAACTTCTCAGCGGCGACAAAACGCCAGCGAATCGCAATCGCGGGAGCCAGTAAGCCCCGTGCCGCAAAGCGACGCCGCGGTCAAAGACGCTGCGTCGCCCCCTCCTTTCAGCATTAATCCCCATTAAAATGGCGGATTACACCCGGCTTACGCCCCTCGCACTACGACAAAGACTGGAATGGCATTGAAACCTGCGCTGAAACCGGCTCCCGAAGTATCGACGCCCGGCCTCGACGCCGCGCTGGAAAAGCACACGCCAATGATGCAGCAATATCTCCGCATCAAGGCTGATTATCCGGACATGCTGGTGTTCTACCGCATGGGAGATTTCTACGAACTGTTCTTTGAAGACGCCGAAAAGTCGGCGCGCCTGCTCGGCATTACTCTGACGCAGCGTGGCGCCTCCAACGGCAATCCGATCAAGATGGCAGGCGTACCTTTCCACTCCGTGGAACAGTATCTGGCCAAACTGGTCAAGTTGGGCGAGTCGGTCGCGATCTGCGAACAGATCGGCGATCCGGCAACCAGCAAGGGCCCGGTCGAGCGCAAGGTCGTGCGCGTGATTACGCCGGGCACGCTGACGGACGCAGACCTGCTTCCTGAAAAGTCCGAACGTCCCCTGCTCGCGCTGCACGTGGTCACGCAGCGCAAATCCGTGGTAGCTGGTCTCGCATGGCTGTCGATGGCAAGCGGTGCCCTGCGCGTCATGGAATTCATCGGCGACGCGAAGACCTTCGATGCGCGCCTGAAGCAGGAACTTGAACGGATTTCTCCCGCCGAGATTCTGGTCATCGACAATGGAGACCTGTTTTCCCAGTCGTCCACCGGCAAGTTCACGACGGTGCCGGACTGGCACTTCGATATCAATGCCGGACAGAAGGCGCTGATTGAACAGCTGTCTGTTGCAACGCTGAGCGGGTTCGGTGCCGATGGGCTGAGCGCGGCGATCGGCGCGGCCGGCGCCCTCCTGCGCTATGCCCAGTCGACGCAAGGCAAGGGACTGCAGCACGTGCGAACCCTTTCCGTCGAATCGGAAAATGAATTCATCGGACTGGATGCCGCCACACGACGCAACCTGGAGCTGACGGAAACGTTGCGCGGCCAGGAAGGAAACTCGAGTGCGCCCACGCTGTTCTCGCAACTCGACCATTGCCGGACCGCGATGGGCTCGCGCCTGCTGCGCCACTGGCTGCATCATGCGCGACGCGATCAGGAAGTCGCCCGCGCGCGCCACGCCGCCCTGAACGCCCTCATGCGGGCGGATGCCTCTTCCGGCCTTTCCGCCACGCTTGCCGCCGTACCGGATATCGAACGCATCACGACGCGCATCGCCCTCCTTTCCGCCCGGCCGCGTGACCTCGCCGGTCTGCGTGGCGGATTGCAGCAGCTTCCTTCACTGCGCGCGTACGTTGCCATGTGCAACAAGGATGCCGATGCACCGCTGCTGCGCGCGGTCCAGGATGCACTGGCCACGCCGGGCGAGTGCCTTGAACTGCTCGAACGTGCCATCGCGCTTGAACCGGCCGCGATGGTGCGCGATGGCGGTGTCATCGCCCGCGGCTTCGATGCCGAGCTTGACGAACTGCGCGCACTGTCCGAGAACGCTGGTCAGTTCCTCGTGGATCTCGAGTCGCGCGAGCGCGCCCGCACGGGGATTGCCAATCTGCGGGTCGAGTACAACAAGGTGCACGGGTTCTACATTGAAGTCACGCACGGCCAGACCGACAAGGTGCCCGACGATTACCGCCGGCGTCAGACGTTGAAGAACGCCGAGCGCTACATCACACCAGAGCTGAAGGCTTTCGAGGACAAGGCGCTGTCCGCCCAGGAACGCGCGCTTACCCGCGAAAAGTACCTCTACGAAAAACTGCTGAACGACCTTGCGCCGCAAATCGGGCTCCTGCAGTCGATCGCCCATGCGCTGGCTCAGCTCGACGTGCTTGTTGCGCTGGCGGATCATGCGTTGCGTAATAACTGGTGCGCACCGCATCTCGTGCCAGAGCCGACCATCGCAATCGAGCAGGGCCGTCATCCCGTCGTCGAGAACCAGATCGAACGCTTCATTGCCAACGATTGCGAGCTCAACAGCGATCGCAAGCTGCTGCTGATCACCGGCCCGAACATGGGCGGTAAGTCAACCTACATGCGTCAGGTTGCCCTAATTACCCTGCTCGCATATGTCGGAAGTTTTGTCCCGGCCACACGGGCCATGATCGGCCCAATCGACCGGATCTTCACGCGTATCGGCGCCGCAGATGACCTCGCCGGCGGACGTTCGACCTTCATGGTGGAGATGACGGAATCGGCCGCGATCCTCAACGGCGCCACCGAGCACTCCCTCGTGCTGATGGACGAAGTGGGCCGAGGGACATCGACATTCGACGGTCTGGCGCTCGCCTGGGCAATCGCACGACACCTGATTGATGCCACGCGCAGTTTTACTCTGTTCGCAACCCATTACTTCGAACTGACCCAACTGCCCGAAACCCATCCGACCGCTGCCAATGTCCACTTGTCCGCCGTTGAGCACAAGGACAGCATTGTGTTCCTGCACGCGGTCCAGGCTGGCCCTGCGTCGCAGAGCTATGGCCTGCAGGTCGCCCAGTTGGCGGGCGTTCCCCAACCGGTTATCAAGGCAGCTCGAAAGCACCTCGCAGCGCTTGAGGCTCATTCCGTACAGGCGACGCCGCAATTCGACCTCTTCGCGTCCTCGGCAGCGGTCGTCGAAGAACCCGGGCTTGCACCAGCTGACCCGGCAGCGAACGCCGTGGCGGAAGAGCTTGCCGATATCGATCCGGATGCCATGACGCCGCGCGAGGCATTGGATGCCCTCTATCGCCTCAAGGCGCTCGCCGGCAAACAATGAGCCGGACCGCGATCAAGACACTCGCCCTCTGCCTTGCCATGTGGCAGGCCGCTCCCGCCATTGCGGACTCCGCGGAGTTCAGCTTCGGCGTCATCACGCATGCGCGTACGTCGAACCCCGAAGACAATGGCGCCCTTCAATCCGCCCTCGAAGCGACCGACTCGGATAATCTTGCTTTCGTCGTAATACAGGGCGTCAAGCCACCCAATGTCGGCTGCACGGACAAGGCCTATCTCCGTCAGAAATCCGAACTGGATGGCGCTCGAAACGGCGTCATTGTTTCGCTCGCCGCGAGTGATTGGGCGAGATGTCCGCCGGAATCCGGACGGTCTTCGGCAATCGGTCGCCTCGGACGCTTGCGTGACTTGTTCTTTTTCGACGATTTCTCTCTGGGCGCGAGCCGCATTCCGGTAATCCGGCAATCGACCATCGCAAAGTTCCGGGGCTTTCCCGAAAATGCCCGGTGGCAGATCGGCGACATCATGTTCGCCACCATCAACCTGCCCTCCAATAACAACAACTTCGTCGTCGACGCGGGAAGAAACAGTGAATTCGAGGACAGGTTGATCGCCAATCGTGACTGGCTCAACCGTGTCTTCACTTTTGCCCATCGGGAAAAGGCAATCGGGATTGTGCTGTTCAGCGACAGCAACCCGTTCTCGTCCGCGCGGTTATCTGGCAATCAAAGGGATGGATTCGCGGAGACGAGAAAGCTGCTGTCCAGCCTTGCAGCAAAATTCCCAGGAAAGATCCTGGTCCTGCACAACCAGGCGTCGCGCCCGGACACCATTGCATGGAATGGAAATATTGGGGAATATGGGGTGCCTGCGGGATGGACCAAGGTCAATATCGCGTCCAGGCAGGCAAAGGTTTTTTCGATCGAACCGCATGCCACGCAGTCGGCGGAAGGCCATCGCTGAATGATCGCGACGCGCCTTTCCCATGTAAGTAATGACCGGCGTTTGTAATACGTGCCCGCGGAATCAGTGGAGCGGATAGCTGCGGAACTGGTCGTCGCCTTCGCCCTCGGCATCACCATGATGGTGATGGTGGCCATGTTCACCGTGCACATGCTGGTGGGCCACTTCTTCCTCTGTCGCATCCCGTACGCCAGCAACGCTCAGGGTAAAGCGAAGCGCCATCCCCGCAAGCGGATGATTGCCGTCGAGCACCACCTGGTCGTCTGCAATATCGGTCACTGTGAAGATGATCGACTCCTCGCCGCCCGCTGCATCGTCCGGCGTTCCCTCAAACTGCATGCCGACCTCGACAGGATCTGGCAAACGATTGCGCGGCTCGATCTTGATCAGGTTCGGATCGTATTCGCCGAAAGCATCCTCAGGCTCGACCTGAATGGTCGTTTCATAGCCGATATCCTTGCCCTCGAGGGCTTCCTCGATCTTGGGCAGCGTATTTTCGTATCCGCCGTGCAGATACACCATCGGGTCGCGGCTTTCTTCAATCAGATTGCCTTGCGCATCTGAGAGCTTGTAGTGGACCGTCACTACCGTATTCTTGGCGATCTTCATGAGCCGTCCTTTCGTGTCAACATTTCAGGATTATACTCGCCCGTGCCGCAAGACCTTGCGCCACGACAGATTCTCGAATCGAGCCGTCCGGCGCGACGACCTCTCAGCAATCATCATGCCCATACAATGACGACAATGAAAAAACTGCCTCTCCTCGGCGGCCTCACGCCGCAGCAATTTCTCCAGGAATACTGGCACAAGAAACCGCTTCTCATCCGGCAGGCCATTCCCGGTTTCAAGCCGCTCCTTGCGAAGGAAGAGCTGGTTGCGATGGCGGCGAGGGATGATGTCGAATCGCGTCTCGTCACCCACTTCGGATCACGCTGGCAGCTTCACAAGGGACCGTTCGCGCAACTGCCGCCTTTCCACAAGAAAGCGTGGACGACGCTGATCCAGGGCGTAAACCTCCATCATGATGGTGCGAATGCGCTGATGCAGCAGTTCCGCTTCATACCGGATGCGCGGCTGGATGATCTCATGATCAGCTATGCCACCGACACCGGCGGCGTTGGACCGCACTTCGACTCGTATGACGTTTTCCTGCTCCAGGCATATGGCCAGCGCCTCTGGCGCATCGGGCCGCAGAAGGACTTGACCCTGGTAGAAGGGCTGCCGGTAAAAATACTGCAGAACTTCAAAGCGGAACAGGAGTTCCTCCTTGAACCGGGCGACATGCTGTACCTACCGCCCCATTACGCGCACGATGGCATCGCTGTTGGCGAGTGCATGACCTACTCGATCGGATTCCGCACGCCTTCCTTCCAGGAACTTGGCGAAGGATTCCTGCAGTTCATGGCCGAATCGATTGAGCTTCCGGGACGATACGCCGACCCTGACCTTCCCGTTACGTCAAAGCCGGCTGAAATCAATAACGCAATGCTTTCCCGCGTTGCCGAAACGCTTCGGAAGATCAAATTTACGGATGACGATGTCGCTATTTTCCTTGGTGAATATCTTTCGGAGCTCAAGCCGACCGTCTTCTTTGATCCCCCGGCACGCTCGACGTCACTGTCGCGATTCCTTCAGCTGGCAGACAAACGCGGCGTGCAGCTTTCACGCAAGACCAGGATGCTCTATCGCGGGCGGCACGTATTTATCAATGGAGAATCCTTTGTCGCAGGAGGGGCCGATCGGCGTCCTCTGGTAAAGCTCGCCGACCGCAGGCAACTCGCACCGGAAGATGTGGCCAACGCGTCCAAGGATGTCCGGGAAACGCTCCACGCATGGCATGAAGACGGATGGATTTCCCTTCGAAAGCCGGGGTGAAAAGTGTGTTGCGATTGCTTACAAATTCCTTACCGAAAAGAAAAGCCGCAAGCACTTGTTGCAAAAAAACCCGCTATAATTATTGATTAGGATGTTTTCGACATGCCGCAATGCAACACTTTGCGGTGAGAGAACGCCTATAGAGCGATAATTACCGGTAATTATTCATCGCATAATTTTTTTATAATAAATTTTGTAAAGGGAAATCCATGAAAAAGTCTCTGCTGATCGCATCTCTGCTGGCTGTTGCTCTGGCTGCTTGCGGCAAGAAAGAAGAAGCTGCTGCTCCGGCACCGGCTGCTGCACCGGCTCCGGCTGCTGCTCCGGCTGCTTCCGCTCCGGCTGACGCTGCTGCTCCGGCCGCTGCTCCGGCTGCTTCCGCACCGGCTGACGCTGCTGCTCCGGCCGCATCCGCACCGGCTGCTTCCGCACCGGCTGACGCCGCTGCTCCGGCTGCCGCTGCTCCGGCTGCATCCAAGTAATCTGCGATTACTGCAAGAAAAAGCCGACCAACTGGTCGGCTTTTTTATTTCCCCACTCAACCTGTCAAAGCGCTCGCCCTGCCCCTATAGCATCAGGTGGATCCAGTCGAAGCCCTCCTCCTGACAGGCGATCGTCACATCGATTCCCGTACCTTTCGTCACTCCGTGAAGCGCCTCGCGGGCCAGCTCAGGCGTGTTGTTCTGCTGGCTTAAATGCGCACCAACGACGGTTCTGAGCCGTGACTTGTCCAGGGCACCAAGAATCTCCGCGGTCATTTCGTTCGACAAATGCCCGAAGGCGCCGCCGATGCGCTGCTTCAATGAGTAGGGATACGATGAGTTGGCAAGCATGCGCCGGTCATGGTTGCATTCCAGGACTAGCGCATCGCACCCGCCCAATGCCTGAATAAGATGCGGCGTCGATTGTCCCGCATCAGTCAGGACGCCGAGACGAAACCGCCCGTCATTCGCCACATACTGTACTGGCTCGCGCGCGTCGTGCGGCACGGTATATGGACCGAGTTCAAGGTCCTGAATCGAAAGTCTGTCGCCGTCGCGGCAAATGTGCACGTCAACCCCGTCGCAGTCTCTCTCTACTGCTTGATAGGTGCCGAAGCTAAGCCAGACAGGAATACGATGCCGGCGCGCAAACTTGAACACGCCGCCGACGTGGTCCTTGTGTTCGTGGGTGACGACGATGCCTGCAAGGTCGGCTGGCGCCAACCCCTTGCGCTGCAGGCGTCGCTCGGTTTCACGGATGGGGAAACCGCAATCCAGCATGACAGTCGTGCTTGTCGTGCCGAATGCGGTAGAGATCAGAAGCGCGTTTCCTTCACTGCCGCTTCCAAGACTTGCAAATTTCAATACTTGAACTTACTTGAGTTGTTCATTGAGGAGCGAAAGGATCCGGTCCGCAGTCTGCGACGAATCAGGGCGCCCTTCGGCGTTCAGCACCGACACCTGGCTTGCACCGCCGGCCGCCTTCACCGCAACGCGGTATCGCTGTGCCGATTTCGCACTGTCATCAGAACCGAACGTGAACAGCCGCGACAGGAAGCCCTTCTCCGATGCCTTCTTCTGGTCGGCATCTGGATCGACGTAGCGGACGAAGTAGATGCCTTGCGTACGGTCACGGTCTTCCACTGTAAAGCCGACACGATCCAGGGCCAAACCGACACGGCGCCACGCACGGTCGAAACCTTCATCGACTTCGACATAACCGCCGCTCGTGCCTTTGACCAGCTTGGCGCGCGACGGCTGCAGGCCAACATTGGCCACGGTCGTCCTCGCCTGAGTCGCTTCCGCACCAAGGCGGGTCATCAGGCGTGTCAGGAATTCGGCTTCAAGCTCAGGATCCGGCTGGCGCGGGGTCCACATCGTGCTGTCCTTCTGCTGGCCGACGAGTACTTCCTGCATGCCGCGATGGCTGATGTAGATTTCGGTTACGCCGTCGGCAGTGCGCTCCAGCCGCGTACGGAACTTGTCGCGCTCGCCGGTGGAGTACAGCGAATCCAGCGCCTTGCCTAAGGTATTGCGAATGAAATCCTGCGGAATCTTTGCGCGGTTTTCGGCCCAGTCGGTCTCCATCACGCCGGCTTGGGGGACTTCGTAACTGATCAGGAATCCTGACTCCTGCCAGAAGTCTTTTACGAGCGGCCACAGCGCTTCAGGCGCCTGGTTGACGACGAGCCAGCGCTGGTTGCCAGCGCGATCGATGCGCATGTCGGTTGCCGCTTTGACCGCAACTACGGCAGTGGGCGACGAAGGACGGGCAGCTTGTTGCTGGCTGTAGGACGACGCCGTCGCCGTGCCCCGGTTGGCGTCGGGGATGGCGTAGCGGTTCTCGCGCTGCAATTGCGTCAGGTCCGGCGGCACCTCCAGTGACGGCGCCTTGCCGGCGCTCTTGTACTCGACGCGGTCCGGCTCCAGTACCGATCCAATGGTACTGCAGCCAGTCAGGCCGGCAATCGCCAGCCCGAAAATGATCCCACGTTGAGCGATACGAGTGTTCTTTCGAATTGTCATGTCGATGCTGATTGAGGTGAAGTCTGCGTGACTGCCGGACGAAATGCGGCGCTTATTGTAATACACCGGATTCGCGCAGGGCGGCGCGCACGGTATCCTGATAGCCCTCGCCCAGCGGCACCAACGGCAGGCGGATGCCGGACGGGATCAGTCCCATCTCTGCCATCGCCCACTTCACCGGAACTGGGTTCGGCTCGACGAAAAGCTTGTTGTGCAGCGGAAGCAGCTTGTTGTTCATCGCGACCGCCTCGGCAACCTTGCCAGCCATCGCAGCGAGGCACAGGTCATGCATGCCGCGCGGTGCGACGTTCGCCGTGACCGAGATATTGCCCTTGGCGCCGCAGAACATCAGCGCCATGGCTGTCGGATCATCGCCGGAATAGACAGCGAAGGATTTCGGCGCGAGACGAATGAGGTCGCTGCCGCGGGCAATATTGCCAGTCGCATCCTTGACGCCGATGATGCCGGGCACTTGCGCAAGGCGCAGGATGGTTTCATTGGCCATGTCGGCGACAGTACGGCCGGGCACGTTGTAGAGGATCGCGGGCAGGTCGACAGACTCGGCGATCTTCTTGAAGTGCTGGTACATGCCTTCCTGGGTCGGACGGTTGTAGTACGGGACCACGAGCAGGGAGGCATCGGCCCCAACGTTCTTGGCATATTGCGTCAGTTCGATCGCTTCGGTCGTCGAATTGCCGCCGGTACCCGCGATGATGGGGATACGCTTCGCGGTATGTTCGACGGCAATCTTGATCAGCTCGCAGTGCTCTTCGACCGAGACGGTCGGCGATTCACCGGTGGTGCCGACGATGACGATGCCGTCGGTGCCTTCGGCGATATGCCAGTCGATCAGTTTGCGCAGCCCCGGCAGGTCGAGACTGCCGTCTGCGTGCATGGGGGTGACAATGGCGACAATGCTGCCCTGGATCATGATGATGTTATCGGGTAAAGAAATAAAAGATCGATTGTAGCGGATAGCCTGCTCCCGTGGGGCAATACGGGGCGAAAACGGGCTCAGGAAAGGCTATGCCGGCTGTGCTCGCGTGCCTGCGACTTCACGGCGCAGATGCGCTGGACCATCGCTGGCTTGGGTGTTTCAACGTATCCATCCTCGAATGCGATGACACGCATGTCACTCTTTGCAGCGAAGTCGAGTAGCTCGCCTGGGCGAAGCAGGAAGTCGGGATTGGAAGGCTTGCCAAATTGCTCATTCCCGACAGCGAAAGTTTCATAGAGAAGGACACCTTCGGGGGCAAGGCTACGAAGGATGTGCGGGAAAAGTGGCCGATGCAGGTAATTGGTGACGATGATACCGGCGAACCTGCCCGCGTCAAACGGCCACACCGCATCTTCGGCTTCGAGATCCACCTGATGTGTAACGATACCCGGCCCGGCTGTCGCGTCCAGCGCCGAGGGGTCGCGATCGACTCCGATTACGAGATGCCCGAGCCCTGCAAGAAGGCGCGCGTGGCGCCCTCCTCCGCAGGCCAGGTCAAGCACCTCGCCCGCGGGAAGGAGTGGCGCAAATCGCGCAACCCAGGCCGAAGGCGTATCAGCAGAGGCGTGTGAAGCGGCCAAGGCAAGCGCTTAGTTGTAACCCAGGCCCATCGCGTCGCGCACATCCCGCATCGTTTCCTGCGCCAGCTTGCGCGCCTTGTCGCAACCGTCGGCAACAATTGCGCGTACTAGCGAAGGATCGTCGAGGTACTTTTGCGCGCGCTCGCGCATCGGCTCCTGTTCCTTGAGGATGGAATCGACGATCGGCTGCTTGCACTCGAGGCAACCGATGCCTGCCGACTTGCAGCCCTTGACGACCCAGTCTTTGGTGTCCTGGTCCGAATACACCTGGTGCAGCTGCCATACCGGGCATTTTTCCGGGTCACCTGGGTCGGTGCGGCGTACGCGTGCCGGGTCAGTCGGCATCGTGCGGACCTTCTTGGTCACCGATTCCTTGTCCTCGCGCAGCGTGATCGTGTTGCCGTAGCTCTTGGACATTTTCTGTCCGTCGAGACCCGGCAGGCGCGACGATTCCGTCAGTTTCGCCTGGGGTTCGACCAGGATGATTTTGCGGCTGCCTTCGAGGTAGCCGAACAGGCGCTCGCGATCGATCATCGACAGGTTCTGCGTTTCGTCGAGCATGGCCTTTGCCTGCTCCAGTGCGTCCGCGTTGCCCTGCTCCTGATAAGCAGTGCGCAGTTCGGTGTACATGCGGGCACGCTTGCTGCCCAGTTTCTTGATTGCTTCCTGCGCCTTTTCCTCGAATCCCTTTTCCTTCCCGTACAGGTGATTAAAGCGGCGAGCGATTTCGCGCATCATTTCGATGTGCGGAATCTGGTCTTCCCCGACCGGCACCTGGCTGGCACGGTAGATCAGGACGTCGGCGGCCTGCAGCAGCGGGTAGCCGAGGAAGCCATAGGTGGCAAGGTCGCGGTCGGCCAGCTTTTCCTGCTGATCCTTGTAGGTCGGCACGCGCTCCAGCCAGCCGAGCGGCGTCGCCATCGACAGCAGCAGGTGCAGTTCGGCGTGCTCCGGCACCTTGGACTGGATGAACAGCGTGGCCTGTGCCGGGTCGATACCGGCAGCGAGCCAATCGATAACCATGTCCCAGGTGCTCGTTTCGATGATGCTCGGGTCGTCGTAATGGGTGGTCAGCGCATGCCAGTCGGCGACGAAGAACAGACAGGGCAATTCGGATTGCATCTTGATCCAGTTCTTCAGCGCGCCGTGAAAGTGGCCAAGGTGCATCGCACCAGTCGGACGCATGCCGGAAACTACGCGGTCGGGATACATAGGGTTCAGTTCAGAAAAAGAGTCAGGGGGAAAAGGATCAGTTTCAGGGCCTCATGCGCCAGCAGCATCACCGGCGCCATCCAGAAATACAGGACTTTCAGGAGCACAAGGCCCATGACGATAAAGAAACCATAGGGTTCAATGCGCGCAAACTTGTAGGCGAGCCGGTTCGGCAAGGCACTGGTCAGGACGCGTCCGCCGTCCAGCGGCGGAATTGGAAACAGGTTGAACGCGAACATGACCAGGTTGCTCAGGACGCCCGCTTGTGCCATCCGCAGGAAGAACGGTTCGTGCACGTCGCCCACACTGAGGATGATCGCAAAAATCATCCAGAGCAAGGCCATGACGAAATTTGCCCCGGGGCCGGCGAGCGCAACCCAAGCCATATCGCGCTTGGGCTTGCGGAGGTTGCCGTAGTCGATCGGCACCGGCTTGGCATAGCCGAAGAGAAACGCACCTGAGGTGGCGATATAAAGGATTGCCGGAATGATCAGCGTACCGAACGGATCAATATGCCTGATCGGGTTGAGACTCATTCGACCCTGCAGGTAGGCCGTCGAATCGCCGAAGTAACGCGCCGCGTATGCATGTGCCGCCTCATGCAGGGTGATCGCAAAGATCACCGGCAGTGCATACACTGCAATCGTTTGAATAATCTGATCCATTGAGGGATTTTATCAGAGGGGAAAAGATGCCCGCCGTTCGGGGCGGGTGCGGGCTCAGAGCCCGAACATGGACGCGTCGCCGCGCCCCTGGCGTACGAGTACCGGTTCGGCATCAGTGAGGTCGATCACGGTGGTGGGTTCGAGGTGGCATGCGCCGCCGTCGATCACGAGCTCGACCTGGCGTTCGAGCTTGTCGCGGATCTCGTCGGGGTCGGTCAGCGGATCATCCTCTTCCGGAAGGATCAGGGTAGTGCCGATCAGCGGCTGCCCCAGTTCATCCAGCAGCGCGTGGGCAATCGTATTCTCCGGTACGCGCAGGCCGATCGTCTTGCGCGACGGGTGGCTGAGACGGCGCGGGACTTCCTTGGTCGCTTCCAGAATGAAGGTAAATGGTCCTGGAGTAGCGGCCTTCAACATCCGGTACTGGCGGTTATCGACGCGCGCGTATTGCGCGATTTCACTCAGGTCGCGGCACAGCAAGGTCAGGTGGTGCTTGTCGTCCACGCCGCGAATGCGGCGCAGGCGCTCAACCGCGCCCTTGTCGTCGAGGTGGCAGACCAGCGCGTAGCACGAGTCGGTCGGCAGCGCGACGATGCCGCCGCCGTGGATGATTTGCGCGGACTGCTTGATGAGGCGCAGTTGGGGGTTGTCCGGATGGATTTGAAAAAATTGGCTCATAAGAAGAACGGCGGCCTTGAACGACCGCCGTTGCAGGTTTCTTGTTATCAGTACGCGCCGCGAAGCGCTGCAATACGTTCTTCAATCGGAGGATGGCTCGAGAACAGCGCCGCAAAACCGGAGCGTCCGCCATTAATACCGAAGGACTTAAAGTTCTGCGGCATGCTTTCTGGCGGCTCCAGCCCTCCCAAGCGCGCCAGCGCCTTGACCATCTGCTGCGGGTTGCCCAGCAGCTTGGCCGATCCCGCGTCAGCACGGAACTCGCGGTAGCGCGAGAACCAGGCCACGATCATTGATGCCAGGATGCCAAACACGATCTCGCAGACGAACACGGTGACCATGTAGCCGATCCCCGGGCCGCGATCGTCGTTGTTGCGCAGCACCGTCCTGTCGATCATATAGCCGACTACGCGCGCAAGGAAGACGACGAAGGTATTCACCACGCCCTGGATCAGCGTGAGTGTCACCATGTCGCCGTTGGCAACGTGGGCAATCTCGTGGCCGAGCACCGCCTCGACCTCTTCGCGCGTCATGTTTTGCAGCAGGCCCGTCGAGACGGCGACCAGCGCGGAATTCTTGAATGCCCCCGTGGCAAAAGCGTTCGGCTCGCCTTCGTACACTGCGACTTCGGGCATGGCGATACCGGCGCGATCCGCCAGTCGCTTTACCGTGTCGACAAGCCACAGTTCAGTCGACGTCGACGGTGCATCGATGACGTGCGCGCCCGTTGACCACTTCGCCATCTGCTTGCTCATGAGCAAAGAAATGATGGCGCCGGTAAAGCCAACCACGAGCGAGTACATCATCAGCATACCGAGATTGAGACCGTTCGCGGTAAGGTAGCGGTTGACGCCGAGCAAGGACAGCACCACCGACATCACCAGCACGACTGCCAGGTTGGTCGCCAGGAAAAGGACGATTCGTTTCATGAATAAGCCTCCGTTCGAAAGCGACATCTAGTTAGGGTTATTTCCCGGAAATTCAAGTGGCGGATCATGCCACAGAAGCAAGGCGCAAAGCCTGCTCCGAGGGCATTAAATGCGCCAGTCGTGCCAGACGGGGGTGAGGCTGGGTGGCAATGGGGGCAGCGAGCCGAGCTCAGTCTGCGATTCGCCCGGTGCATGGAAATCCGAGCCACGCGAGGCGAGCAGGCCATGCGCGCGGGCGACACGCGTATAGATGCCGAACTCCTCCACCGTGTGGCTTCCGGTCACGACTTCAACACCGGTTCCGCCTGCACGCTTGAATTCAGCGAGGAAGACATCCCGTTCCATGTCGGTCAGGTCGTAGCGACCAGGGTGGGCGACCACGGCAATCCCGCCCGCGCCGCGAATCCATTTGACCGCGTCCTGGAGTGTTGCCCAGCGGTGCGGTACGTAGCCCGGCTTGCCCTCGATCAGGAATCTGGAAAACACGTCCTGAATGTCCCTGCAAATGCCGGTTTCGACAATGTGCCGAGCGAAATGGGTGCGCGAAATGAGGTCAGGGTTGCCCACATACTTCAACGCGCCCTCGAAGGCGTCAGGCACACCGACTGCAGCGAGCTGCTCGGCCATTTCGTGAGCACGGCGTTCGCGTCCGGAACGCGTGCTCTGGAGCCCCTTGATCAAGTCTTCGTTCTTCTCGTCGAAATTCAGGCCGACAATGTGGATGGTATGCCTTGCCCAGGTCACCGAAATCTCGACACCGGTAACGTAGCGCAAGCCGAGCGCCAGCGCGGCCTCGCGTGCCTGCGGAATGCCGCCGATTTCGTCGTGGTCCGTCAAAGCCCAGACATCCACGCCGCCCGCCTTCGCGCGCGCAGCAACCGCCGCCGGCGAGAGCGAACCGTCGGATACGGTGGAATGGCAATGAAGGTCGACGTTAAGCATGCATTTTGAATGGATTGGCAGGAGTGAACTATTGTACGCCGAGTGCGCGTGAGTCTGCAGGCAACTCCGTTCGACAGCAGGCGAGCACGGATTATCCCGCTTGAGCGTCGAGGAACTGCTCGATCAGGCGTGCAAGGGCTTCGGGCTGGTCGTGGTGCAGCATGTGGCCGGCGTCAGCGATCGATGCCGTCGTGACATTCTTCAGGAAACTGAGTCGGCGGTCGATTTCGATGCGGGCCGTTTCCTTCGGCCCCATCCAGCGCCATGCTTCGGTATCGTCCGCCTCCACCCACAGAACCGGCGCCGCAATTTCCTGCCAGCACGCGAGCACCTCTTCCACGCGGTAGAGAACGGGACTGACGAGCTTGTGCGCTGGGTCGCCGAGCACGTCCCACTCGCCGCGCTCATTTTCGGCAGACCAGTGCCGCGACAGGAAATCCGCGCGTTCATCCGTCAGGCGGCGATTGTTCTTCTGCAGGCGTCGCATCACGTCCTCGCGCGATGCGTACGGACGCATGCCAGGCGGCTCGCGCAACTCTTCCAGCCATTTTGCATAGCGCTTTGGTGCTTGCTCGGGCCGGGTCGCCGCCAGTCCAAAGCCTTCGAGGTTGATCAGCCGCCGAACCCGTTCCGGCCGCACGCCGGCGTACAGGCACACGACATTGCCACCCATGCTGTGGCCGAGAAGATCGACCGGATGGCCTGGGGAATAGTGCTGGAGAATTGCGTCGAGGTCCCCCATATAGTCAGGGAACCAGTAGCAGTCGACAGCCGGTGCCTTCGTCAGTCCGAAACCGCGCCAATCCGGCGCGATCACGTGCCAGTCGCCTTGCAGGCAATCGACCATGAACTGGAACGACGCGGAGACGTCCATCCATCCATGCACCATGAAGAGCTTCGGCGCCCCTTCCCTGCCCCAGTGCCGTACGTGGTATTGAAGTCCCCGTACGGGGATGAATTCGGAGCGGGATGGCTTCATGTTTTTTCGGTTACCCAGATCAAGAATGGAATTTCCGGAAATCGGCATAATAGCCAGGTTGCCGGAAAGGCAAATTAATAGAACGCCCGTTCGATAATTATAATGGAGAGGACATGACTTCTGCCGCAGGCGCCGATCGTTACGACGAGCTGTACAACCATTTCCACTGGCATGTTCCCGAAACGCTGAACATTGCGCAGGTCTGCTGCACCCGCTGGGCCGGAGAGAAATCACGGATCGCGATCTACTACGAAGACGACCAAGGCAATACCGCCACCCTCACGTACGCGGCGCTGCATGAGCAGACCAACCGGCTGTCTAATGTGCTGGCTCGCCTTGGCGTGAAAAAAGGCGCCCGCGTGGCCATCATCCTTCCGCAGCGCATCGAGACGGCCGTGGCGCACATGGCGTGCTACCAGCTGGGCGCCGTCGCGATGCCGTTGTCCATCCTGTTCGGCCCCGATGCACTGGAGTACCGGTTGCAGAACAGCGAAGCGGAAGTTGCCATCGTCGACCAGGCCGGCCTGGACAACCTCCGTGCGGCAAGGCCGAACTGCCCGGCGCTGAAGCACATCATCGCGGTCGATTGCGACGCACCGGAAGCGCTGGACATGAACACCGAGCTGTCGAAGGCGCGCACGCATTTCGACGCCACCCCGACGCTGGCGACAGATCCGGCCGTCCTCATCTACACCAGTGGCACGACCGGCGCGCCGAAGGGGGCGCTGATCCCTCACTCTGCCATGATCGGGAACTTGACCGGCTTCGTCGCCTCGCAGAACTGGTTCCCTCAGGAAGGCGACGTGTTCTGGTCCCCGGCAGACTGGGCCTGGACCGGCGGCCTTTGGGATGCGCTGCTGCCGACGCTGTATTTCGGCATGCCGATCGTCGGCTTCCGCGGCCGCTTTTCGCCGGACACGGCGTTCTACCTCCTCGAAAAATACGGCGTCACCAACACCTTCCTCTTCCCGACCGCGCTGAAGATGATGATGAAGGCCTATCCGACGCCGAAGGACAAGTTCAAGCTGAAACTGCGCGCCATCATGAGCGCCGGCGAAGCGGTCGGCGACGCCGTGTTCAACTGGTGCCAGTCCGCACTCGATGTCGCGCCGAATGAGATGTTCGGCCAGACGGAAATGAACTATATCGTCGGCAACAGCGTGCACCAGTGGCCGGCGAAGCCGGGCAGCATGGGGCGCGCCTACCCGGGGCACCGTATCGCTGTGATCGATGACGACGGCAATCCGGTCAAGCCAGGTGAAATCGGCGAGGTCGCATTGAATCGCACGGATATCCACGGTCATCCGGACCCGATCTTCTTCATCGAATACTGGAAGAATCCGGACGCCACGCGCAACAAGTACTCCGGCGACTGGTGCCGCACCGGCGATCTCGCACTGGTCGATGAAGATGGCTACCTCTGGTACCAGGGCCGCGCCGATGACATGTTCAAGGCAGCCGGCTACCGCATCGGCCCGTCGGAGATCGAAAACTGCCTGGTCAAGCACCCGGCGGTCGCGAATGTTGCCGTCGTCCCCAAGCCGGATCCGGAGCGCGGCAACGTCGT
The DNA here is from genome assembly GCF_048799745.1 of Noviherbaspirillum sp. ST9. Classification (NCBI taxonomy): domain Bacteria; kingdom Pseudomonadati; phylum Pseudomonadota; class Betaproteobacteria; order Burkholderiales; family Oxalobacteraceae; genus Noviherbaspirillum; species Noviherbaspirillum sp. ST9. The sequence continues at coordinate 4,933 of NZ_JBLWFR010000013.1, read as the reverse complement.
CAAGGCCTTCATCGTCCTGACGGCCGGCACGCCCCGCAACAGGGAGGCCGACGAGAAACTCATTGCCGAGCTGCAGACGCATGTGCGCGGCAAGCTCGCGCCCTACGAGTATCCGAAGGAAATCGAGTTCATCAATGAATTGCCGATGACCACCACGGGAAAGGTGCAACGCCGTGTGTTGCGCATGATGGAACAGGAGCGCGCTTCACAGCAATAAGGTCTAGCCGAACAGCCGCGCAAGCTGGAAGGACGATCGCACTCCAATCTGCCGGAAATTGCGCTCCAGCCAGGCCTCTGCGCGACGCCGCCCCTCTTCATGCAAACCGTGGATGAAGGCGGGGTGAGCGTTGAGCTTGCTGTGCCTGCCGAGCTGGCTCATCAATTCCTGCGACTCGACGACATGCATGTTGAGCTGCCGCAGGCGGCGTTCCAGCCGTCCGAGCGAGAACCAACTGCGCTTGGCCTCCCGCTGCGCCAGAATCAATCCCTGCAACTCGGTAAAGAACGTCGAGCTGAATCCCATCTCAGTCAGCCTGTGCCAGATATCGTCCGCGCTGCGCGGCACATGGTTATGCGGCTGCGGATGCAGCAGCACGACGACGATGTCGCGTGCGACGCACTTGTGAACCAACGGAAAAAGCGGCGGATTGGCCGTCAGGCCGCCGTCCCAGTACGCTTCACCCTCGATTTCCACCGCCCGGTGCAGCAATGGAAGACATGCCGACGCAAGCAGGACCTCCATTGACATCTGCCGCGTGCGGAACAGTCGAAGAGTGCCGGTGCTGACCTGCGTCGTCGCGATGAAAAGACGAATGTCGCACTCCGCGCGCAAACGTTCAAAGTCGACCTGCCTTGCGAGGATATCGCGCAGGGGATTGATGTCGAACGGATTGAGCTGATAGGGTGAAAAGAAGCGCAGCAACGACAGCAAGGGTTTGAATGCCGGCGGTAGATCGGACTGTGCCGCAAGGTTGGACGGTGCGACGAGATTGTCGGGAACATTGCTGAATGGCGCGCTGTTCGCCACCGCCTCCCAGAAATCCCTCAGTGCCTGTCGTGCGCCATCGCGTCCGCCTGCCGTCATCCCGTGTGCCAGCACCACGGCGTTCATGGCGCCAGCACTGGCGCCGCTAATGCCTTCGATCTGGATTCGCTCATCTTCAAGCAGGCGGTCGAGTACACCCCAGGTGAAGGCACCGTGCGATCCGCCGCCCTGCAGCGCGAGTGTGACGCTTTTTTTCTCCATGGATGTCCTGTCGTGTCTTGCGCGGCCCATTCAGGATCATCGCGCATTGTTCGTACACAGGCATGCGCGCGCGCCGGTCATGGCCGGACGCACGCATGATGGGATGAGAACGGTACTTATTCTTTCTTCGGCTGCGCCTGTTGCGCTTGCTCGGCCTCGTTCTGGATTTTCTGGCCGAGCTGCTGGAGTCCTTTGCCAGCCACTTCGGCGGCCTTGTTCAATTCCTCGCCGGCGCGCGACGCCGCCTGGTCGAGCTGTTGGCCGGCTTTTTCAGCGGGCCCTTTTTCTCCGGCCGCGGTATTTGTTTTTTCGCACGCGACAAGCCCGGTAATGAGGCAGGCTGCGGCAAACAGCCGTGCAAGAACGGTTCCTGATGACAACATAATGCACTCCCTTGTGCTTGCGGGATTATTCCCATGTCAACAAAGACCTCACGCGTTAGGGCAAGGTTCCGCAAAGTTACCAGCGTGCAATTCACATAGGGAGTTCGGCCAATTCAGCTTCGCTGAACCCAGCAGCGCGCCGTGCTTCCAGGTTGAATGGTCCTCTCAACGGAGGAGCCTTGTACGCCTGCGCCAATCTGGCATAAGTAGCGATGGGTTCAAGGCCGCGCTCGGTGCACAGCCACCCGTACCAGCGGTTGCCGGTAGCGACGTGGCCGATTTCGTCGCGCAGGATGATGTCGAGTATTTCCGCGGCCGCCTGGTCACCGGCCTGCGCCAGTTTCGCCCTTACCGGCGGAGAGGCGTCCAGTCCGCGTGCCTCCATCGTGCGGGGTACGAGCGCGATGCGCGCCAGGAGGTCGCCATTCGTTTTCTCCGCCATGTCCCACAGACTGTTGTGCGCGGAGAAATCGCCATACGCGAAACCGAGCGTGCGCAAATGCGCGTCCAGCAGGGAGAAATGCAGGGCCTCCTCCGCAGCGACACGCAGCCAATCCGAATAGAAATCGGAGGGCATGCCGGGAAAGCGCCAGATCGCGTCCAGCGCCAGGTTGATTGCATTGAACTCGATGTGGGCAAGCGCATGAATCATCGCTGCGCGGCCTTCCGCGGTTCGCATCGAACGATGCTTGACTTCGAGCGGCGACACCAGAGCGGGGCGTGTCGGCCGGCCGGGTATCGGCCCCGTCGGAAGCAGGTGCACTGCCACATCGAGACCGATCTGCCCCTTTGACCAGCGGGTTTGGAGTGATTTGACACCGTCGACCTTGGCAAGAGGGTCGGCTCGGCAGAGCCAATCCAGTGCAAGCGCACGGAGTTCCTCGGGTTGGTCATTCGATGGGTTCATGCGATGGGCGGTAAAATGTCGGATTCACACGAAACTCCCGATTTTACGGAAATCCATGGCTATCTACCAATTGGGCGAGAGCGCCCCGCATATCGATCCTTCCGCCTATGTGGCGGACTCCGCGAACGTTATCGGCAAGGCACGTATCGAAGCTAACGCGAGCGTCTGGTTCGAGGTCACGATACGTGGCGACAATGAACTGATTACCGTGGGCGAAAACAGCAACGTGCAGGAATGCTGCGTGTTGCACACCGATCCCGGCTTTCCACTGACAATCGGCAAGAACGTGACCGTTGGCCATCAAGCGATGTTGCATGGCTGCACAATTGGCGATGGCTCCCTTGTCGGCATCCAGGCAGTCATCCTGAACGGTGCAAAAATCGGCCGCAACTCCCTGGTAGGCGCGGGCGCGCTTGTCACCGAGGGCAAGGAATTTCCCGACAACTCGCTGATTATCGGGTCCCCAGCAAAGGCGGTCCGCACCTTGAGCGAGGAAGACATCGCCCGCATGCATGGCAACACCGCGAACTACGTCAAGCGCGGCCAGCTGTTCAAGAAAGAACTGAAACGAATTGGGTAATGATGGATACGCTGCAACGATTTATTTTTGAAAATGCCGCAGTACGCGGCGAACTGGTCGAGATTTCCGAGACCTGGAAACAGATCCAGGCGCGCAAGGACTACCCCGCCCCCGTCCGTACGCTGCTGGGCGAACTGCTTGCCGCCGCCGCGCTGTTGACGGCGAACCTGAAGTTCAAGGGCATGATGATCCTGCAGATGCACGGCGACGGCCCCGTGAAGCTGCTGGTGATCGAATGCGACTCCGATCTGCGCCTGCGCGCGACGGCAAAGCTGGCGGCCGACGCCGTCATTCCGGAAGGCGCAGGACTCAATCAACTGGTCAATGCCCATGGTCAGGGCCGCTTCGTGATCACGCTCGATCCGGCGGACAAGCTGCCCGGCCAGCAGCCTTACCAGGGCATTGTTCCCCTCGACGGCGAATCCGTGGCGATCGCGATCGAGAATTACATGCTGCGTTCGGAACAGCTCGACACCAAGCTGTGGCTGGCGGCGGACGAGAACGTGGCGCGCGGCCTGCTGCTGCAAAAGCTGCCGCGCGACGGCGGTACCGGCACGCAGGTGGCCGATGACCTCGAAGCGTGGAACCACACCGTGGTGCTGGCATCAACGCTGCGCAAAGAAGAAATGCTTTCAACCGACATCAATACGCTGCTGCGCCGCCTGTTCTGGGAAGAGACGATTCGCGTATTCGAACCGGCGCATCCGAGCTTCCACTGCAGTTGCAGCCGCGAGAAGGTCGGCAACATGCTGATCATGCTGGGGAAGCCGGAAATCGACGCCGCGCTGGACGATCTCGGCAAGCTGTCGATCAACTGTGATTTCTGCGGGCAGCATTACGAATTCGACAAAGTCGATTGCGCCCAGCTGTTCGCGACGGACAATGCCCGCGATGCCTTGCAACAGGCGGGCAGTTCACGGCACTGAAAATGAAAACGCCGGGATGTCCCGGCGTTTTTTCAATCTAGTTGGATTTAGGTGCGGTTGGAGGCTTCGGCGCCGTCGAAATCGAACTGCCCGGATCAAGGATCTGGACAAAGATTTCGCCATTCTTGATCATCCCCAGCTCGTAGCGCGCGCGCTCTTCCACCGCGCCCGTCCCATCCCGCAGATCCCGCACTTCCGAATTGAGCTTGTCGTTGCGCGCCTTGAGCTCGGCGTTCTTCTTCTGCGCGGTTTCGACCTGTCCCTCTAGATCCCAGACACGCAGCCAGCCGCCCTTCCCCAGCCACAGGGGATACTGGATCAACAGGAGCAGTGCCGCGAGGCTGAGTGTGATGAGACGCATGCGTGCATTCTAAAGAAATTTGGGGGCAGACGCCCCCAAATTTCATCCAACTGTCACTTCCGGTTAACGCAGGTTGTAAAACGCGCTGCGGCCCGGGTAGCTGGCGATGTCGCCGAGGTCTTCCTCGATGCGCAGCAGCTGGTTGTACTTCGCCATGCGGTCGGAACGGGACATGGAGCCGGTCTTGATCTGCAGCGCATTGGTGCCGACCGCGATGTCCGCAATCGTCGAATCCTCGGTCTCGCCCGAACGGTGCGAGATCACGGCCGTGTAGCCCGCGCGCTTGGCCATCTCGATCGCCGCGAACGTCTCGGTCAGCGTACCGATCTGGTTGATCTTGATGAGGATGGAGTTTGCGATGTTCTTCTGGATGCCTTCACGCAGGATCCTGGTATTGGTCACGAACAGGTCGTCGCCCACCAGCTGCGCCTTCTTGCCCAGCGCGTTGGTCAGCGTCGCCCAGCCTTCCCAGTCGTTCTCGGCCATGCCGTCTTCGATCGAGATGATCGGGTACTTGTCGCACCAGGTCG
>NZ_JBLWFR010000218.1:0-515 GCF_048799745.1 Noviherbaspirillum sp. ST9 | reverse complement strand
CGCCATTCTCGACGCCATGCCCGGATCAGCGCGCGCGACTATGCAACGCCGGTTCCGCAATCCCGTTATCCCGACGAATTCGGCACCATGGCGGCTGCGCTCGAAAGCCTGCGCGAGAGCGCGGCGACCGCCGAGCGCCTCGGCCAGGAACGCGAATCGCAGCAGGCGCTGCAGCTCGCCCGCTCCGGGACCGTCGACGAGGCTTGCCGTCGTTTCGACGATACTGTGCAGGCGGTGATCCAGAGCGTCGCGGCGTCGACCAGAGAGCTCGATGCCACCGCGACCAACGTCCGCACGCTGGTGTCGGAATCGAGCAGCCAGACATCAGCGGTCTCGTCCGCCGCCGAGCAGGCCACCAACAATCTCGAGAGCATTGCGGCTGCGACCGAGGAGCTCTCGGCCTCCGTCGGCGAAATCTCAGCGCAGGTCCAGTCCAGCGCGCGCGATGCACGCGAAGCGGTGTCGCAGGTCGAGCAGACCAACGCCACCGTCGAGATCCTCGACCAGACCGCAGG
>NZ_JBLWFR010000217.1:0-516 GCF_048799745.1 Noviherbaspirillum sp. ST9 | reverse complement strand
GGTTCTTCAAAAAACGGATGGATGCACGGCTAAGTCTCAGCGATCTGCTGCAGCAAAAGCGACTCGTTTACCAGAATATTTCGGCAACGGCGCCCGGTATCAATAGCAAATGGATCATCAATGGGGTGGATACCTATTTCAGTGAAAACGCCAATAACGATCCTAAAGGCACCAAATACAATAAAGATCTTGATTACGTAAGGTACAGCAGTTTTAAGGGACGTAACCTGTACCTCACACTCACTTACAACTTTTAAGACCATGCGTTATATAACAACTTTATTTTTAATCCTGGCTGGTTGCCTGTTGTTCTGCGCTTGCCAGAAAGAAGGCACATTGATCGAAAGGCCAACAGCCAAAGCGCTGACAGTAACTTATTATACTGTTGGCATTACTAAAGTACTTAGGGTAAAAGTAAACGGAAAGCTTATCGCCGACAGCCTGACCAGCGGAAACCCAGCATTGCAGCCGGTTGCTGGCGAAGAACTTCGTTTGGAAATATCTGAGCGCGCGACT
>NZ_JBLWFR010000216.1:0-517 GCF_048799745.1 Noviherbaspirillum sp. ST9 | reverse complement strand
GGTGTAGAGATTACGTTAGATGGTACGCCTATTAAGAATAAGCGGTTTCAGTGGCAATCGATCATCAATTACGCTACCCAGCATGAGTATGTTGTTAAGTTAGATCCTATATATTCCCCTAACAATCTCTGGTATACAGCTGGTGCGCGCCGCGATGTTTTTGCGCAGACCGAGCATGCGCTTCGTGACCCTCAGGGGAATATGATCCATCAGAACGGCCTTCCGATGCTGAGTAAATTCGTAGAACCTTTTGGATATAAAGATCCGAGATTCAGTTTCGGCTTTATAAATAACTTCACTTTTGGTAACGTAAGTCTCGGCGTAAATATTGATGGCCGGGTAGGCGGAATTATGTACAATTACATTTATAATAAAATGTATGATACAGGTTCGGCGCCCGAGACCGATAATCAATTTCGTTATGATGAAGTTGTTAACGGGTTAAAGAACTACGTTGGAAATGGGGTGAAGGTGGTAAGCGGAGAAGTAACCTACGACTCTTTTGGCCGGATTACCA
>NZ_JBLWFR010000215.1:0-522 GCF_048799745.1 Noviherbaspirillum sp. ST9 | reverse complement strand
ATCTCCAACACTTCTTTTTGTTTTTGCTCCGGAAGGTGTGATAGGTTCCTCATAGAGTAAAGGTATAAAAAATGATCTTGTGGCACTTTATAATAAAGTTCAAATGAATTAAAATTACCGAGCGGTACAAGCTTTTTTTGAAAAGTTGACCAATATCAACTTTATCTTTTTCTTTGGTACTTCTGGAATAATTTAAAGAATACCACATAAATTCGTTACACCAAACCACAAGCATGAAATACTTAATATGTTTGCTGCTGACTCTTTCTATCTTTTCATCCTGCAAAAAGGATGAGGCTCCCTCAAAAACAGTGGTTTCAGCCATGGAACTAGTGATAACAGATCTCATTCCTGCTGACGTTTCTAAAATCCGTTTAACTAATGTCGCAGACAACACCTTTTCCGAAAAAGTGATTGATCCATCGAAAACTGGTGAAGGTCAGCTCGGAATAACGGTGCCTCTTTACTCTGCCGCAGAGACAGACGCGAAAATCACCGTCTATTACACCGACGGAAAAACAG
>NZ_JBLWFR010000214.1:0-524 GCF_048799745.1 Noviherbaspirillum sp. ST9 | reverse complement strand
GGAAATTGCTGATGCCATTGTTGAACGGAAAGAAAAAGAAGACCAGAAACATTTCGAAAAACTTTTTAATTTATCAAACGACCTGATTGGTGTGGCCGGGTCTGACCGCTTTTTTAAAAGGCTGAATCCAGCTTTCACAACAGTATTGGGCTGGGATGAAAAAACGCTTCTTTCTGCTCCTATAGCCGAATTCATACACCCTGACGATTTGGAGATGTCAAGGGCACATCTGGCAAAGCTTTCCAGCGAAAACTTTGCAGTTAACTTCACTAACCGTTTCAGGACCTCCGGAGGTTCTTACCTCACCCTCCATTGGGTATGCAGTACCGACAGTACTTCTGGTGATATTTATGCAGCTGCGCGGGATATTTCTGATGAAAAACAACGGGAACGGCGACTCATGATCAGTGAGAATAAGTTCAGGGCTTTTTTTGAGAATTCGCAGGGCCTGATGTGCACTCATGACCTTGAAGGCAAACTATTAACGGTTAATCAGGCCGGAGCAGGACTTTTAGGATATACAC
>NZ_JBLWFR010000213.1:0-527 GCF_048799745.1 Noviherbaspirillum sp. ST9 | reverse complement strand
GTGTTTCGTAAATCCGTAAACTTTTTCTCTTTTCGATGAAAGGAAAGATTTTGTTTGAGTCGAATCAAAAGACCCTATCCGAAGTTCGTAGCCTTTTGATAGTTTTGCTATTCTTAAAAACGTTATCGCTGTTGCTGATTTTTTATTGGTAATTAAAGATTCTCTAAAATACAATTTAAGCATATCGGAGATCGTCGTGTCTTTTGACGTTACAAAGCAAATATTATCAGTGTCTTTTTTGCCTCCATAGCTGCAGTTGGTTCCTGATAGCACCAAGCAGGGGTTAAAAAGCAGGCAAAGTAAAAACTTATTTAATAATACCATTTTGTTTATAATATAAATTTCAGCAAGTGTACTTTTGCTGACAATCTTTGTCAATAACGTATGTTCGTCCCTTTTTCGAGGAAATCACGACCAGTCGGCTTTTACTTACACCGATCGTTTACGACCGGGTTATAAATTAAGTTTTCCAGGCCGGTTAGGTTACTATGTATTGTATAGGACCATGATGTGATTATTTTTTACAT
>NZ_JBLWFR010000212.1:0-528 GCF_048799745.1 Noviherbaspirillum sp. ST9 | reverse complement strand
TAACTATGGGTTCTACTAGCATGAATTAGGAGTTCATTTACCAATTTATTGTAAAAATGGCAAATCATGAAAATAGGGCTATCTATAAGATTAGAGGTCATTTAGTTTGTTTGAATCAAGAATTTTTAAGAAAACCATGGCTGGCGATAATTGTCCTAGTTTTGATTGAGTTGTTGGTTTATCTCCCAGTTTTTAAACTGGATTTTCAAACACGTTGGGACGATCAGTGGGTGGCGAAGAATTTATATACTGAGCATGGTTTACATATGGATACCTTTCGTGCGATTTTAACCGAGTTTTATAAAGGCCAATATGCTCCCTTGAATCAACTTTATTATACTTCGCTTTATAATTTCTTTGGATATGATCCACTAGCATTTCATGCAGCCGGTTTTGTATTACATGCTTTAAATTCACTTTTGGTTTTTTTATTTATAGATAAATTATTAAAATTTAAGGCATTTGATTTTGTGCCGTCAACAGCCCCCGTCGCTTTTTTATCATCTCTTTTATTTGCAGTAAATCCAG
>NZ_JBLWFR010000211.1:0-528 GCF_048799745.1 Noviherbaspirillum sp. ST9 | reverse complement strand
ATTTGTGTGTACGAAAAAATGCCGTGCTTTAACTGTAACTAGATCTGTAAATTTCCCACCCTTGAATATGACCCTTTTCCTTGTATCTCAAGAGTTAATATTGAAAGTGTATGGGAAAAAGTTCAAAAAACTCTTAATGAAGTAACGGCCACCGATGTGCAATTTGATATAAAAAAAGAAGACACTTCACAAAGTAACCTGCCGATATACGACAAAAAAAAAGCACCGTTAATTAGCATTATAACCGTTACTCTAAATGCAGCAAAATATCTTGAAGACTGCATTACGAGTGTCATCAACCAAAGTTCACTTAATATAGAGCATTTAATATTTGACGGCGGCAGCACAGATGGGACTTTAGAGATCATAAATAAATATGAAAGGCATATAACCTACTGGCAAAGTGAAAAGGACAAGGGTATATACGACGCAATGAATAAAGCAGTAAAGAAAGCAAAGGGAGAATGGGTTTATTTTCTAGGAGCAGATGATACACTGCTCAAAGGCTTTTCGTTTATTGCTTCCAGA
>NZ_JBLWFR010000210.1:0-529 GCF_048799745.1 Noviherbaspirillum sp. ST9 | reverse complement strand
GCAGAGCTGGCGTGCGGCCCTGATCCCGGTGATCGCCATTCCCGTGTCGCTCATCGGCACCTTGGCGGTGATGGCGGCGGCCGGCTTCTCACTCAACAACCTCTCCATGTTCGGCCTCGTCCTCGCCATCGGCATCGTTGTGGACGACGCCATCGTGGTGCTGGAGAACATCACCCGCCACGTGGAGGAGGGGACTCCGCGCTATGAAGCGGCCCTGAAAGGAGCGGCGGAGGTGGGCTTCACCGTCTTCGCCATCTCCATCTCGCTGGTGGCCGTGTTCATTCCGCTGCTGGCCATGGGCGGCATCATCGGCCGTCTGTTCCGCGAGTTCGCCGTGACGCTGTCGGCCTCGATCCTCGTCTCCATGGTGGTGTCGCTCACCGCTACGCCCATGATGTCGGCGCGCATGATCGATGCGAAGCCCGCCACGTCCCCTAGCGGTCGTCAGAGCCGCCTCGCCCGCCTATCCCATCTGCTTGACGGCTTCTTCGCCTGGGTGACGGCCACCTACGAAAAGTCCCTCGGCTGG
>NZ_JBLWFR010000209.1:0-530 GCF_048799745.1 Noviherbaspirillum sp. ST9 | reverse complement strand
TCACAGTCAGCAAAGTAGCGTACGTTGAGATTCTGAACGATTCACTAAAACCGGTGCTGCAGGCAAAAGTCGAAATAAAGGAAGGGTCGGGAAACGGATCTTTTTATCTTCCTGTCAGCCTGGCTTCCGGTAACTATATTATCAGAGCCTATACCAACTGGATAAAGAATTTTGGTTCCAAAAGTTTTTTTGAAAAAAACATTACAATAATAAATCCCCTCAAAGGAAATCCTATAGCAGCATCTGAAGGACCTTCCGTATACAATGTTCAGTTTTTCCCCGAGGGAGGGAATCTGGTAAATGGCATATCAGGCAGAATAGCGTTTAAAGTAAGCGGACCGGACGGCTTCGGAGTTAACTTCAGAGGCGCTATTATTGACCAGCATAATGATACCATATCACGTTTTAAACCGCTGAAATTTGGAATAGGATCCTTTGAATTTACGCCAAAATCAGGCTCCAGTTATAAAGTTGTTGTAATCCCGGCAAATGAAAAGCCAGTCTACACAAGTTTACCGGAAATATTTCCC
>NZ_JBLWFR010000208.1:0-530 GCF_048799745.1 Noviherbaspirillum sp. ST9 | reverse complement strand
AGGGCTGTTTAATAACCGGCTTGATATCAGCTTTGACCGTTACGTAAGGAATACCTCAAACATGCTGGATACTGGTACTCCTCTTCCTAATGTATTTGGGACGGATGTGCCTCTTGTAAACGTGGCCAGCCTTCGAACCCAGGGCTTTGAGCTGTCGGTGAACTGGAACAGCCGGTTTAACCTGGCGGGTAAGCCTTTTAAATATAACATCGGGGTTAATTTAAGTGATAACCACTCTGTTGTTACCAAAGTTGATAAATCAAGTGATTTTACCTATGGCCTTTATGTAGGCAAGGAACTTGGAGAGATCTGGGGATACATTACAGACGGGTACTTCAAGCCCGATGCTGAGGCGAAAACCTATCCGGTAGATCAAAGTTTCCTGAATAAGGTGAGGAGGGATAATAATGTTCCCCTCAGAGCCGGAGATTTGCGTTGGGTGGATCTCGACGGAGATGGTAAAATCAGTTCGGGAACTACCAATACGATCTATGACCCGGGAGATCAGAAAGTAATCGGAAACTCCACTC
>NZ_JBLWFR010000207.1:0-531 GCF_048799745.1 Noviherbaspirillum sp. ST9 | reverse complement strand
CATGCCTGGATCATCACTCACGACACAGCAACTTTTTGGACAACTTTATGGGCTTCATACGGAAGAACAGGTTGACGATTTCATTGCAGCAAATCCTGGTATTTTCAAAGCGGCGAATTGGTTCCTCTTGGGCGGGCATGAAAATAATTATGGAGTGATTGAGAACCAGCAGGCTTCGCCTTACGGGGCCTTAGTGTTTTATAAGACCTGCTTTTGAGATCAATTTCATTTTGGTTGCTTTTTTCCTGACTTTTGATAATAGCTTTTTAGTTAAGTCATGGTAGAAACCAAAGAAGAAACTTATCACGGCATATGGTTTTTACCAAACAGCCAAATAACAGTCCAGGGAGATTTAACTGTGACCGATTTTATTATCGAACTTCACCTTACCGATCCCAATAACCGCGAGCTTTCTGAAGAACAAGAGGCAAGGGATATAGAAGAGCTTAGATATCCGGTGATACATGGTTTGGGAAATTATGGTGAAAAAATCACGCTTTACGATTGTTCCGGGTTTATAGATAACTTAAA
>NZ_JBLWFR010000206.1:0-531 GCF_048799745.1 Noviherbaspirillum sp. ST9 | reverse complement strand
TTAATTTAAATCCAGAATATATAATTATGGATATGGGCTTGCGAAATTTTCGTGAGCTTTTTTATTTGAAAGCACCAATCTCTTTATCGCGTCAACTATCTGTACCAACTATAACGGAGTATCACGGGTCTGTGATAACGGATGATGTTGGACCAAAAATCACTCCTGGGATACTGAGTAAATACTCGATTCCGAAGATGCATCCGTCGGGATGGCAGGCTATCCAGTTGAATTAGACAGTTGTATTCCTCAATACGAAATACACTGCTTTCGAGGGTCAACATGTTATGGAATATCCAGCTCCTTTTACTCCTACGATTCCCGAGTCTGCTAATAGTCCAAACGATCTCTACTTGCCTGGTCGTCCATATATTTTGCCTCTTGCCTGTAATCCTTTGCTAAATTTGTAAAGATCATTGCCAAATTGGGAAACTTAATCCTGTAATTTGCTGACAGGCGTTCAAAATATTCAGCATGATGTCGTTCAAGATCTCCTCCATCAAAAGGTCCTCTGGTCGAGGAGCCTCGTTT
>NZ_JBLWFR010000205.1:0-531 GCF_048799745.1 Noviherbaspirillum sp. ST9 | reverse complement strand
GCGTTTGGTGAGATAAGAGTAGCCGTCACTGGTTACGTGATTCGATGTCTTGCGTTTTTTACCTAGCATAATAGTAAAGATATGAATATAATAAATAACGCAATAATTTGTTTGATTATTGTTGTACCTATCAATGGCGTATTTGTTGTACTCAGGATTCGACCCTCGGCCGATCTCTCCGGCAGACAGCTTCGGGAAAATGGTATAAAATTAAAAAACCAGTATACCAGCAGGGCAGAAGTGAAGCAGGACACCTTTATATACCCCCTCCGCCGGTTCAGTATAATCTCCCCTTACGGTTTCCCGTAAAAACAAACCCAAACCCCTCCATAGCTTTGAATACAATTCAAAACTATAGCCCCATGAAGCCACAAAAAACACCCGAAAATGATCACCGTCATTTTTTTCTATTAACACACCATGTAACTTTCATAAAACTTTATTCATCAACAGAGACTAACTAACGAAACTAACACTCACCCGAGCCAAAACCAGTCCGCTATGTATTTACGAGAATTTGCCCTTTCTTAT
>NZ_JBLWFR010000204.1:0-532 GCF_048799745.1 Noviherbaspirillum sp. ST9 | reverse complement strand
GAAAGACGATATTTTACATGAAAGGAAGGTCGAGTTTGCCTTCGAAGGTGATTACTGGTTCGATATTCAAAGACAAGGTTTTGCTAAAGCAAATCAGATGCTAGCCCAACAGGAAAGAGGAACTTACGATAGTAACCGGAATGTGTCGAGTCTTAAGGTTCGTTTAAATTCAGAGTCGCAGTTGTTTTTGCCAGCCCCTCAAAGTGAGACGGTTATTAATCCGTTACTATTGGAACCAGCCGTGGCATATTATCAATAAAGGAGACAGATAAAAAATGATAAGATTATGAAAAGACTATTGAATATAATCGTTGTCCTCGCCCTTGGAATTCTAACTATCACTTCATGCGAAAAAGAGGCTGAAACCGGCAGCGAGGCTTCATCAAATCCAAAAGTGGATATGATTGATCCAGGAAGAGCGCCGAGCAACGAAGTGTTAACTGTTACAGGTACAGGTATAGGCGGTGTGACGAGTATTGTTTTCGATAAAGACAATATTTCCGCATCTTTTAATCCTAATTTTAATACGGAT
>NZ_JBLWFR010000203.1:0-532 GCF_048799745.1 Noviherbaspirillum sp. ST9 | reverse complement strand
AATGCTTACGGCATTAATATGGGATATGTTAAAGAATACGGCCTGAAAATAGGCTTTGTGATGAAAATGATCAGAGGCGATGAAGGGCGACTTGCATTCGATATGATGAGCTATGGAAAGATCAAACAAGTTAGATCAGATAAAGCACGTACGTGGACAGGCCCGCGTACGCTGGAAAAAGACGGGAGTTTTGGCAAAGCGCTAAGTTCAAGGATCTTGAGAGAAATAAAGAGGTTTGGCAGTATGTTCACTGCAAAGGAGCCGCACGACACAAAGACATCAACTAACGACTAATTCTGTACCTGATGGATAAGATCACCATAGTAAGCGTATGTGACGACCACTACTCGATTTTGCTCGCGGTATTGATAAAATCGATAGAGATAAACCATAAAACAAGCGAGGCTATTGATTATTATATTGTGAGTGATAACATCTCTGCAAAAAATAAACGCAGGATAAGGGAATCTGTTGCCAATAATATGGTCAAGCTTCACTGGATTGAAATGGCTGAGGCTGTTCCGGCTGGAAT
>NZ_JBLWFR010000202.1:0-532 GCF_048799745.1 Noviherbaspirillum sp. ST9 | reverse complement strand
ACAAAATATTGCGTTGCTGCCAATAGCACCGGGCACAGTGGAATTTCTTTTATAAGTTTTGAAACTGTAGCCATCATACCGGTTAAGGCCGTCCTGTGTCCCAAACCACATAAAACCTTGCTTATCCTGCAGTATCGAGTAAACCATGTTCTGCGAAAGTCCATCCTCCACCTGCAATCTTCTGAAGTAGTAGTCGCCTCCTTGAGAAGCCCGGCAGGAAAACACAGGAAGCATTGTCTGAAGTACGACAAACCACAGAAAGAGAGATGCTTTGAGAATTTTCTGAATCATAGACGTCCTTTTAAACAAATATAGCTTTCGGCCGCTTCGCGATCCACAAATGAGAAAAGATTGTCATTTTTTGAGCCGATTTTGATATTTATGGACATTGTTCCCATATAGCTTTGTTCTGTGCGGATCTTCTTTATAGCTCTGCGTATTCATCATAAGCTAATATGACAAAAGCTCTCCTTCTGATTGTATCACTTTTCGGAATTATATCTATACCGTCGGCGAGCGGGAGTGAAGCGTT
>NZ_JBLWFR010000012.1:0-100977 GCF_048799745.1 Noviherbaspirillum sp. ST9 | reverse complement strand
TCGTCGGACATGGCCATGCACGGGACCCAGTGGTCGGCGGCGGCGATGACGCGGTCGGTGCAGGCGTCGTGCAGGTGGTGGTTGTAGTAGCAGAACACCTCGAAGCGCGACTTGTCGTGCCGTTCGAGCAGCGGCCCCGCAAAATGGATGACCGCGTGATTCCGGAAGTCAGGCGACACATACCCGATCCTCAGACGGCGATTCGGCGTACTGTCCGGCTTGGGCGGTGTGGCAGGCCGGTACCGGGAAGCATACTGATCATTCCATTCCCGGTATGCGACGTAGATTTCCTCAGCCGTCAGCGTGGGGTGGTAATTGAGGCAGAAAAACAGGTTGCTCTGGGCGCGGGCAAGATCGGGATTCAGTTCGAGCGCGCGGCGGCAGCTCGCAATTGCCTCGTCGAGCTTGCCCTGTGTCAGAAGGGTGGCTCCCAGGCTATTGAAGGCATCATCGTAAGCCGGATCGAGCGCGATCGCGCGCTGGAAGCTCGCTGCGGCTTCCTCCGGCCTGCCCGACAGTTGCAAGATGATGCCTTCGGAGTTATGCGCCTCCGCAAGTTCGGGTGAAAGTGCCAGTGCCTTTCGCGCATAGACGAGAGCCTCGTCGAGGCGGCCGAGATCCTTGAGCGCATTTCCGCAATTGTTGATCGCCTCGGCGTAATCCGGCATCAACTCGATTGCACGCTTGAAATACGAGAGCGCCTTTTCTGGTTTCTCTTTCAATGCGGCCCCGAGGTTGTTCAGGGCATGGGGATAATCGGGTTTGATTGCCAGCGCGCGCTCGAAACACGCAATCGCTTCTTGCGGTTGCGCTTTCAGCGCAGTGCCCAGATTGTTGAATGCTTCCGCGTAGTCCGGCTTGAGTCGGATGGCATTCTGATAGCAGGCGATGGCTTCATCGAATTTGCCCTGACTCATCAACGCTACACCCAGATTCAGGTGCGCTTCAACAAAATCAGGCCGCAGTTCCAGCGCCTTCCGGCTGCAGGCGATGGCCTCGTCAAGCTGACCAGCATCCAGCAACGCCTGGCCCATGTTCTTGTAGGCCTCGGGATAATGCGGGTTCAGTTCGATAACCTTCCTGAAGCAGGGAATGGCTTCTTCCCACTTGCCCAGCTCATACAGGGCGCTTCCCAGGTTGTTCTGAGCGTCGAGATAGTTCTTGTTGATCGAGAGCGCCTTGCGGTATGCATTGGCCGCCTGTTCAAGCTGCCGCAGTGCCTGATACGCCAGGCCCAGGTTGCAGTGGAAAGTTGCGTTTCCGGGATTGAGGCGGATTGCCTTCTGGATCAGTTGAATTGCATCCGTATGGTTTCCGGATTGATAAGCGATCACGCCGAGCAGGTGGATTGCATCGGGGTGCTTCGGAAACTTCCGGTAGATTGCTTCGGCCTCCGCGAGCCGGCCGGCTTGATGGTGTTGGACTGCGAGCTGGAGCTGGGGAGGGACGGCAACCTGATGTTGATGTTTTTTCATGAAGACGGTCTTCGGATTCGGCGTACGGGCGCTTCGTACCTGCTTATGCGTACACCCTTCCGGCAATCCTTTGCCATTCAGGCTCCGCAGAATACATACGCGCCCTTTACTTGTACCCGGATATCACCACAGAACGCTGCCGAGTACAAGTCAACCTGACAGTCACTCTGCAGGGATGACCCGGTTCTTCCCCGCCTTCTTCGCCTTATACAAGGCCTCGTCCGCCCGCTTGATGATCGATTCCTGGCTTTCGCCCGGCGCATGCAGCGCCACGCCGGCGCTGAACGTAATCAGCAGCCGCTGGTTGTTGTACATGAAAATCTGCTTGGTCAGCTCGCGCTGGACGCGCGTCACCGTCTGGATGGCATCTTCCAGCGGCGTTTCGGGCAGCACGATCATGAATTCCTCGCCGCCGAAACGTGCAATGACATCCATGGTGCGCAGCGTGTCCTTGACCACCTTCACCAGGTGGATGAGCGCGTGGTCGCCGGCGGTGTGGCCGTGCGTGTCGTTGAGTTTCTTGAAATCGTCCAGGTCGAGCATGGCGATGCACAGGGACGACTTGCGCCGTTCCGAGCGCGACACCTCGCGCTCGAACACCTCGTCCAGGCCGCGCCGGTTCAGGCTGCCCGTCAGTTGGTCTTCGCGCACCAGTTCGCTCAGCTCCGCCAGTTTTCCTTCCAGTTCATGAATGCGGGTCTCGGCGTCTTGCACTTCCTGCTTCGCGGCCAGCATTTCGTCGCGCGAGCGCAGGGCCTCCGTTTGCGCAACCTTGGTGTCCTGCATGACGTCCTGCAGGATCCGGTTCAGCTCGGGGATGCCCCTGGCGTCACTGATCTTGTGGACGTACTGGTCCATTTTCTGGTGATACGTGCTGGTGCTGGCGGCCACCGCACCGAGGCGGTCGATGAAGGTCACCATCATGTTCTTCACCGTTGCCTTGGCTTCGGTCAGGCTGTGCTTGAGCAGGCTTTGCTTGTAGATGACTTCCTTCAGGCTGCGCGTCGCGTCCATCAGTGCGCTGTGGCTGATCGGGCCGGACAGCAGCTCCATCACGCTGGCGATCTGGCCGCTGAGCCAGGAGTCGTCTTCCAGCAGTTCGCTGACGTTCTCGAGCAGGAGCTTGAACAGGCGCAGCAGCAGCTCATGTTCTTCGGCCATGTCCTCGGCCTTCAGCTCGATCTTGAAGCACATCTGCTTCAGGCGGTTGCTGACGTCGGCGAGGTCTTGCTCGGAATGTGAATTGCCGATAATGACGGCGAGCTGTTCTGCCTCCTCGACCAGGGCAGGGGTGCCGCGCAGCAGCGAGCCGACGGCCAGCGTCAGGGTGCGCACGAGCAGGTCGCGCAGCATCTGCATCTGGCGTGTTTCGCCGACCACCGGCAGGATCGACTTGTCCGCCTTCGCCGGCTTCACGGCCGCGGGGAGCGGGGCATCGTCGACAAGCGAGAAATCCTGCGACTTGGATGCCGGCGCCGGGGTGTCGTCGACAAGCGAAATGCCGTGTGATTTCAATACCGGAGGAGGCACATCGTCGACCAGGGAAATCGAGCGCGGTTGCGCCGGCTCGACCGGATCGACCAACGGAATGGAGGCGGGCTTGGCAGCAGCGGGTACGGGCGCCTTCTTCGCAGGCGCGCTCATCACCAAGAGATGCTTGTCGACGAGTTCATTCAGGTCCCGCCCGTACGCCTCCCAGTCGCGCTTTTCCAGCGCTCGGCGCAAATGCGTGGCGACTTGGCCTACCTCGCCGGATACGTCGGCCAGGCCTGCTGCAAAATCGGCAAGAACCTTTTCCGCGCCCGGCAGGCTCTTTGCTCCGGCGATCTCTTCATAGATTTCCCGGTATGCCTCGGGCGTCGGGGCGATGCGCCTTACCGCAAGGCGCTTGAAAGCCTCTCGGGCGATGTCGGCGGGACTCTGTTGTTCCATAGTTGTCTTGCTTTGCAGTCGTGGCCGGCGCGCAGGAAGCCTGATGGCGAGAGTGTCTATGCCGGGAATCCCGGTACTTTAGGGGGGAATGAATGAAAAGGAAAGATGCGAAGAGACAGTTTGAAATTGTCCCGCTCGGCCGTGGTGGTTTTGTTAATGCCCGCCCATGCGCCGCCGGGCGGGCATCAATGGTTACTCCACCAGGTGGTTCTTGATCGCGTAGTGCGTCAGCTCGGCGTTGTGGCGCATTTTCATCTTCTGCAACAGGCGCGAGCGGTACATGCTGATGGTTTTGACCGACAGGGTGAGTTCATTCGCGATGTCGCTGACGGTCTTGCCGGAGGCGATCATGACCAGCGTCTGGTATTCGCGGTCGGACAGGGTTTCGTGCGGCGGGGTCTCGCGGTTTTCGTCGCCGACCTGGTTGGCCAGTTCCTGGGCGAGGGCGGGGCTGATGTATTTCTTGCCAGCGGCGACCTGGCGGATGGCGTCGACCAGCTCGGCTGGCGCGCTCTGCTTGTTTAGGTAGCCGGAGGCGCCGGCCTTGAGGGAGCGGATCGCGTACTGGTCCTCGCGGTGCATGGAGAGCATGAGCACGGCGATCTTCGGGGTTTCCTTCTTGACCTGCTTGAGGACTTCGATGCCGCTCTTGTCCGGCATGGAAATGTCGAGCAGCAGGACATCGGAGTCGCCCCGGCGCGCAAGCTTGATGGCGTCATTGCCGTTTTCGGCGTCGCCCGCAACCACCATGTCCTTGGTGTCGGCGAGGATTTGTTTCAGGCCTTCACGCACGATGGCGTGGTCGTCGGCAATCAGGATGCGAATGGTCTCTTGGGCTGCTGTCATCATGGCAAGTCGTCAGGTGGTTATTCCATTAGAGGTATCCGCAGAGCAACTTCCGTGCCTCCCCCCGGAATCGCGCTGACGGACAGTTGCCCACCCAAGGCGTTGGCCCGTTCTGTCATGCCGCGAATGCCGAAGGATTTGGGCTTCAACCGCTCTGTAGCCTCGATGCCGCGCCCGTTGTCGGCGATTTCCAGGCGCACGCTGCGGTTGGTCCGGGCGAGGCGTACCGTGACCCGGGTGGCCTGCGCGTGTTTCCCGATATTGGTAAGCGCTTCCTGAAAAATGCGAAAAAGGGCGGTCGCCTGGTCGGGGTCGAGGTCGACTTCCTTTTTGTTGGACGTGAACTCGCAGGGGATGCCGAGCTGCTTTTCGAATTCCTTGGCCTGCCAGTCGATGGCGGCCACGATGCCGAAATCGAGGATGCCGGGACGCAGGTCGGCGGAGATCCGGTGGATGGCCTCGATCGTGCGGTCCACCAGCGATTCGACATAGACCGCCTTGTCGGCCAGCGAGGCGTCGTCCGCCGGCAGGCGTTTCTTGACCAGCGCCAGCGCCATCTTGATCGCGGTGAGGTTCCCACCGACATCGTCATGGATTTCGCGGGCGATGCGCATGCGCTCCTTTTCCTTGACTGTTTCGACGTGGGCGGACAGTTCGGCCAGCTGGGCACGCGAGCGCTTGATTTCTTCCTCTTCCAGCTTGCTCTCGGTGATATTGGTCATGATGCCTTCCCACTGCACCCCTTCACCGGGAAGGGCGCGGGGTGTGGAGCGCAGGTTGATCCATTTGACATCTTTCCACTTGTCGACCCAGATACGGCCGTCCCAATTCCAGGTTTTCCAGGCTGACGCGGATTCGTTCATGGATTTCAGGAAGGAGGGGCGGTCCTCGGGCAGGATCAGGTCCAGGAACAGGCTGGAGTCGGCACGAAGGCGTTCGGCCGCGATGCCGAGCAGGGCGTGGCAGCCGTCGCTCAGGTAGGGAAAGGAAAGGGCGCCGTCGGGCCGCTGCTGGATCTGGAAGAACAGGCCTGGCGTGTTGGAGACAATTGCACGAAAGCGCGCTTCGCTCAGGCGCAGTGCCTTTGCCGAGTTATGCCGCGCGCTGATGTCGTTGCCGATCATGATGTAGACCGGCTCCTTCGACCCGCAATAGAACAGTCGGAATTCAATGGGATAGGTCGAGCCGTCCTTGCGGGTATGCACGGTGTCAAGCGACGCCCGGCTCGATTTCCCGCATCCCAAAGGCATTAGGATATTCTGGAGGACTTCGAAGGAGACACTGCGAGCGACGTCGAGAGGCGTCATGCCGGCCAGTTCGGCGGCCGTGTAGTGCAGGTTCTTGCGCGCCGTCTGGTTGGTATGCACGAAGCGGAACGTGTCGCAGTCGACGACGTAGATTTCGCTGAATGAGCCCTGCATGACGATCGGGAGCCATTCCGGTTGCAGCATGTCTTGCCTTCTTTCACGTATACGTTGGCCGCACACGACGGGCGGGCGCCGGTGCTCAAGTCCGTATTGTGGCCGAGGTCGATGCCCGGAAGTACGTTTTTTGGATCGACTTTCCACCGTTCAACGAGGGGGGTTCCATTTTCCCGAAAAGCAGTGCTATAATGTCGTTTTTCGCGGCCGTAGCTCAGCTGGATAGAGTACTTGGCTACGAACCAAGGGGTCGTGGGTTCGATTCCTGCCGGCCGCGCCAGTATTACCGAAGGGGTCAGATCGAAAGGTCTGACCCCTTTTCTGGTTTACGGGCTCCGCGCCTCTGCCTTCCTGTTACTGGCATTTTCGTGCCGGTTAATTTCCCTGCGCACTGTAAGCATCGACATGAGTTAAGTGTAAGACGTAAATCCTCACGGCGAGCGCATCGAAGGGCCAAGAGGACTTCCGTCCACGCAACTCACTTGGGCTCGTTTGAAATCAACAGCCTCGGGCGCACGTCATAGAAACCGTTGGCTGCATTGCAGGCAGCCGCGAACAACACCGTTTAATGTCATGCCTTGTACCTCAAAGGACTGCAGGAGGATTCCAGCAACAGACCACATAAATACCGGAGAAAGAGACGTGTTGCTAATATCGTTTGTGACTCGCCTTTTCATCGAGGACAGGAAAAGTTGAGCGGGATTGGATACGTTTAGTAAGGGGAACGGAGAAAGATAGAAAGGAGCGGCGAACGTGAGCTTCAGTGGAAATCCTATTTGAGGAGAGAAAGCCACTCGTCGATCTGCGGCGGGAGTTTTTCGGATCGGTATCCAAAGAGAGGATCGGCCTTAAATTTGGCGCCGCAGTACGGACACAGTATCTTTCCAATTTCATCTGGCGCAGCAAAGCAAGAACTGAAGCGCTCAAGTAAAAACGTGCGTCTGCAATCATGCCTTATACACCGCTCAAACAGCATTGACATGAACTTCCCCGAATGTGTTTTTAATTGTGCTCGGCGATATATACCTAAGGTTTCGACAAGGACGTCCTCGAAGCAGGCTGTCATGCGCTCATAACACTAAATCTTGTAAGACATTCCTCCGTATTAATGTCCTATGCAAGGACATGTAGCAAGCAATATTTCTAAAGCTTCATAGAGCCTTGATCTTGACTAATTTTCATTGTCTATCCATCCCTAGCGTAGCTGCCTTTCGGATTGTTATCCACAGCTTATGCACACTTCTCCACAGGGTTGTTCACAGCTCTTGGTAAAAAGATATCGCAACGCTTCTTGACAGCCATCTAATAGGCGATGCTGCACGCGTTAGTAATCCGCTAGGGCTTTGGTCTGAAATGATGAAGAAAGCAAAAACAATTGGGCGGGGAGCGGACGAAGACCTTAAAGACGGAAAACAGGAGAAAATGCAGCGAAATTCTGACTCTCCATCGCTTCCGGTCCAAGGTATGGGCGAGCGCTGATAATCGTGCGCTCACTCTAGAGTCGGCAGGCATTTGTCTTCACGTTTAGCCTGCAAGCATGAACAATCACTTTCACCGGAAAGTCGCCCTCCGATGCGGGATCTCAAGATGTTCGTTTGAATTGCTGCGCAACGGAAAGCAGTGCGCTCGAATGAACATATCTCGGCACACTGGAAAGGCGCTTACTTTAGAAGTGTAACTTTCAATAACCGTGGTTGACCGGTGGCAACGGCGTAACTATCTTGGAAAGCGTTCTCATATCCCGCCTTTCGTTGCCATGAAATCGCTTTGCCTCGTCATCGCTTCCGCCGTCTTCGCCCTGCCGGGCTGCGTGGTCGTGCCCGAATATCCCGCCGCCACGGTCGTCATCACCGGCGGCGGTGGACAGGGTGGGTACCATTGCCCACCCGGCCAGGCAAAGAAGGGGCGCTGTTAGGTCAGGTACAGGAACAGTGCCGCGCTGGCTGCGATCGCGGTGACCGGCACGACCATGCCGGCGCCGCACACCATGTTGCGCAGCGTGGTGCGTACCTTCTTCTCGACGCGGGCATTGCGCTCGCTGACGATGTGCTCGAAGTGCGCTTCGGCCAGCAGGTCGGGCGCCATCCCTTCGGTGGATGCCAGTTTTTCGGTATACCGTTCAACTTCCGATTCATTGAGGTGCATGTTGCGCAGTGCTGCGGCATAGTCGCGCTTGAATTCAGTCGTGACGTTCATTTCAGACTCCATCTACAAACTTAAATTTCCCTAAGGAAAATTATAGAACTGCGTGGAGCAGCCGAAAGGCCACTTGACGTGTCATTCCGCACTACTTTGATTCAGGTCATAAAAAGTGTTGCGATCGTCCGAATGCTTCGTCTCCAGACTTTTTTACCAAGGTATGCATACAATCGAATTACTCCGGTAAGCGCATACAAGGTTGACGTTGGAACAACTCAAGCACGGCTTCCTCCTCACGAGGCACTGGCGGGATACGCCCGCCGGCACGGAAGTCGAATTCTGGCTGGCGACGGACGACGGTCCGCGCAGGATTCGCCTGGCGCCACAAACATCTGTTGCATTCATTCCCGCAGCACAGCGCGTGCAGGCGGAAGAGGCATTGCGCGGCGAACGCGGCCGCGAACTGCGTCCCCTCGCGCTCGCGGATTTCCAGCGCCGGCCCGTAATGGGCCTGTACTGCCGCCAGTACCGTCACCTGCTGAAGCTGGAGAAGCGGCTGCGTGAGCAGGGCGTCGACGTCTATGAAGCCGACGTGCGCCCGCCCGAGCGCTACCTGATGGAGCGCTTCATTACTGCGCCGGTCGCGTTCAGCGGCCTGCCCGATCCCGCTGGGGAAACGACCCTGCTCGACGGCCAGATGAAGCCGGTGCAAGGCTACCGTCCGCGCCTGCGCCTGGTGTCCCTCGATATCGAAACCAGCGCCCGCGCCGAGCTCTATTCGATCGCACTGGAGGGCTGTGGACAGCGCCAGGTCTACATGCTGGGCCCGCCGAACGGCGGTGCCGAGGCGCTCGATTTCGATCTGGAATATTGCGAGAGCCGGGCGCAGTTGCTTGAACGGCTGAATGCCTGGCTCGCACAGCATGACCCGGACGCCATCATCGGCTGGAACCTGGTGCAGTTCGATCTGCGCGTGCTGCAGCGCCATGCGGAACGGTACGGTGTGCCCTTGCGGTTCGGACGCGACGGTAGTGCGATGGAGTGGCGCGAGCATCGCACCGGCCAGCATTTTTTTGCCGGCGCCGCCGGCCGACTGATCATCGACGGCATCGAGGCGCTGAAGTCGGCCACCTGGAATTTCCCATCGTTCAGCCTGGAACAGGTATCGCAGACCCTGCTTGGCGAGGGCAAGTCCATCGACAATCCCTACGACCGCATGGCGGAAATCCAGCGCCGTTTCGACGAGGACAAACCCGCGCTGGCGCGCTACAACCTGAAGGACTGCGAACTGGTGACACGCATCTTCGAGAAGACCTCGCTGATGGAATTTCTCCTGGAGCGCGCCAGCGTCACCGGCCTTGCTGCCGACCGCAGCGGCGGCTCGGTGGCCGCATTCGAGCACCTGTACATGCCGATGATGCACCGCCAGGGCTATGTCGCGCCCAATATCGGCGATGTGGAGGGCGAGGGCAGCCCGGGGGGCTTCGTGATGGATTCGCGCTCGGGCCTCTATGACTCGGTGGTCGTCCTCGACTACAAGAGCCTCTATCCCTCGATCATCCGCACCTTCCTGATCGATCCGGTCGGCTTGGTGGAAGGCATCGGCGATCCCGCGGCGTCCGTTCCGGGCTTCCGCGGGGCGCGTTTTTCGCGCAACAAACACTGCCTGCCGCAGATCGTCACCCAGGTCTGGCAGGGGCGGGAGGCGGCCAAGCGCGAGGGCAACCAGCCGCTTTCGCAGGCGTTGAAGATCATCATGAATGCCTTCTACGGCGTGCTGGGAACGAGCGCGTGCCGCTTCTTCGATCCACGTCTCGCATCCTCGATCACCATGCGCGGACACGAGATCATGCGGCGCACCCGCGAGCTGATCGAAGCGAAGGGTTATGACGTCATCTACGGCGACACCGACTCCACCTTCGTCTGGCTGAAGCACGCGCATACGGAAGAACAGGCCAGGGATATCGGCGAGACGCTGGTGCGCCACGTCAACCAGTGGTGGCAGCGCCACCTGCGGGAAGAGTTCGGACTCGAGAGCGCGCTGGAGCTGGAATTCGATACGCACTACCAGCGCTTCCTGATGCCGACGATCCGCGGTTCCGACGAAGGGAGCAAGAAGCGCTACGCGGGCCTGGTCGCCGGCGGCGAGCTGGTGTTCAAGGGACTGGAATCGGTGCGCACCGACTGGACGCCGTTGGCGCAACGGTTCCAGCAGGAGCTGTACCGGCGCGTTTTCACGGGTGAGGCGTACCGCGACTATGTGCGCGATTACGTAAGCAGCACGCGCAGCGGCGCGTTCGACGAGTTGCTGGTGTACCGAAAGCGGTTGCGCAGGCCGCTGGAAGAATACGAACGCAATGTCCCGCCGCATGTGCGCGCGGCGCGCATCGCCGATGAATACAATCGGGAGCAGGGGCGGCCACTGCAGTACCAGAACGGCGGATGGATACGCTACGTGATGACGCTTTCGGGGCCGGAGCCGCTGGAGACGCAGCGTTCGCCGATCGACTACGAGCACTACATCGAGCGCCAGTTGCAACCCGTGGCTGAAGGCATCCTGCCATTTATCGGAGACGATTTTTCCGTCTTGATCAGCCGGCAGCAGGTGTTGTTCTAGTCGGCCGTCCAGCCCTTTGCAGCGCGCGTGTGCGGGCGGGTGACTACAGTGGAGTCCACTCGGAAATTATTCCGTCATCCCCGCGAAGGCGGGGATGACGGGGAAGCGGAATTTGAGAATTTGAAAGGACGGCGCCCGCAAGCAGGCGATGCATCAACCCCATGCGAGCTGTCTGAACGTCAATCGATAAACTCGCAGGAAACGCCACCTTCCATACTCACTTCAACGACGCCATATCAATCACAAACCGATACTTCACATCGCTCCTGAGCATGCGCTCATAAGCCTCATTGATCTCCTGGATGCGAATCATCTCGATGTCCGAGACGATGCCCTTGTCGCCGCAGAAATCCAGCATTTCCTGCGTCTCTGCGATCCCGCCGATCAGCGACCCGGCCAGCCGGCGGCGCTTCATGATGAGGTTGAATACCTGCGGAGAAGGATGTGGCGTTGCCGGCGCTCCGACCAGTGTCATCGTGCGGTCGCGCTTGAGCAGTTCCATGAAGGGATCGAGCGCGTGCGGCGCGGCGACCGTGTTCAGGATGAAATCGAAGGAGTCGCGATGCGCCGCCATTTCTCCGGCGTTCTTCGACACCACCACCTCGTTCGCACCCAGCCGCAATGCATCCTCCCGCTTGCCGGGCGAGGTCGTGAAGAGCACCACGTGCGCACCCATCGCATGCGCCAGCTTGATCCCCATGTGGCCGAGGCCGCCGAGACCGACGATACCTACCTTGTGTCCTTGCCCGACCTGCCATTGCTTGAGTGGCGACCAGGTGGTGATGCCGGCGCAGAGCAGGGGCGCCGCTGCTGCCGGATCCAGGTTGGCGGGAATGCGCAGCACGAACCTGTCACGCACGACGATGTTGCTGGAATAGCCGCCATAGGTCATGCCGCCGCTATGCATTTCCTCGCCGTTGTAGGTGCCGACGAAGCCATTCTCGCAATATTGCTCCAGCCCTTCGGCGCACGCGTGGCAGTGCAGGCAGGAATCGACCATGCAGCCCACGCCGACCATCTCCCCCTGCTTGAAGCGGGTGACCTTGTCGCCGGTCGCCATCACGCGGCCGATGATCTCGTGCCCCGGCACGACGGGGTACACGGTGTTGCCCCATTCGTTACGGGCGGTATGCAAGTCCGAATGGCAGACCCCGCAGTACAGGATTTCGATCTGCACGTCCTCCGGACCGGGGTCGCGGCGCGTGAAATCGAGTTTGCTGAGCGGTTCATGGGCGTTGGTCGCCCCGTATCCAGTCGACGCAATCATGACGAAGTCCCGTGTAAATGTGGCATGTGGTCTTGATGGACTGGTGCGCAGGGATCGAGTTCCGGCGACACGATGCATCTGCTGAACAGTTTTGCTTGACGCAGGTCTACACAGATACATCGACAATTGAACCGCGCGTTCGTGAAACTTTTTCAGCGTGTCAGCTTGGCTTCGCGCCTGGTGGTTGTACTTTTCCTGGTCCTGGCGCCGCTGTTCACCTTGCTCGTCTTCAATTCATACCAGCAATACCTGTCCCAGAAGCAAAATGCGAGGGAAAACGCTGCCCGCCTGGTCAGGGTCTTGAAAGCAGCGCATGGCCAAACCATCGAAGATGCCAAGGCAGTGTTGAAGTCCATGGCGCAGCTTCCCGCCTTTCAGGGACCGGAAGGGCATCGATGCGATTTCCTCCGGGCGGAATTTCCGCACGTATTTCCACGATATTCGGACATCATGCTGGCGACGGCCACGGGCAAGACCATTTGCTCCGTAAGCGCTTCCGCAGAGCTTGACGACGTCAGCAGCAGGCAGTTTTTCCAGGAAGCACTGAAGAAAAGAGATGTGGGCACCGGAAGCTATCGCTTTGATCCGATCACCGGTACGCCCTTTGTGTTGCTGGGAGCGCCGGTAACGAATCGCCAGAACAAGATGGAGGCCATCCTGTACGCCTCGCTCAGTCTGGCGAATGTCGAGGCGTTGCCGCCCACCGCGCAGCTATCGCAGGACTCCGTCATCTTCGTGTTCGACTCGACCGGTCTGATTCTGGCGCGTTATCCCGACCCGGAGGGATGGAAGGGGACTCGCCGCATTGCCGATGCGCCGATTATCCGGGCGGCCGTCAATAACCTGGCGGATGAGGGAATCCTCGACCTGATAGGGGCGGATGGCGTGCAGCGCATGTTCGCGTATACGAAGATCTACAAGACGCAGGCACAGTCTGTTTTCCTGGCCACCGGTGTGCCGGCTGATGTCGCGTATGAAAGCGCAATCGCGTCGTTCCGCAATGACCTGCTGCTCCTGGGGGCGACACTGCTTCTTGTGCTGGGTGCAAGCTGGGCGGGCAGCAAGCGGCTCATTCTGCGCAAGTTGCGACGACTGGAGGCCGTCGCCGAACGCATCAAGAATGGCGACCTGGCGGCACGTACCGAAATGCGTCGGTCCGCTGGCGAAATCGGGCAGCTTGGCGCCGCAATGGATGACATGGCGCAATCGATTCAAGGCCGCATCCAGGAACTCCAGCGCTACGGCAACGAATTGCGCGATTTGAAAGAGATGAGCGATGCCATGCAGGTTTGCGCGACCCAGGATGAAGTCCTGGCGGTGGTGCGGCAGTTCGCGCTGCGGCTATTTCCGCAACAGC
This sequence comes from Noviherbaspirillum sp. ST9, assembly GCF_048799745.1. Lineage (NCBI taxonomy): Bacteria > Pseudomonadati > Pseudomonadota > Betaproteobacteria > Burkholderiales > Oxalobacteraceae > Noviherbaspirillum > Noviherbaspirillum sp. ST9. The sequence goes on along the minus strand of NZ_JBLWFR010000012.1, from coordinate 87,923 downwards.
CCGGCACCTTGTATTTGCTGCACGCCAGCGGCGACCACTATGAGTCGCGCACCAGTTGGAGGGATCCCGCAGTCAAAGCGGATTTCCTGCCGCAGGACTGCTGGGCGGTGCGACGGGGAAAAATGTACCGCGTCGAAGCAACCGGCCACGAACCCCGCTGCCATCATGTCGACGATCCGCCGCCGAGCAGCTACGTTTGCGTGCCGCTCGTGGTACAGGGCGAAATGCTGGGCATCCTGCACCTCGAAAATGACAAGCTTTCGCATTCCGACGAACAGCCGCTGGCAGTCGCGTTTGCCGAGCACGCCGCGCTCACCCTGGAAAACCTGAAGTTGACGGAGAAACTGCACGCGCAAGCGATGCGGGACGGACTGACCGGGCTGTTCAACCGGCGCTTCATGGAAGAATCGCTGCTGCGCGAGACGAGAAGGGCGGATCGCAACGATACGCCGCTCTCCATGATCATGATCGATATCGATCATTTCAAGCGCTTCAACGACACGTTCGGACATCCGGCCGGCGACGCCTTGCTGCGTGGCGTGGGCAAGATGCTGCAGGCGGAAATGCGCGGCAGCGATCTCGCTTGCCGCTATGGCGGCGAGGAATTCACCATCATTTTGCCCGGGACACCGCTTTCCTCCGCAAGTGAAATTGCCGAAAAGTTGCGTGACAAAGCGCAAGCGCTGGAAATGGCAATGGACGGCCGCCCGCTCGACAGGATCACGATCTCGCTGGGCGTCGCGAGCTATCCCCAGCATGGCGACTCCTGGGAAGCGGTATTGCATGCCGCCGACATGGCGCTGTTGAAGGCAAAGACCACGCGAAACCGCACCGTTACCTACGGCATCGCCGAACTGGAAATCCACAAGCGCATACCGCGACGCTAGACTTCTGGACAGTCCGGACCGCCAGGGACGAGGCTTCTTACGCCGCGACGGTACGGTTGCGGCCTTTCATTTTTGCCTGGTAAAGCGCGGCATCGGCGCGGCTGAGTATGTCCTTCAGGTCGGTTGCCTGTTCCGTTACGACCGCTACGCCTATGCTGACCGTAAACGACACATCGCCGTCTGGCGTCGCCATGGGATGGTTGGCGAGCTGGCCTCGGATCCGTTCCGCGACGATCTGCGCAGCATCGATGTTGGCATCGGGGAGGAGAACGACGAATTCTTCTCCTCCAAAGCGGGCGAGGATGTCCTGCGCGCGCAGGCAGAGGGAAGTGATGGTGACGAAATGCTTGAGCGCGAGATCGCCCGCATGATGGCCATACGTGTCGTTCAAACGCTTGAAATGGTCGATATCCATCAGCAGTACGGATAGCGGGCTCTCCACGCGCTGCGAGCGCGACAGTTCGCGTTCGAATAGTTCGTGGAAGGCACGCCTGTTGAGCACGTCGGTCAGCGGGTCGCGGCTTGCCTGGCGATTCAATTCCGTCTGCAGGGCATCCGTCGTCATCAGGATGAGGCCCAGGGTCAGGAAGACCATGAACAGGAACGCCTCGACGCCGGTGGCGGTGGACAGCGACCCCAGGGCGTAGGGGCCATCGATATTCTGGCCAAGGGCGTTATAAGCGGCGCGCCAGATATTGAAAGCGGCGTGCAGCAGCAGGATCGAGGCAACCCAGCGGCGTCCGAGCCGGCGGTCCTTGTTCGTGCGCAGCAGTTCCCAGGCGCCCAGCACCGACAGGATCGTGATCAGCGACGACAGGAAGGCGATGCGTCCGGGACCGTTGCGATCATCAAGGAAATAGAGGGACAAAACGACGGCAGCAAGCATCGGCGCCACCAACAGGAACCATGCCCGGACAGGAACACCGACAAATTGCCGCATGCCCGTCCAGAGAAACGAATAGCCCAGCAAGAGCATGCAGTTGCCCAGCACGACGGACAAGGCCGGGTTGATCGTGCCCCGCGCCGCAAGGAGAAAGCCGCTGCTGCCGGCAATCGCGAGTCCCCAGGCCCAATGCTTGATGCCATGCACGGAAAGCTTCATCCGCTGCGCCAGGAAAAGGGACGCCGACGCTGACAACGCAGCGATGGCGAGCATGAAAAATACCGTTCTTACGTCGAGGTGCATTACCCCATCCTCCGCTGCCTGAACAACTCTGCAGAAACCATTTCTTAATTGGGGTCAATTGTATGTCCTTCCAGAGGCGGCGGCCTCCTGACCTTTCAATTCCGCATGCCGTTGTGACGGCGAAACTTGCACCTTTCAAAGGTCTTGGGCACAAGTCTGTGCGCTTACCGCATCAAATCAAGCACTTAGCGCAATGTTGGCTTCCGGTACGCAACTTGCGGATATGGGTGCACTTGATAAAGGGGGAGACCTATGAAGATGGTAAGAAAACTGGCAGCGGCACTATGCGTTTCGGGAGTGCTTTCAGCGTGCGGAGGAGGCGATGCGAAGGACCTCTGGGTGCAGATCGGCGGTACGCCCGGGGCCATATCCGGGGCGGGGCAGACGACGGTTCCGCCGGTGACAACACCGACGGTGCCTGCACCTGTCGTCGAACCGGGCTTTATCGTCACCGAAGCGCAATTCAACCAGATATTCCCGAACCGCGCCTCGTTCTATACCTATGCGGGGCTGGTCGACGCTGTCAAGGCCTTCCCGGAATTTGCCGGGTCCGGGGATAGACCAGTGCGATTGCGCGAGGCGGCGGCATTCCTTGCACAGGTCATGCATGAGAGCGGTGGGCTGCGATACGTCACGGAGCTCAACCAGGCCAACTGGCCGCTTTATTGCCTGGCGAGCGTCCAGTATCCCTGCGCGCCGGGAAAGCAGTATTACGGACGGGGGCCGCTGCAGATCAGCTGGAACTACAACTACGCCACCGCCGGCGCGGCTTTCGGCGTCGACCTCCTGAACAATCCCGACCTGGTGGAAACGGACGCGGCCACTGCCTGGAAGACGGCGCTCTGGTTCTGGATGACGTCGGTCGGCGCGGGAACGATGACGGGACATGCGGCCATGGTCAACAACGCCGGATTCGGCGAAACGACCCGCAGCATCAACGGTGCGCTGGAATGCGGCAAGGCAGCAGGTTCCGACGGCTACCTGAAGATGCAGATGCGTGTGACGTATTACCTCGATATCGCCCGGTTGCTGGGAGTGGATGCGGGCGGAAACCTCACCTGCTGATTTCGTGGAAGTGAAGCAGCTGAAAAACAAGCGGGCCGGTCCGTGTAGTCCGGCCCATTTTCATTCTTCCATCTCCTCATTCGGCCTTCGCCTTCACGCGTGGTGTACATCGAGTCGCCGCAATGGCTCATCTTGTTTCAAATTGCGACGTGTTCATTCGTTCGACGGTTAGAGTGACTTCCATTTCCTGATCGAAGAGATAGTCAACCATGAAGAAAAGCAGGAGCACGAAAGGACGCGCAGCGACCGCTGCGCACGAACAGAACAATGTCGTGAAAGAGAAAGTGCAATTTCTCTTCCTTGTCGGGGAAACGAAACAGAAGCCGTTCGACTATTTCAGGTTCAACTACCACAATCGATTTTTCGAGCAGGCGGAAGCGGCGGCGGATGAAGTCGTGGTCACAAGCTGGAACAATCTTGTCGTGATCGAAGGCCATGTATTTGCGCGGCGTGGATTTATCCTGAAGAACGGACAGGAAATACAGATCACGGCGCCTCACCTGGTCAGGCCGGACTACGTCTATGAACACAAGAACGACGTGGATTCCCCGTCCACGGAAGTCAACGCGCACAACGTGGATGTGATGAGCTATCTGATCAAGCATGACGTGATCAGTTCGAACAACGCCTGCGGGATGACGATCACCAACAAGTATGCGCTTCACCTGCGCAACACAGTCTGGAAAAAGGGATATCTGTCGTTCTACAGCGTGATGACCTACGTTGGCAAATGGTATCTGGAAGAGTGCTTTCAGTACGCTGAATCGCAAGGAATAAAAGTGTCCCGGCCGCGGACGCGGTTACGCGGCAAGGCGGCGCTGATCAACGAACTGCCGGAACTGGTTACCACAGGACCGATCATCGTGAAGCCCTATCTCGACGCCAACAGTCGCGGGATCCATGTCATCGATCGGACGAATTGCGAAAGCGTCATCAGGGAACTCGAGGCCAATGGCGATCAATGGTACGTCGCGCAAGAGTTCATTTCCGACAGCGTGCTTTACAAGGGCGCACACAAGGCCGACCTGCGCTTCCTCGTCGGCGTCTTTTCCTGGGAGCCCTTGAAGTTCACGATGTATGGCAGGGGAGCGCCGCGGATTTCCAACAAGGTCTACAACGCAAATGAAACACCTGACCGGGAAGCGTGCATCACCGTGGTGTCGATGCAGTCAGGCCAGATCGATCACAACATCACGACGGACGAGTATCTTGATGGGATCGAAGAAGACAAGGAGCTGCTGTTCAAGAAGATCGAAAAGGAAATCGGCAATGCCTTGAGTGCGATCTGGGTGGGCCGCCATATCCTGGACAATTTCCTGATGCCGGATGAGCGGGCGGAGAACACAGTCCTGCTTCTGAGTTTCGATATCATCCTCCGGTACACGGAGACAGGGATCCAGCCTTTCATTCTCGAGACCGGGTTTGCTCCTGGCCTGTACAGAAGTTCTTACATCGAAAACAGCGAGGTGTTCAACAAGATCCTGGATACGACGTATCAGCAGTTCTTCCGGGATGTCAGGCAGCACGCGGAAGAGCAAGCGAAAGCGCTTGATTCTCCTGTGCTCGCAGTCTCGTTGCCGCAAGACGCGGGATGAAATGATTGCGAGCCGCCAAAAGTGATGGCGGAAAAGGAAACGGGCCAGTCTTCGCAGACCGGCCCGCTTTCATTCAACGCCTTTTACAAGCGTATCAAGCGTCCGCCTTCACCTTCAAGCGCCAGGCATGCAGCAGCGGCTCGGTATAACCGCTCGGCTGTTCCAGTCCCTTGAAGACCAGGTCACGCGCCGCCTTGTACGCGTACGATGCCTCGAAGTTCGGCGCCATCGGCTTGTACAGCGGATCGCCTGCATTCTGGCCGTCCACCACCTTGGCCATGCGCTGCATCGTCTCGGTGACCTGCGCTTCGGTGACGACACCGTGCAGCAGCCAGTTGGCGATGTGCTGGCTGGAGATGCGCAGCGTGGCGCGGTCTTCCATCAGGCCCACGTTGTGGATGTCCGGCACCTTGGAGCAGCCAACGCCCTGGTCGACCCAGCGCACCACGTAGCCGAGGATGCCCTGGCAGTTGTTGTCCAGTTCCTGCTGGATCTCGGCGGCAGACCACTCGGCCTTGGCGACGACGGGGATCTGCAGCAGTTCGCCGAGCAGGCGTTCGATCTCGGCGGGCGCATCGATCTTTTCCAGTTCCTTCTGCACGTCGGCGACACTGACCTGGTGGTAGTGCAGCGCGTGCAGCGTGGCGGCGGTCGGCGACGGCACCCAGGCGGTGTTGGCGCCTGCCTTCGGGTGGACGATCTTCTGTTCCATCATCGCGGCCATCAGGTCCGGCATGGCCCACATGCCCTTGCCGATCTGGGCGCGGCCGCGCAGGCCGGAGGACAGGCCGGTCAGCACGTTGCTGCGCTCGTAGGCGGACAGCCACTTGCTGGTCTTCATGTCGCCCTTGCGCATCATCGGGCCGGCATGCATCGCGGTGTGCATCTCGTCGCCGGTGCGGTCGAGGAAGCCGGTGTTGATGAAGGCGATGCGTCCCGCGGCTTCCTTGATGCAGGCCTTGAGGTTGACGCTGGTGCGGCGCTCTTCATCCATGATGCCGAGCTTGACGGTTTCGTTGGGCAGGCCGAGCAGCTGCTCGACGCGGCCGAACAGTTCGCTGGCGAACGCCACTTCCTTCGGGCCGTGCATCTTCGGCTTCACGATATAAACAGAGCCGGTGCGCGAGTTGCCGATTTCCTGGCCTGCCTTGCGCTTGAGGTCGTGCAGCGCGATGGTCACGGTCACGATCGCGTCCAGGATGCCTTCCGGGATTTCCTTGCCGCCGTCGAGCAGGATGGCCGGGTTGGTCATCAGGTGGCCAACGTTGCGCAGGAAGAGCAGGGAGCGGCCGTGCAGCGTGACGACGCCATCCTTGGCGTCGGTCGCGCCTACGCCGGCGGTGTACTTGCGGTCGGCGTTCAGGGTGCGGTTGAAGGTCTTGCCGCCCTTGGAAACGCTTTCCACCAGCGTGGCCTGCAGGATGCCGAGCCAGTTTTCATAGGCGAGTACCTTGTCTTCCGCGTCCACGGCGGCGACGGAGTCTTCCAGGTCGAGAATGGTGGACAGGGCTGCTTCGACAACCACATCGGCCACGCCGGCGGCGTCCTGACTGCCAATCTTGGTGTCGCGGTTGATCTGGATGTCGATGTGCAGGCCGTTGTTCTTCAGCAGGACGGACGAGGGCGCTTCCGCCTTGCCCTGGAAACCGACGAACTTCTGCTCGTCCTTCAGGCCGGTGGCGCCGTCCTTCAGCGCGACAACCAGCTTGCCGCCTTCCACGCGGTAGGCGGTGGCGTCGGCATGCGAGCCCTTGGCCAGCGGCGCGGTCTGGTCGAGGAAGTTGCGGGCAAAGGCAATGACCTTGGCGCCGCGGACCGGGTTGTAGCCGCCGGCACGCGTGGCGCCATCGGTCTCGGGCAGGGCGTCGGTGCCATACAGGGCGTCATACAGGGAGCCCCAACGTGCATTGGCGGCATTCAGCGCGTAGCGGGCGTTGAGGATGGGCACGACCAGCTGCGGGCCGGCTTGCAGTGCCAGTTCGGCATCGACGTTGGCCGTGGTCGCCTTGACATCGCCCGGGGCCGGCAACAGGTAGCCGATCGATTGCAGGAAGCCGCGGTAGGCTCCCATGTCCTGGATCGGGCCGGGATTGGCACGGTGCCACTTGTCCAGTTCCAGTTGCAGGCGGTCGCGCTCAGCCAGCAGGGCGGCGTTTTTCGGCGCCAGGTCGTGGGCGATGGCGTCGAAGCCTTTCCAGAAGGTGGCGCTGTCGATGCCGGTGCCGGGCAAGACCTTGTCTTCAATGAAGCGGTACAGGACGGTGGCAACCTGGAGGCGATGGACGGAAGTACGTGCGGTCATGGAGTGCATCCTCGTGTGAAGTTGTCATGAATCGGCGCGCGGGCGCGTCATCAATTGTTATAGCTGTAAGCAAGTCTGGTTCGAAGTATATGCGAGCAAAAAGTGTATGAACGCAACGTTTTGTCACTTGATTTATGCGTTTTTGTCACAAATCCCGTGGTCGGCCGTTCCAAGCCATTGTCCCGATGTCAGGACGGCGTTTCTCCGTCAAATATTGCCATGTGGCAACTATGGGCAATGCGGCTGAAGACCATGATTTAAAAGGGGTTTTGCCGAATCGTTTCCGACCGAGACGACAATTTCCCGCAATCAGGATGGATTTCCTGCTTTCGGGAAACTGACAGACAGAATCTTCCCCAAATCTTGTTGATTCCACAGCTTTCCCTTGATCTGCCGCCAATATTGTCGGCTGGCAGACTATTTGCTTTTGCCCTAGGACAAAGTTGACAACCATCAAGATCGACGAAGGCTTTCATCTACAGGGATGAGGAAAATGAAAATCTCCAATCTGAAAATCGGCATTCGCCTTGGCCTGGGTTTTGGCCTGGTGCTGGTACTGATGATCGCATTGGCGCTAATTGGCATCTCGCGCATGGCGTCCATCGAGCGCAGCCTCGACGGTATCGTCAACCAGAACAATGTGATGACCAAGGCCGCATTCGAGATGCGCCAGTCGGTGCTCTCCATTGGCCTGGCCACCCGTAACCTGGCGTTGATGACGGACGAAAAGCAGAAGGAACGCGAATCCGACCGGATTTTTGACGACCGCGACGAATATGCCTCCTATGTCGAGAACCTCGAGCGCCTGATGACGAGCGACAAGGGCAAGGAAGTGCTGGCCAAGATTGCCGCCGCAAAGGCTGCGACCGAGCCCCTGACCGACAAGGTGGTCGACCTGCTGAACGAAGACAAGCAGGAAGAAGCCGTCAAGTTGCTCGTGAATGAAGTGTGGCCGAACCAGAAGAAGTGGCTGGGCGCGATGGACGAACTGGTCCGCATGCTGGACAAGATGGCAGACACTGCCGTGGAAGAGGCGCGCGCCTCTTACAAGAGTGCGCTGATCCTGACCTGGGCACTCGGCGGTGCAGCGCTGGTGATCGGTCTCGGCGCCGCATGGCTGGTGACCCGCAGCATTACCCGTCCGCTGAACGAAGCGGTTGGCGTGGCACGCCGCGTAGCGCAGGGCGACCTGACCTGCGACGTACAGGTCAAGTCGAAGGACGAAGCGGGCCAACTGATGGAAGCCCTCAAGGAAATGAACACCAGCCTTGTGACCATTGTCTCGCAGGTGCGTTCGGGTACGGAAACCATGACGACCGCGTCCATCGAGATCGCTACCGGTAACCTGGACCTGTCCTCGCGCACCGAGCAGCAGGCCAGCTCGCTGCAGGAAACCGCTTCATCGATGGAAGAACTGACCTCCACCGTCAAGGCAAACGCCGACAACGCCAAGCAGGCCAATGTGCTTGCGCAGTCCGCATCCGAAGTCGCGGTGAAGGGCGGCGAAGTGGTCGAGCAGGTTGTCGACACCATGCATTCGATCAACGACTCTGCGAAGAAGATTTCCGACATCATCAGCGTCATCGACGGCATCGCCTTCCAGACCAACATCCTGGCGCTCAACGCGGCGGTCGAAGCAGCACGTGCTGGCGAACAGGGGCGCGGTTTTGCCGTGGTAGCCGCCGAGGTGCGCAACCTGGCCCAGCGTTCTGCCGGCGCAGCAAAGGAAATCAAGGCACTGATCGAGGATTCCGTGCATAAGGTCGGCGTGGGTTCGAAACTGGTCGACCAGGCCGGCGCGACGATGCACGAGGTGGTTGCCAGCGTCAAGCGCGTGACGGACATCATGGATGAGATCAGTTCCGCCAGCAACGAGCAGACCGCCGGCATCGAACAGATCAACCAGGCGATCACGCAGATGGACGAAGTGACGCAGCAGAATGCGGCGCTGGTCGAGCAATCCGCGGCGGCTGCGGAAGCGATGCAGGAGCAGGCTGCCAATCTTGCCCAGGTCGTCAATGTATTCAAGCTGGAGCAATTCGCGGATTCCGGCCTGCAGGACGAAACGCCGGAAGCCGAAGCCTCACCCGTCGAACCGAACAGTGTCGCACCGCTGAAGGTGGCGTCCTCCAAAGCCACTACCGGCATCGTGCCGCGCCATCCCAAACTCGCCGCTGCCGTACGTACCGGCACCGACGACTGGATGGAGTTCTAGTTACCCGTTGTCTCCTCTCCCTCCTGTAGGGAAAGCCCTTTGGCCGCCTGAACCCAGGCGGCCTTTTTTTTTCACGCGACGTTCCAGAGTTGCCGGGTGGCACGGTCTTTGCATTTTCCTGATGGCAAATCTTTGAATGAAGTACTGAAAACGTCAGGACACAAAAATGCTGTACCAGATCCATGAATTGCAACACGCCGCCATCAGCCCGATGGCGCAATGGGCCGACGCCGTCTCCCATCTGTTCACCAGCGCGGTTTCTCCTCTCGCCTACACGCCGTTCGCGCAGAACATCGCCGCGGGAGCAGAGTTGTTCCACCGCATCGGCAAGGATTACAAGAAACCGGGCTTCAACATCGAATCCACGACCGTCGACGGCCATTTCGTCGAAATCGAAGAAACGCTGGCCGTGGACAAGCCGTTCTGCAAGCTGCTGCACTTCGCCAAGAAGACCCGCACGCCGCTCAACCAGCCCAAGCTGCTGCTGGTCGCGCCGCTGTCCGGCCACCATGCCACGCTGCTGCGCGACACCGTTCGCGTGCTCCTGCATGAGCAGGACGTCTACATCACCGATTGGGTCGATGCACGCATGGTGCCGCTCTCCGAAGGCGCGTTCCACCTGCACGACTACGTGCACTATGTGCAGGACTTCATCCGCATGCTCGGCCCCGACGTCCACGTGATGGCGATTTGCCAGCCGACGGTTCCGGTCCTGGCGGCCGTGTCGCTGATGGCGTCGGCCGGCGACATCCAGCCGCGTACCATGACACTGATGGGCGGCCCGATCGACGGACGCATCTCGCCCACGGAAGTGAACAAGCTCGCCCACGATCGTCCGTACGACTGGTTCGAGAACACCGTGATCGACGTCGTGCCGTTCAACTATCCGGGCGCCGGACGCCGCGTCTATCCAGGCTTCCTGCAGCATGCCGGCTTCATTGCGATGAATCCGGAAAAGCACATGGAAAGCTACCTGCACTTCTACGAAGACCGCGCGCATGGGCATCCCGCCGATGCGCACGTGAAGTTCTACGATGAGTACAACGCGGTGCTCGACATGGCCGCCGAGTTCTACCTCGAGACCATCAAGATCGTCTTCCAGGACTTTGCGCTGGCCAACGGCACGTGGAAAGTGGACGGCAAGCTGGTGCGTCCACAGGACATCAAGAACGTCGCGTTGCTGACGGTCGAAGGCGGAAAGGACGATATCTGCGGCATCGGCCAGACCGAAGCCGCACAGAAGCTCTGCGCGTCGATTCCGGCGGAACATCGCAAGCACCATGTCGAACCGGACAGCGGCCACTACGGCATTTTCTCCGGCCGTCGCTGGCGCGAGAATATCTGCCCCATCGTTTCATCGTTCATTCGCGCCCATAACGGGTAAGGGGCCCGGCTTCGCTGCGGCGGGGTTTGCCGATCGCGTGCGAGAGGACGTGCGCGGCAGGCGCTTCGACTGATCTGCGGAGGGTGCGAAAAAACGGCGGCACGGTGTGCCGCCGTTTTTCTTTTGTACGGGGATGACGGATGACCTTTATGGTGCTTCGAGCGTTCCGGCTCTCCTGCAAGTGGATATGGCGACGAGCGTGCAGGCCAGTTACGTTCACACACAAAAAAGGCGGCACAACGTGCCGCCTTCTTCATGGCCCGAGGCTCCGATCAGGTGATCAGCCGCGCCGCATCCTGCGCCGCAACCCTTCCTTCATCGGTCGGCACCACCCAAATCTCCACGCTGCTGTCCTTCGCATGGATCGGCATGATGACATCATTGGTTGCTTCGAGATTGGCCTTTGCGTCAATCTTCACGCCGAGATAGGACAGCGCATCACACGCCTGCGCGCGCAAGGTCGTGTCGTGCTCGCCAATGCCGCCGGTGAAGGCAAGCACGTCGAGTCCCTGCAGGCAGGCGCTGAGGGCGCCGCATTCGCGGACGAGACGGTGGGTGAAGATATTGATCGCCAGTTGCGCGCCGGGATCCTCGCTCGAACGCAGCGTGCGCATGTCGGCGGACACCCCCGACACGCCGCGCAGGCCGGATTCGCGGTACAGCGTGCGTTCCAGCTTTTCCCAGCTCCAGCCTTGGCGCAGCAGGTGCAGCAGCACGCCCGGATCGATGGCGCCGCAGCGCGTACCCATCATCAGGCCGTCCAGCGCCGAGAAGCCCATCGTGGTCGCGACGCTCTTGCCGCCCTTGACGGCGGAGACACTGGCGCCGTTGCCGAGGTGGGCAATGATCATGCGCTCTTTCGCCCGCGTGGTTTTTTCCAGCAGGCGATCGGTCACATACCGGTACGACAGGCCGTGGAATCCGTAGCGGCGGATGCCTTCCTCACGCAATGCCTGGGGCAGGGCGAAGGTGTACTCGATCTCCGGCAGGGTTGCGTGGAAGGCCGTGTCGAAGCAGCCGATCTGCGGCAGGTCGGGGAAGTGCTTGCGGAACGCATGCACGCCCGCGAGGTTGTGCGGCTGGTGCAGCGGCGCCAGCGAGCAGAGCGTCTCGAGGTAGGCGAGCGTGTCTTCATTGAGCACGACGGATTCCGCGAAGCGGTCGCCGCCATGCACGATGCGATGCGCGACCGCGGTGATGCGGATGCCTTTGGCATGGCGCTCCAGCACCTTGTGCAACGCGGCGAGCGCGCGCTCGTGCGGCGAACCGTCGCCGGCGTCGAGCGTTTCCTTGCTGTTGCCGTCCTTGCTCGAAATCTTGACGACCGGCGAACCGCCGACTTCCAATCCTTCCATGTTGCCGGACAACGGCGCGGCGCCGATGTCAGTGCCGTTCTGCGGATACAGCGCGAACTTCAGGGAAGACGAGCCGGCGTTGACCGCGAGGATAGCGTCGTTGGTCATGGCTGCACCTTCCTGTTCTGGTGTGCGAGCAGCAATGCCAGCGCTGCGGAGGCCACACGGGCATTGGCGCTGTCGGCACGGCTGGTGAGGGCGATCGGAATGCGTGCGCCGAGCACGATGCCGCAGGTCGTCGCGCCGGCCAGGTATTCAAGCTGCTTGGCCAGCATGTTGCCGGATTCGAGGTCGGGCACGGCAAGGATGTCGGCATTGCCGGAGACCGGCGAATCAATCCCCTTGATGCGCGCGGCTTCCATCGAGATCGCGTTGTCGAAGGCCAGCGGGCCGTCGAGCACGCCGCCCTTGATCTGGCCGCGGTCCGCCATCTTGCACAGGGCGGCGGCGTCCAGCGTGGACTGCATCTTGATGTTGACGGTTTCGACTGCCGACAGGATGGCCACGTGCGGGGTTTCGGTGCCGAGCGCGTGCGCGAGGTTGATCGCGTTCTGGATGATGTCGGCCTTTTCCTCGAGCGTCGGCTTGATGTTGATCGCCGCGTCGGTGATCAGGAGCGGCTTGTCGTACATCGGGACGTCGAAGCGGAAGACATGCGACAGGCGGCGCTTGGTGCGCAGCGCGCGGGTGGTGACCACGGCGCTCATCAGTTCGTCGGTGTGCAGGCTGCCTTTCATCAGGGCTTCGACTTCGCCGTTGGCGGCCATTTCGGCGGCGCGCTGCGCGGCGGCGACACTGTGTTCAACCGAGATGATCTCGAAGCCGCCGAGGTCGAGTTCCGCCTCTTCGGCAACGGCGCGCAGTTTCGATTCAGGCGCGATCAGCACCGGATTGATGAGGCCGAAGTGGGCGGCGTTCAGTGCACCGCGCAGCGACTCCTTGTCGCAGGGGTGGACGGCTGCGCAACGGACCGCGGACAGGTGGCTCACGCTGGAGAGCAGGGCATCGAATCGCGCCTGCGGATCAAAAGTCCGCACCTGGGGCACGTTGATGGCCTTGCGGCGCATCTTCTGCGTCGGCGCGATGATGACGGCCGTGCCGGACAGCACGACGACGCCCTTCTGGTTGATCACCTGGCAATCGAGCGTGACGCGCTTGGTCGCGTCATCCATGGCGGTGACGGTAGCGATCACGGTCAGCGTGTCGCCGACATGTACCGGCTTGCTGAAGTGCAGGGACTGGTCCGCATAAATGGTGCCGGCGCCGGGGAACTGCGTGCCCAGCAGGCTGGAAATCAGGGTGGCGCCCCACATGCCGTGCGCGACGACGCCGTGGAACAGCGTCTGCACCGCGTATTCGGCATCCAAATGGGTGGGGTTGTAATCGCCGGAGACGGCGGCAAACGCCTGGATGTCCGACAGGGCGAGGGTGCGCACGAGGCGTGCGGACTGGCCGATGCTCAGTTCATCGTAGGTGACGTTTTCGATGTATTGCAAAGATAAGTCGTTCATAAGTTATTGATGGTGATTTACTGGATGCGATGGTGTCGCATGCGTTCGGCAACATGCCGGTCCCGTCTCATGGACGGGATGCACACTTGGCATGACGATCGCACATCATGTCGTTCCGCAGTGACCGCGGGATGACTGCATCGTCACGGTGCGATTCCAGACGGCATTAAAGCAAGGAGCGTGCCGAAAATGTGCGGCTGCAACAATCGATGGATAGAGGGATGAGGCCGGGCGAAGTTCAAAGGAATCTTCGCCGGCTGCAGGCCGCGGGATCAGCTTGCGGCGAAATCGGGGGTGGCGGGCTTCAGGTACTCGGCCATGGCGCTGATGATCTTGCTGCGCTTGCATGCCAGGGCACGGTCGAGCAGGGGGTACAGCATTTCTTCTTCCTTCAGCGTGTGCTGCTGCATCAGGAGCGTCAGCGTTTCGGCATGGAGGACATAATCCGCCGCGTCAAAGCGCTGGATGGCCTCCCACATGCGGTTGACGATGCCATTGATCTGCTTGTGCTCCGAGCGGAGCATCGCAACGGGTTCCGCGCCGCCAGCGAGCGTTTGCTCGAATGTGGGAAGCAGGACCTTTTCTTCCATGCGGATGTGCTGTCGCAAGACGTCCTGATACTTGCGGAAGTTGTCGATGGCACTTTTCCAGTTGCGCTGCGCAACGCTGGTCTCCGCTTGGTCGAACAGGTCGTCGCAACGCTGGTGGTCGTGCTTCAGGTAGGCGCAAATCGTGTCCATGGTCAGGGCTCCGTGATCATGGCATTTTTTCTCATGCGAAGTTCGGATTCCTTGATCCAGGATAGGGTTTTCGGATGTTCGCGCCATTGACAGGTTTGTTGCGCCGCGGCAGCACAGCATCCCCGGTTTCGGGAAGCCGGGCGGCGTTGATGCAAATCAAATGAAATGCCGGCAGGCATCGATATAGTCTGGACGGATATTGCCGCTTCTCCTCCTCGTCATGCCCCGCATTCGTCATCTCCTCGTGCTGTTCCTTGCTTGCCTGCTTGTACTGTCCGTGCAGAAGGGCGCGTATTCGCAGCTGCGCAAGGCGACGGTCGAGCCGACCGTCAGGATCGAGGAGGTGCCTGACGAGGCGCCGACGATTACGGCCGACGAGGGCGCGGACAAGAATCGTTTCTACGACCCGCGCAACCCTGACCACGCCACCTTGCAGAAAAGCGAGGAGATGCGCGCCCAGCTTCCACTGGACAAGCGCGGCGCCGTCGACTGGATGGGGGCGCTGCGCAGCGGCACAATCAAGCCGCGTACCGACCTGACCAACAGCAAGCCGCACCAGGTCCTCAACCTCGACGTCATCCTCAAGAACACGAAGGAAATGCCGTGGGTGCGCTTTCCGCACAACTCGCATACGGAATGGCTGGCGTGCAGCAATTGCCATGACAGTCTGTTCATTCCGAAAGCGGGCGCGAACGAGATTTCAATGGAGAAGATCTTCCGCGGGCAATATTGCGGCGTGTGTCACGACCGGGTCGCATTCGTTACGCATAACTCCTGCGAACGCTGCCACAGCGTGCCCCATGCGAACAGCAAGCAATGGTGGTGAGGCTTACGTGATTGCTTACGCCGCGCTTACGGAATTCGCCTGTTTTTTCCCGCGTTTTTGCACGAAATTCCCAGAGGGAAAACGCAGTTGGGGAAAATTGATCTAGATCATTAAAAAACCGAAGGGGATCGATATCCTTGCCTTCACGTTGATATGCAACAAGCTTCGTTGCACTTTTGATGACGCGAAAGGCAGTCCATATCGACATTTTTTCCTTGGAGCTGGCCCGCATCTTGCATTGTGATGCTCGTGGGAAAAGACGCCAGCAGCAGTGTGGAGTACTCCAATCAAGAGGGGACATCGATGCAGCAGCTATATGGCGAAACAACACATTACTCAACCGATGCAGGACCGAGAATGAGACTAGACCGTGCTCGATCGCCGCGAGAAGATTCCATGCAAAACCTGAAACGCATTCTTGCCAACACATCCTTGTTCCGCATGCTGGACGAGCGTCAGCTGGACGAGGTGACGTCGGCCACGCAACCGATACGCGCGACGACGAACACCTGCGTGATCAACCAGGGCGACGCGCCCAAGGGCGTGTACGTCGTCGTCTACGGACAGGTCAAGATCGGTTTCGACCGCAAGGACGGCAGCGAGAAGACGCTCGCCATCCTGGGACAGAACAAGTGCTTCGGCCTGGGCGAAATGCTGCTCGACCGCGCGCACCTTGCCTTCGTGAAGACCACCACCGACTCGATGCTGGTCCACACCACCCGCGAGAAAATTCTCGAAGTCGCGAAAGACAATTTCACCTTTGCGCAGGAGCTCATGGTGTGCGTTGGCCGTCAGCTCTATACGCTCACGCGCGATATCGAAAGCTATTCGCTGCAGACCGCCAAGCAGCGGCTGGCAGGTTACCTGCTGCGCCAGAGCCAGTACCAGGCAGGCGATACCGTCGAACTGATCGCCAGCAAGACGCTCATCGCATCGCGCCTGAGCCTCACCCCCGAGACGCTGTCGCGCCTGCTGCACGACTTCTCGTCGGAAGGCCTGATCACCGTCATGGGACGCCGCATCAAGATTCTCGATTATGAAAAACTCGGCGCGCTGCTGAGCGCGTAAGAGAAAACCTCCTGTAGCCCGGATGTAGCAAAGCGGAATCCGGGGGATGTGCTTAACGCCTTCCCCGGATTCCGCTTTGCTACATCCGGGCTACGCTTTTGGACTGCGCATATAATTGCGAGCCGTGGCATGTTATGTGCATGCATTTCGGCAATAAGCTTAACAAATACCCATCCATGTTCTTCTCGATACTTCGTGTCTTTCGACGCGGGAAAGACCGCGCATGAGCCTGCAGGCACATAGCCTTACCTGCGTTCGCGGCGACCTCCAACTCTTTGCCGATCTCAGCTTTGAAATCCAGCCCGGCGACGCCCTGTGGGTGTCGGGAACCAATGGCAGTGGCAAGACCAGCCTCCTGCGCATGCTGTGCGGCCTGTCCGTGCCCATGGCAGGGGAGGTGCGCTGGGAAGGTCGCAACATCCGCCGCCTGCGTGATGAGTTCTGCAGCAAGCTGGTCTATATCGGTCATGCGAACGGTGTGAAGGACGATCTGCTGGCGTGGGAAAACCTGGTCGTCTCCACGACACTGGCCGGCGCGCCGGTGACCGAGGATGAGGCGCACGCGGCCCTGCAGCAGCTCGGCCTGGGCCGTGCCGCCGACCTGCCTACGCGTGCCCTGTCGCAGGGGCAGCGCAAGCGCGTGGCGCTCGCCCGCCTGTCGCTCGGACTGGCGATGCCGCTCTGGATTCTGGACGAGCCTTTCACTGCCCTCGACAAGAGTGCCGTGGCGGCGCTGTGCGGCACAATCAGCAAGCATCTCGCGGGCGGTGGCATGGTCATCTACACCACGCACCAGGAAATCGACCTCTCGGCAAAGCGCGCGCTGCGCCTGGACATGAACGAGGGGCGGATATGCTGAATGCCTTGATCTGCGTCGTCCGGCGCGACCTGCTGCTGGCGTTCCGCCGCCGCTCGGATGTGCTCACCACGCTCTTCTTCTTCATCATTGTCGCCAGCCTGTTCCCGCTCGGCGTCGGGCCGGAACCGCAACTGCTGCGCACCATGGCGCCCGGCATCCTGTGGGTCGCGGCACTGCTCGCATCGATGCTCGCGCTGGGCAGGCTGTTCGCACTCGACTATGCCGACGGCACGCTCGAACAAATGGTGCTATCTTCCGAGCCGCTGACCATCATTGTCATCGGCAAGGTCATTGCGCACTGGATCGTGTCCGGCTTGCCGCTCGTGCTTCTGGCGCCGGTGCTGGCGATCCAGTTCGACCTGCCGGCGTCGTCGGTGGCGGTGCTCTTCGTGAGCCTGCTGCTCGGCACACCGGTACTGAGCCTGGTCGGCTCGATCGGTGCGGCGCTGACCCTGGGCGTGCGCGGTGGCGGCGTGCTGGTGGCGCTGCTGGTGCTGCCGCTGTATATCCCGGTCCTGATCTTCGGTGCAGGTTCGGTCGGTGCCGAGGCGTCGGGTGTCGGCGCAACGGCGCACCTGTTGTTGCTGGGCGGAGCACTTGCCGGCGCGGCCGCGCTGGCTCCGTGGGCGACGGCGGCAGGACTGCGGATCGCGGTTGAATAGGAGGAAGGGCAGGGCAGCAGGAACGGGCAGTATCTCCCTGGCGGCGCGTAAGAATCTGTCTGTGTCCGCCGTCCTTGTTGCACCCACAACCTCCTCACCGGGTTGTTGTCAAATAATTCATGCGCGGCACGTACTGCAACTGTCCGCGCCCTGTGCTGTCCGAGTGAAACAAGTACTACCGGAAACTCCGTGGCACAGCGATTGCTTTAGGACAGCCAGGTTGTACCAGCCGCGTGTCAGACGCCGAAATCCCGCCAGGTTCATGAGGAAAATGCGGATCCGGTGGAATCCGAAGGCAGACAGCGATATGCTGTCAGCGAAATTCCTGAAACTGGGAACGTCGCCGCAGGAATTCTTGACCTTGAACAGGGTCCGGCTGACATCGAAACTTTTCTTGGAGCATTGCCGTAGTGTCCACTGCCAACCAAACCTTCGCTACCAGAGCCGAATCCAGCGGCTCGGGGTTTTTCAAGTACGCATCGCCGCAGACCTTTTTCCCACTTGCGGGAAAGATGATTCCCTGGTTTGCGACTGCGGCTGTCATCTTCACCATTGTCGGTCTGTATATCGGCTTCGTCGTCGCGCCGACCGACCACCAGCAGGGTGAGTCCTATCGCATCATCTTCATCCACGTGCCCGCGGCGTGGATGTCGATGTTCATCTATATCGTGATGGCGTTCTGGTCGGTTGTCGGATTGACACTGAATACCCGCCTGTCGTCCATGATGGCCACCGCGCTGGCACCGACCGGCGCGATGTTCACCTTCCTCGCCTTGTGGACCGGCGCCCTGTGGGGCAAGCCGACCTGGGGCGCATGGTGGGTATGGGATGCGCGCCTGACTTCCGAACTGATCCTGCTGTTCCTGTACATCGGCTTCATGGCCCTGCAGGCGTCGATCGACGACCCGCGCCGTGCCGACAAGGCGGGTGCCGTGCTGGCCCTGGTCGGTGTCGTCAACATCCCGATCATTTACTTCTCCGTGCAGTGGTGGAATACCCTGCACCAGGGATCGTCGGTCAGCCTGACCAAGGCGCCGAGCATGGCGATGACCATGTTGCTCGGCATGCTGGTAATGGCCCTTGCTTCGTGGGCATACACGATCGCGGTGGCGCTGTTCCGCGTGCGCTGCATCGTGCTCGAGCGGGAGCGCCATACCGACTGGGTGAAGGAATACGTGGAGAGAAACACATGAACTGGAATAGCTGGAGCGACTTCTTCGCGATGGGCGGTTACGCGCTCTACGTGTGGGGCTCCGTCCTGATGACGGTCGTCCTGGTCGCAGGTGAAGTGATTGCGGTACGCATGCGCCGCAATTCGGTAATGAAACTGTATGGGCGTTGGGTACGCAGCAACCGGAGGGAAAGCAATGAAAACGAGGCATAAGCGCCTGATCCTGATCACGGCGGGGCTTGGCACACTGGGACTGGCAGCGTGGCTGGTCCTGTCTGCATTCCAGCAGAACATGGTGTTCTTCTTCACGCCGACACAAGTGTTCTCCGGCGAAGCGCCCAAGGGCCGCAGCTTCCGCATCGGCGGCATGGTGGAAGAGGGCAGCATCAAGCGCCAGGCCGACGGCGTGACCGTCGCGTTTGTCGTGACCGACACGGCGAAGAAGATTCCGGTGACCTACAAGGGCATCCTTCCCGACCTGTTCAAGGAAGGCAAGGGCGTCGTGGCGCAGGGCAAGCTCGGCGCGGACGGCAAGTTCGC
Organism: Noviherbaspirillum sp. ST9; assembly: GCF_048799745.1. Lineage (NCBI taxonomy): Bacteria > Pseudomonadati > Pseudomonadota > Betaproteobacteria > Burkholderiales > Oxalobacteraceae > Noviherbaspirillum > Noviherbaspirillum sp. ST9. The sequence continues at coordinate 68,557 of NZ_JBLWFR010000012.1, read as the reverse complement.
CGCCGACGAAGTGCTGGCCAAGCATGACGAGAATTACATGCCTTCCGAAGCAGCCTATGCGGTCAAGAAGGCCCATGAGGACGCGGCCAAGCAAAAGACCGGCGAACAGGCTGCCGCTGCAGCGCCTCAGTCCGTTACGCCGGCCGCGCCGGATGCAAAGGAAGTGAAATAAATGATTCCAGAACTTGGCAATTTCGCCTGCATGCTGGCGCTGGCCGTGGCACTGGTGCAGGGTATCCTGCCCATCGCCGGCTCCTTCAAGGGCAACCAGCGCTGGATGGCGCTGGCGCGTCCGGCGGCGGCGAGCAACTTCCTCCTGATCACGGTGGCCTTCGCCTGCCTGATCTATTCCTTCGTCAACAATGACTTCACGGTGACCTACGTCGCCTCCAACTCCAACTCCTCGCTGCCGGTGTACTACCGCGTGGCAGGCGCGTGGGGCGGCCATGAAGGCTCGCTGCTGCTGTGGATCTGGATGCTGGTGATGTGGAGCTTCGCGGTCGCGCTGTTCAGCCGCCAGCTGCCGGATGAAACCGTCGCCCGCGTGCTCGGCGTGATGGGCCTGGTCGGCGTCGGCTTCCTCGCGTTCCTGCTGTTCACCTCGAATCCGTTCGACCGCCTGCTGCCGGGCGCGCCCGATGGCCGCGACCTGAACCCGCTGCTGCAGGACTTCGGCATGATCATCCATCCGCCGCTGCTGTACATGGGCTACGTCGGTTTCTCGGTCGCCTTCGCGTTCGCGATCGCCGCACTGATGGGCGGCCAGCTGGATGCCGCATGGGCGCGCTGGTCGCGTCCCTGGACGTCGGTGGCATGGATGTTCCTGACGCTGGGCATTTTCATGGGCTCCTTCTGGGCGTATTACGAGCTCGGCTGGGGCGGCTGGTGGTTCTGGGATCCGGTGGAAAACGCTTCCTTCATGCCCTGGCTGGTCGGCACGGCGCTGATCCACTCGCTGGCCGTGACGGAAAAGCGCGGCAGCTTCAAGAACTGGACCGTGCTGCTGGCGATCATCGCCTTCTCGCTGTCGCTGCTGGGCACCTTCCTGGTCCGTTCCGGCGTGCTGACTTCGGTGCACGCATTCGCGACCGATCCCGAGCGCGGCCTGTTCATCCTGATCTTCCTCGCCATCGTGATCGGCGGCTCACTGCTCCTGTATGCATGGCGCGCTCCGTCGGTGGGCCTGGGCGGCAGCTTCTCGCTGATTTCCCGCGAGTCCGCGCTGCTGGTCAACAACGTGCTGCTGCTGGTGGCTTCCGGCACGGTGCTGCTCGGCACGCTGTATCCGCTGTTCCTCGATGCACTGAACCTTGGCAAGATTTCCGTCGGCCCGCCGTACTTCCAGTCGGTATTCGTGCCGCTGATGATTCCGGTCCTGGTGTTGCTTGCCGCCGGTCCGTTCGTGCGCTGGAAGGAAGCCTCGCTGCCTGAACTGCTGCGTCGTCTGCGCTGGGTTGCGCTGTCGTCTGTCGGTGTCGCCGTGGCACTGGCCATCGTGCTTGCCGCCTCCCCGATGGTGACAGCAGGTCTTGCATTCGCTATCTGGATCGTTTTCGCCTCGGTATCGCACGTCGTGGAGCGTGTGCGTCATGCACCTGCCGCCATGCCGCTGACCAAGCGCCTTGCACGCGAGCCGCGCAGCTACTGGGCAATGCTGATTGCACACGTCGGTATCGGCGTTTTCGTCGTCGGTGTGACCATGGTGAGCGGGTTCGACGACCAGAAGGATGTGAACATGCGCGTCGGCGAAACCGCCACCGTGAACGGTTACGCCTTCACCATGAAGGACCTGAACGAAGTGAAGGGCCCGAACTACATCGCCGCCCGTGCGACCTTCGAAGTCGTGAAGAACGGCAAGCAGGTCACCGTGCTGCATCCGGAAAAGCGCATGTATCTCGTGCAGAAGATGCCGATGACCGAAGCCGGCATCGACCGCGGCTTTACGCGCGACCTGTACGTCTCGCTTGGCGAGGCGACCCAGGACGGCGCGTGGATCGTGCGCGTGCAGCACAAGCCCTTCGTCGGCTGGATCTGGGGCGGCTGCATCATCATGGCAATCGGCGGCCTGCTCGCCGCATCCGACCGTCGTTACCGCGTCGCGGCCCGCCAGAAGAAAGAGGCGGCGGCGCAACTGGCGGCGAAACCGGTTTAATCGATAGGAAAACATGAAACGCTTTTTGCTACCGCTCGGTATTTTCGTCGGTCTGCTGGTCTTCCTCGGTGTCGGCCTGCGCCTGAACCCGCGTGAAATCCCGTCTCCCTTCATCGGCAAGCCGGCGCCCGCCTTCAAGCTGACGCAGCTGCACCAGCCGGACAAGACGATTTCGCCTCAGGACATGGAAGGGCAGGTGTGGATCCTCAACGTCTGGGCATCGTGGTGCGTGTCCTGCCGCGCCGAGCATCCCTACCTGATGGATTTCGCCAAGGCCAACGTCGTGCCGGTCATCGGCTTGAACTACAAGGACGGCCGCATGGACGGCATCAAGTGGTTGAACGACTTCGGCAATCCGTACGCGCTGTCCGCGTTCGACAATGACGGCCGCGTCGGCATCGACTACGGTGTCTATGGTGTGCCCGAGACCTTCGTCATCGACAAGAAGGGCGTGATCCGCATGAAGTACACCGGGCCGCTGACGCCGGAAGCGATCAACACGAAGCTCATGCCCATGATTAAAGAGTTGAAGAGTGCGTAAATTATTGTTCACCCTCCTGCTGGCGGCATCGGCCGTTTCAGCTGATTTCGCGCTGGCGAAGGAAGCGGCGCTTGCGAGCGACAATCCCGAGCTGGAAAAGCGCGTGATGGCCTTGTCCGAAGAGCTGCGCTGCCTCGTGTGCCAGAACCAGACCCTCGCCGATTCGCACGCCGAACTCGCCATGGACCTGAAGCAACAGGTGCGCGAGAAGCTGGCCAGCGGCATGTCCGACAAGGCCGTCGTCGATTACATGGTCGAGCGCTACGGCGATTTCGTGATGTACCGTCCCCCGATGAAGGGCACCACCTTCCTGCTGTGGTTCGGTCCGTTTGTTCTGCTGATCGGCGGCATCCTGATCCTGGTGCGCAAGTTGTCGCGCCGCCAGGTCGCGCAGGCCGAGATGCCCGACACCGAACTCAAGCGCGCAGCGTCCCTGCTGGAAGGCGCGAACGATACGAAGGATAAAGCATGACAGTATTTCTGATTGGCGCCGGGCTGTTGGTAGCCGCGGCGCTCGCGTTCCTGTTGCCGCCGCTGCTGCGCAAGGAGCAGGCGGCAGGCCATGTGCAGCGCGACCAGCTTAACCTGGCCGTGTTGCGCGACCAGTTGCGTGAACTCGAAGCCGACCGCGAGGCAGGGCTGATCGAACAGGCCGCATACGAAAGCGCACGCCATGAACTGGAGCGCCGCGTGGCGGAGGAAGTCCGGCCGCAAGAGGCGGCGCCCGCCGTCGACGGCGGCAAGCGCTGGGCTGCCGGCGCAGTGGGCGTGGCAGTGCCGGTGATCGCCATTTCGACCTACCTGCTGGTAGGTTCGCCCGAGGCAATGGATCCGGCGCAACAGGTCGCGTCCGCGCACCAGCAGAATTCGCATGAAGTGACGGCCGAACAGATCGAAGGCATGGTCGCTACCCTGGCGGAGCGCCTGAAGAACGAACCGGACAATATCGAAGGCTGGCACATGCTCGCGCGTTCCTACAACGCGATCGGTCGTTTCAAGGAGGCGGCCGATGCCTACGCGCGCCTGGTGCAACTCGTTCCGAACGACTCTAACCTGCTGTCCGACTACGCCGATACCCTGGCAATGGCGCTTGGCCGCACGCTGGTCGGCGAACCGGAAAAGCTTGCCGCGAAAGCGGTGCAGATCGATCCGCAGAACGTCAAGGCGATCGCCCTGTGGGGTAGTGCGGCGTTTGAACGCAAGGACTATGCGGCGGCTGTCGAGCGCTGGCAGAAAATCATGGCGCTGGTGCCTGCCGATTCCGAAGTCGCGCGCTCCGTCTCCGGCAGCATTGCCGAGGCGCAGAAGCTGGGTGGAATGGCTCCTGTGGCGCAGGCCAAGCCTGAAGCGCCGAAGGCCGCAGCCAGCGGCGCGAAGGTAACCGGCACAGTGGATATCGATCCGGCATTGCGCGCCCAGGTGGCCGACACGGACACGGTGTTCATCTTTGCGCGTGCGGCGGAAGGCCCGCGTTTCCCGCTGGCGGTCCTGCGCAAGCAAGTGAAGGACTTGCCGGCGAGCTTCGAGCTCAACGACAGCATGAGCATGATGCCCGAGGCCAAGCTTTCGAGCGTGCCGATGGTCGTCGTTGGCGCGCGCGTATCGAAGAATGGCAGCGCGACACCGGCGCCTGGCGATCTTGAAGGCGTGACCGCACCGGTTGCGCCGGGTGCCGCCAACCTGAAGATCACGATCAACAGGAAAAACGGGTAAGCATCGCAGCATGCAAAGCGCCGCCTCGAGCGGCGCTTTTTTTTGCGTCCTCGATCCTGCAAGAGGACGGAAACACTTCCTCCATTACGTTGCGCCGTCATGTACATGACGCTTCGCGACGCCGCTTTTCTCCCTGTGCACCTTCTTTTTTTCGGGCGCACGAATGTGCTTTTTCGCAGTGATGTTTTTTCGCACGTATTGATGCATTCGACATCGGCTTTCGATGCCGGTTGATCCATGTCAATGAATGTGAATTAACAAGAGAATCTGCATCGATGTAACAACATATTTCATTGTGAGAACAAATTCGGACATATAACCTTCCATCTGTTGGGGATTTATTCGTGAATGCACCGTACATCCGCAGCAGGTTGTTGAAGCGAGCAGCAGAACGTCTCTTCGTCTCCGCGTTTTCTCCCTGCAAGTCAAGTGTCCCTGTGCAGTACAAAGAGCAAATCCATTCCAGTCCCTATTGAAGGAAGGAACGCATAGATGAAATCGACAAGCACGACAAGGATGTTGCTTGCGTCCGGCATGATGGTCGGAGTCGCGCTCGCAATCTCGCCGTCCGCGCACGCCGTTGACGCAGCGGCTGCGGAAAAGCTGGCCCGCCAGGAAGGCTGCCTGCGCTGCCATGGTATCGACCGCGCGAAGGACGGCCCCTCGTACAAGGAACTCGCGGCCAAGCACAAGACCAAGCCCGATGCGGAGGCGAAGCTGATCAAGCATCTCTCTGGCGGCGTCAAGGTGAAGTTCGAAGACGGCCACGAGGAAGACCACAAGGTTCCGAAGACCAAGGACGCTGACCAGATCAAGAACCTGGTCCAGTGGATCCTTTCGCAGTAAGCAAGGCAATGCCACGACGGCGGCAAGGTGAGGGAAGCACCTGCCCCGCATTCAGCACAATCAGGGAGAACACAATGAAATTCTGGCAGAAGATCGCCACGTCGCTGGCGATGCTCGCCGGTCTGGCGGCGGCACTACCGGCCCACGCGGCCGAAGGCACGAAGCACACGCAGGCGGATTTGATGCGCGAGCTGCGTCCCGAAGACGCGGTTTGTACGCGATGCCACGACCAGTCGGAAAAGAATCCGGTCCTGTCGATTTACCAGACCCGCCACGGCGTCAAGGCCGACAAGCGCACGCCGTCCTGCCAGTCCTGCCACGGCACGAGCGAAGCGCACGTGAAGAATCTCGCGAACACGCCGGTCCGTCCTCCTGTCGATTTCCTCGGCGCCAAGGGCAAGGCCACGTCCAAGGACATCGAGTCCTGTGTCGGCTGCCACAAGTCGGGCATCCGTTCGCACTGGTCGGGCAGCGCCCACGAAGCCGCCGACGTGCTCTGCACCAACTGCCACCAGATGCACACGCATCAGGACAAGGTGCGCGAGAAGAACACCCAGCCGGAAGTCTGCTTTGCCTGCCACAAGGAACAGCGCGCCCAGTACAGCCGCCCGTCCCGCCACCTGACGAAGGACGGCAAGATGGTCTGCTCCGACTGCCACAACCCGCACGGTTCCGCCGGCCCGCGCCTGATGCAGCGCGACAGCGTGAATGCCACCTGCTACACCTGCCACATGGAGAAGCGCGGCCCGTTCATTCGCGGCCACCAGCCGGCGCAGGAAGACTGCTCGCTGTGCCACAACCCGCACGGCAGCACCCAGCCCAACCTGCTGAAGGCCCGCCCGCCGTTCCTCTGCCAGCAATGCCATGAGCCGGCAACGCACCAGGGTCGCAACGCCACGTTCAACGGTGCCGGCACTGCCAACAACGTGCTCGCACGTGGTTGCGTGAACTGCCATACCAATACGCACGGCACGAACAACCCGGCGAACCTCGCCAACGAACGTACGCAGCGCCGTTAATGCAAAAGGGGAAATGATCATGAAGAATCAAACGCAATTTGTATTTCCTCTTTCCGCGATCGCAGCCGCCGTCATCGGCGCCTGGATGCCTGCGGTTGCCCACGCCGACGAGGAAATCGACCAGCTCACCAAACCGCAAAGCACGATCGCCGTCGGCGCCGGCTACCTCAGCAAGGACGCACCGCGCTTCGGCATCTACAGCGGCCTGAACGAAGAGGGCATGTACGGCCTGCTTAACGTCGATGTGATCAAGCGCGACGACAGCACGGGTACCTGGATCAAGGTCAAGGGACGCAACCTCGGTCTGGAAAGCCGCGACATGCGCTTCTCGCACGAGCGTCAGGGCGACTGGGCGTATTATCTGGATTACAGCGAAATCCCGCGCTTCGAGCCGTACACCGTCAATACGGCGGTCACCGGCATCGGCACGCCGAACCTGACCGTGCCGTCGTCGGCCGCTGCCGTGGAAGTGCCGCTGCACCTGAAGATGAAGCGCGAGGCGCTCGGCCTCGGCTATAGCAAGATCCTCGGCAACGGCTTTGACCTGCAGGTCCGTGTGCGCAACGAAGAGAAGGATGGCTCGCGCGTATTTGCGCGCGGTAATGCCGCCGCGATCTCGGCATGGGAATTCGCGCCGGAGCCGGTCCATTCGACCACCCGCCAGCTCGATACCATTCTCGGCTACACGACCGAGAAGCTGTATCTCGCCGGCAGCTACTACGGGACCTGGTACAACAACCACAACACCGCGCTGAACATCGCAGGCGGTCATCCCACCCTGGCGACTTTCAATGTCATCGGCCTGCCGCCTGACTCGCAGTCGCATCAGCTCGCGCTGAGCGGCAACTACACCTTCACGCCGGCGACGAAGGCAACCTTCAAGGCCGCCTATACCCGCGCCACGCAGGACGACATGTTCCTCAGCGGTGTCGCGGTCGCGCCCGGCATTTCTCCCACGGGCAGTCTGAACGGCCGGATGGACACCACCCAGCTGCAGGCAGGCATTACGTCGCGTCCCACCGCCAAGCTGTACCTGCTGGCGGACGCTCGCTATGAAAATCGCGACGACAAGACGCCGATCCGCCTGTACACGAACGCGGGCGTGTCGCCTACGTCCAGCTACAACGGCGAGAACGAGCCGCGCTCGATCAAGACGCTGAACAGCAAGGTGGAAGCCAGCTATCGCTTGCCCATGGACCTGCGCGTCACCGGCGGCATCGACTATGTCGAGAAGGAACGCAACACCTCCGCCATCCGCGCGGTCAGCTTCCGCGACAAGACCGAGGAAGTGTCTTACCGCGCCGTGCTGCAGCGTTCGATCTCCGATACGGTCTCTGGCTCCATCGGCTATATCCACAGTGATCGCGACGGCTCGGATTTCCGCACCAACGTGCTCAATTGCGGCCTGGTGACCTGCGTCAACGGCGCGACGACGGCTTCCGCCTTCAACCTGATCGCGCCGCTGCACCTGTCGGACCGCAAGCGCGACAAGCTGCGCCTTTCCCTGACTTGGGCGCCGGTCGAGGCGTTCTCGGTCCAGTTCCAGACCGAGCAGACGCGCGACGACTACGCGCACCGCACGGCGGACGAGTTCGGTCTGCGCGACGGCACGTCGAAGAACCATTCCCTCGACGTCGCCTACGCCATCAACGATGAGTGGCAGGCCAACGCCTGGCTGTCGCAGAACGAGACCGTCGCCAATCGGGCAGACCGCAACGGTCCGGCGGGGGCGACCCAGGTCTGGGCATCGACCCTGGTCAACGATGGCAAGTCCTTCGGCGTTGGCATTCGTGGGAAGGCATTCTCAAAACTGGAAATCGGCGCGGATGTCAGCCACTCCGACATCAACGACATTTACCAGCAACGGGCGGTCACCGGGACGGGAATCGACTCGCTTCCGAGCTTCTACACGCGCCAAAGCACCTTCAAGCTGTTTGGCATCTACGCGCTGGAGAAGAATTCGAGCCTGCGTTTCGACTACATCTTCGACCGTTACTCCACCAATGACTGGACCTGGTCGCAGTGGGTGTACACGGATGGCACGTTCCTCAGCCAGCGTCCGCGCCAGAACGTCAACTTCGTGGGTGTGACCTACATCTACCGGTTCTATTAACACCGAGAGATGTGCAAGGAAAAGCGGGGCAGTCGCGAGACGCCCCGCTTTTTGCATCTTGAGCACGGGCAATATCTGGTGCAATTCTTGCTTGTGTGCAAGTAGAATTTGTGGCAATTTTTGAATGAAGCCGGTACTTCCTGATACCGGCCGGCAGCGGTTTTGGCGCCGCGGCGTCTTCGTGCAGTCGGAGCCGCGCTAGTTTGCCACCCCATTTCGAGGAGACTTTGGATGAATGAATTGGTAACGGGCAAGGGCGATCTGAATGGTGCGATACATGCAGACCCCGTCGAGTTCGACCAGACGTCGGCAAGGGTTTCAGTGCCGGCCTATCTCCAGAAGATCTATTGGTGGGCCTATGTTCATCCGAATGCCGTCAGGGTGTTCGAGCGGGAATGGCTGGTCAACCTGATTCTCTTCGGGAACTACTCGGCCTTGCGCGATGCCGCCCTGGAGGACATCGGGGCGCAGGCGGAGGGCAAGACCCTGCAGGTGGCATGCGCTTACGGCGACCTCACGCCGAAGCTGCGCGAACGGATCGCGGAAGACGGCAAGCTGCACGTGATCGACGTGCTGTCGATCCAGTTGCAGAACCTGAAACGCAAGCTCCCGCCCGATACCCGCATCTCGCTGTTCCAGCGCGATTCCGCCGCACTCGGTTTTGCCGACGCCAGCTACGAGCGCGTCCTGGTGTTCTTCCTGCTGCATGAGCAGCCGGAGGCCGTGCGCCGCCGAACGCTTGCCGAAGCATGCAGGGTGGTCAAGCCGGGCGGCAAGGTCATCATCGTCGACTACCACGGCCCGGACGACTGGAATCCGGTGCGTCATCCGCTGCGCGCGCTTCTGCGCAGGCTGGAGCCGTATGCGGACGACCTGTGGAAGAACGAGATTACTACGTACCTGCCCGAAGACATGGCATTTTCGGGTATCGAGAAGTCGACGTATTTCGGCGGTCTCTATCAGAAAGTGGTGTTGACCCGCTAATCAAGGGAAGGGGACCGCGTCCCCATGCAATCGTTTTGAAATCAAAAGGGAAGGTCATGAATATCACCTCTGCAAAGCGGATCGCAGCTGCCGCCGCCGCAGCCGTCATGTTGATGTCATTTGAAGCCGTCGCGGCCGATGCGGTCGACGAGGACGCGGCGCTTGCGCTCGCGCGCCGCGAAGACTGCCTGAAGTGCCACGCGGTCGACAAGAAGAAGGACGGACCGTCATACAAGTCGGTCGCCGCGAAATACAGGGACAAGCCGGACGCGGAAGAGAAGCTGATCAAGCACCTCACCACGGGGCCGGTCGTGAAGACGGCATCAGGTGATGAAGATGAGCACCGCATCCCCAAGACGAAGGATGAAAAGGAGCTGCGGAACATCATCCGCTGGATTCTTTCACGTTGACCCAGCTTAAGTCCGGTCTCGGCCATGGTTGACGTGGATCAATGAAAGCGGAATCGGATTACCGGGTGCGCAACGAATGGGCTTGTTGTTGTTGTGCGACAGTTTCCAGAGGGATACCCTTATAAACATTAAGGGTTAGTAACAGAGATCACACGACACCATCCCGCAGCAGTCCGCAGCATCCATCCCGCAGGATTCGATACATCAGAACGGCTCCATGCGTGGGGCCTGAACTGCTTTGCCGTGCATGCGCGGCAAGGCGAAGCGGGCAGGAAAAGCGGCGCGGGGCCAATTTGGGGAAGTGCGGTCTCGCTGCAACAGAGGCATGACAACACGAGGCATCGCTGCGATGTCTTCGGGGTTTAGAACGGAAATTTAAGGGGATTCAAGATGAAACTATGGCAAAAAGCCGCCGCCCTCGCGGCGCTGACATTGGGAATGGCAATAGGCGGACCGGCCTTCGCGGCGGATGACGCCAAGCGGCCGCAGAAGGACCTCGTCCTCAAGGGCGACGCACGATGCACCGCCTGCCACGACGAGGCTGACGAGCCCAAGCTGCTCGCCATCGGCAAGAGCAAGCACGGCACCAAGGGCGACCCCCGCACGCCGACCTGCCGCGACTGCCACAAGGAAAGCGACAAGCACGCCGACCACAAGGGCAAGGACAAGCCGCCCAAGACCGACATCTACTTCTCCAAGGATTCGACCGTTCCGGCCAAGGAGCGCGATGCCGTTTGCCAGTCCTGCCACCAGGGCGGCAACCGCATGCATTGGGAAAGCAGCGCGCACTCCGCCAACGGCGTGACCTGCACCTCCTGCCACAAGGTCCACACCCAGCATGACAAGGTGCGCGACAAGAAAGAACAGACCGAAGTCTGCTTCACCTGCCACAAGAACCAGCGCGCCGAGTCGTACAAGGCGTCGCATCATGCGATGCGCGAAGGCAAGGTCACCTGCTCGAGCTGCCACAACACCCACGGCTCCACCGGTCCGAAGCAGCTGATCAAGAACACCGTCAACGAGACCTGCTACACCTGCCACACCGAGAAGCGCGGTCCGTTCCTGTTCGAACACCCGGTCGCCAGCGACAACTGCATGAATTGCCACAACTCGCATGGCTCGAACAACCCGTCCCTGCTGAAGGCGCGCCAGCCGTACCTGTGCAGCCAGTGCCACGACTTCACGCAGCATCCGGGCAACCCGTACAGCGGCCGCGGCCTGCCGACGACTGCCGGCGGCACCGCACCGGCCCAGCAACTGCTGCTCCGCTCCTGCGCAAGCTGCCACACGCAGGTCCACGGCACCAACCATCCGTCCGGCGCACGCTACACCCGCTAATCGCGAAGGAGAAAGAACATGACCACCAAGTTTCAACCGCGTCTGGTACGCACCATCCTCGCGGTTTCGATTGCAGCCATCGGTACGGCCGCCTGGGCGGAAGACGATGAAATCCGTGAACTGATCACCCCGACCAGCACCGTCGAAGTCGGCATGGGCTGGGTCTCCGACGACAGCTTCAAGTTCGGTGATTACACCGGCCTGAACCGTTCCGGCGCCCACCTGATCGGCAACGTCGAGCTCAACCGCCGCTTCAACGACGGTCCCGGCTACTTCATGCTGAATGCACGTGACCTCGGCCTGAATTCGCGCAGCCTCAACATCGAGACGGGCGAGCAGGGCAACTACGGACTCCGTCTCTCGTACGACGAGATCCCGAAGCTGTTCTCGGACTCGTACCAGACGCCGTTCCTGAACCCGGGCAGCACCAATGTGCTGCTGCCGCCCGGCTTCGTGCGCGGCGCCGCCACCACCAACATGACCACGCTGAACGCGAGCATGCGTCCGTTCAACGTCGAGTCCAAGCGCGAAGCGGTTGGCCTCGGCTTCGCCAAGCAGTTGCCCAAGGGCTGGGATGTGGACCTGCGCGTCAAGCGCGAGCACAAGGACGGCAACCGCTTCATCGGCGCCGTCATCGGCAACAGCGGCGGCAATCCGCGTGCGGCCATCCTGCCGGAACCGGTCAACTACACGACCGACGAGATCGAAGCGCTTGCACGCTACACCGACAAGCAGCTGCAGATGCAGTTCGGCTACTACGGTTCGTTCTTCCGCAACCAGAACAACGCCCTGACCTGGGCCAACCCGTTTGCCTCCTCGGTGTGGGTTGCGGCGACGACGCCGGGCGTGTCCGCCTACAACCAGGGCTCGCTCGCACTGCCGCCGGACAACCAGTTCCACCAGGTGAGCGCATCCGCCGGCTACACGCTGACCAAGGACACCCGCGTGTCCGGCAGCTTCAGCCTCGGCCGCATGCTGCAGAACGACGCCTTCCTGCCGTACACCGTCAACCCGGCGCTGGCAGCAACGGCAACACCGCTGCCGCGTTCCTCGCTGGACGGCCGCATCGACACCACGCACCTGGACCTGAAGATCGCGTCCAAGCTGATGCCGAAGCTGAATTTCCACGCGCTGTACCGCTATGACGAACGCGACAACAAGACGCCGCAGGCAACGTACGCCTACATCGGCGGCGACTCGCAAAGCCAGGCGGCTGCAGGCCTGGGCAAGGTCCGTACGAACCTGCCGGGCAGCAGCACCAAGCAGCAGATCGATGCCGAGTTCGACTACCACTACACGAACAGCACCACCTTCAAGCTCGGCTATGACTACGAATGGGCGAAGAAGACCTTCGAAGCCATCAAGGACGAGCGCGAGCACACCATCAAGGCGGACGTGCACCAGCACTTCAACGATATGGTGTCCGGCGGCTTCGGCTACGCTTATTCGGATCGCAAGACCTCCGAGTACGATGCTTCCGCACCGTTCGTTGCAGGTTTCTCACCGGCGTACGTGGCGACGCAGTTCACCACGACCCTGCCGCTGAATGGCCTGTGGGACAACGTCCCGGCACAGAAGAAGTTCTTCATGGCGCCGCGCAAGCGCGACAAGGTGAAGGCCTTCCTGAACATCACGCCGACCGAGAGCGTCGACCTGCACATGGACGTCGACTACAAGGATGACGATTACCACGCCTCGCAGTACGGCCTGCAGCGCGCGACCGGCTGGGCAGTCAACCTGGACGCTTCGTTCCGTGCAACCGATGCGCTCTCCGGCCACGTGTTCACCTCGGTGGACCGTTACAGCACCGGCCAGCGTTCCATCGCATTGGGCGGCAACCGTGCTGCGGTGACCAACCCCGGCTTCGACTGGACCGCCGGCATCGTCGACCGTACCGTGTCCTTCGGCGCCGGCGTGCGCTACGCTCCGGCCCGCAAGTACGAAGTCGGCGGCGACCTGGTGCGTGCGAACTCCACCGGCAGCGTGACCGTCTGGACCGGCCCGGCCATCGCCGCAGCCACCCAGGCAACGCCGTTGCCCGACCTGAAGACCAGCCTGCGCCGCCTCGACCTCTTCGGCACCTACAAGCTGCAGAAGGACGTGTCGGTCAAGGTGAAGTACATCTTCGAACGCTTCAGCTCGGCTGACTGGGCAATCGACCAGGTGGCGCCGGCGACGCTCGCCAACGTCATCGGGACCAACGAAACCAGCCCGAACTACAACGTGCATTTCGTCGGCGTATCGCTTTCTTATCAGTTCTAACCGGCCGCACCGGGTGCAGCATTGCTGCACCCGGGATGCCTCCCACCTGATTTGCGTCAATTTCTGGCGCGAAATTTGCATATCCCGGGCGGCATCTCATCGGCCTTACCCAGGACATCATGAATACCCCGTCTGCATTCCGAACAAAAATCACAGGGCCGCTCGGCAGCCTGAAGACATGGATGGTGGCCGCGGCGCTTTGCCTGACGGGCGCGCTGGCTACCGTTCCTGCAGAAGCCGCTTCCCATAAACTCGACAACGCAAGCTGCCAGGACTGCCATGGCGGCAAGAAGGGCAAGCTGGAAGCCAAAGGCGTCGATGGCGAAAAGCGGGAATTGTTCGTTATCGAAAATGAGAAATTCGGTAAAGGCGTACACGCAAAAATGGAATGCGTGGCTTGCCACACCGAAATCGTCGACAGCAAGGCCAACCACAAGATCGACCCCAAGGCAAAGAAGCCTGATTGCGCGACTTGCCACGAGGACCTCTGGGCCAAGGCCAAGAAGGACAACAAGGCCAAGGAGAAGGCACGCCTGGGCGTAGTCGTCGAGAATATCGACGCCTACAAGAAATCCTTCCATGCGAAGGAAAGCCAGGATGACGAGAACAAGGTCAACGCGACCTGCTCGCAGTGCCACAACACGCACACCTTCGACATCCCCCCCAAGGACACCGAAGCACGCAAGGAATGGCGCCAGAACGAACCGGCGGCTTGCGGCAAGGGTTGCCATGAGGACCAGCTCGAGGAATTCGAAGGTTCCATCCACGGTGAAAAGCTAATCGACGAAGGCGACAGCAAGGCCGCCAGCTGCTCGAACTGCCACACCGCCCACTCGGTCGGCAATACATCCGCCGTGACCTTCAAGCAAAAGGTGCTTGAGTCCTGCGGCGACTGCCACGACGACCAGTTCAAGTCCTACGAACGTACGCAGCACGGCAAGCTGGCCACGCACAAGGGCGGCAACACCGTTCGATGCATGGACTGCCACGGCAGCCACGGCATCTTCCTGGTGAGCAAGCTCAAGGATCCGCGCAAGATGGTCGCGCAGGATAACAAGATGTGCATCTCCTGCCATACCTCCGACAAGAAGTTCGAGAAGTTCGCACCGATGAAGGTGGGCGGCAAGGAAGGCGAGAAAGTCGCACGCCCCGACCTGGACGAGCAACACAAGTGGCTGCCGAACACCAAGCTGCACTGGCAGTCGGTCCGTTGCATCGATTGCCACACCTCCGCCGAGCCGGGGCTGTCGCATGAAATCCTCGGCGAGAAGAAGGCCCAGCGCATGTGCGTAACCTGCCACACCAAGGATTCGCAACTCGCGACGCGCCTGTACCGTCACCTGGCCGACGATGAAAAGCAGAAGTACGGTTTCGCCAATAGCGTCATCCTGTCGAACTCGTACGTGATTGGGGCAACCCGCCATCCGCTGCTGGATACGGCGATCCTGGTCATCGCGGCGCTGACTTTCCTCGGCGTACTCGGCCACGGCCTGATCCGCTATCTCGGTGCCAAGAAGAGAAGGAACAATGCAAAATGAGTGAACGTATCTATCTGCTGCCGCTGTGGCTGCGCATGTGGCACTGGACGAACGCGCTGCTGATCATCACCCTGACGGTCACCGGCATGAGCCTGCACTTCGCCGCGCCCGGCCGCTTCCTGGTCGAGTTCTCGCTGGCGGCGCGCATCCACGACATCGCCGGCATCGCGCTGGCCTGCGCGTACTCGTTCTACTTCATCATGAACATCTTCACCGGCAACGGGCTGCAGTACTTCCCGCGCTCGCCGGTGATCGCCGGTTGCATCAAGCAGGCGAAGTACTACATGTGGGGCATCTTCAAGGGTGATCCGCATCCGTACGCCGTGACGAAGGAAATCAAGTTCAACCCGCTGCAGGCGCTGCTGTACTGGATCATCATGTACATGGTGCTGCCGGTCGTGATCATCACCGGGCTGATCTACTTCTTCCCCAGCGTCGCGCCGGACAAGCTGTTTGGCATGGATGGCCTGCTGCCGGTGGCCTTCCTGCACTTCGCCAGCAGCTCGGCGATCTTCCTGTTCCTCATTGGTCACATCTACCTCGCCACGACCGGCGAAAAGCCGACCTCGATGATCAAGATGATGGTCACCGGCTGGCACGAACATTCCGAACATCATTGATACCACGCTTCATTTTTTTGGGAGTAACGCCATGAAATCGATCGCACTCAAACTGGCCCAAGTGTTTGCCCTCAGCGCCGCGCTGTCCGCGCCGGCCTTCGCCGCAATGTCCGACGCCGACGTCGAGCCGTACCTGAAGAAGCAGGGCTGCTTCAAGTGCCACGCGATGGACAAGACCAAGAAGGGTCCGTCGTACAAGAAGATCGCCGAGAAGTTCAAGGGCAAGCCGGACGCCGAAGCCAAGATCCTCAAGAACCTGACCACCAGCCCGACGGTGAAGCTCGAGGACGGCACGGAAGAAGAGCACAAGGAAATCGAGACCAAGGACAAGGGTGACCTGAAGGTCATCACCAACTGGATCATGACCCGCTGATTGACCTTCCTGCCCGGCGCACAAGGGCAGGATCCGGTTTCCGCTGATGGCGGAGCCTGGACAAAAAGAGGTCGACAGACCCGCACAAGAATCGCAGCGAGAGCAGCGTTCGGGACCGGCTTGCCGGTCCTTTTTCATTTGGGGGTGGCGCCAGGGGCGACTAGAGCGATTCCCGCTTAAGTCTTTTCCTCAAGCCTCACACGCGCCCTGCAAAGTGCTGAATGACCCATTGCTCACATGCCACCCACAGCAGCGGCGCGCCGCGCTTGATGGCGGGACCATACCGCGAAAAAACCTGTTCAAGTGACACATTGTTCTCGGTCCAGGTCCCTCCGCCGGTGAATATATTCACGAGGAGCGGTTGAAAACGATCGAGCGCCTTCGCAAACTTCGCATCTTCTGTCTCTGCGCGCTCGAATTCCTGCCACAAGGCGAGAAGGGCGTCGCCTTGCGGTCGGGGCAAGAGGCCAAACAATCGCTCTGCTGCCCTGGATTCCTGCTCAAGCTGTAGCGCGCTTGAAGATCCGCCGTGGATGGGATGGTCGCCGACGTCGATCTCGACGACGTCGTGCAACAAGAGCATCTGTATGACGCGATCCGTATTCACAGGTCCGCTGGCATACTCGCTCAACAGCAAGGCATACATCGCCAGATGCCAGGAATGTTCGGCCGAATTTTCTTTCCGGCTTTTGTCCAGCAGCGGCGATTGCCTTACAACGGTTTTCAGCCGGTCGATTTCCCGCAGAAAATCGAGCTGCTTCTCTAATGCTGCTATTTGCATTGTCATTTCACATCCAAATGTGACGCCATCCTTGCAAGCTTCGCTACATTTGCTGCGCGCCTGCGTTTCTTGGCAAATGCTACCATCAGGCGTTGGCTACTTCCCCGGGCTCGCGGCTCGCGACTTCGGACAGCAGAGGAAGAGCATGTTGCGAGAAGCACTCGCAATTGGATGCGCTTCTCCAGAGATGAAAAAATCATGCGAATCAAGGTATCGGAGTCCGTCGTTCTCGTCGTCGATCTTCAACATCGGTTATTGCCCGTCATTCATGGCGGGGACGCCGTCCTGTCCGAAGCGACCTGGCTTGTCGATGTGGCGCAAACAGTCCACGTCCCCGTGCTGGTGACGGAACATTGTCCTGCACGGATCGGCATGACGGATCAAGCCCTGCGTTCGCGCATTCCTGCCGACTGCATCGTGGAGAAAACACATTTCTCCGCCGTTGCCGACGATACGCTGCTTCAATTCCCTGGTGCAGACCGACAACAGTGGATCGTAGTCGGGACAGAGGCCCATGTCTGTGTCCTGCAGACCGTACTCGACCTTCTTTCCATTGGGCGGAACGTATTCGTCCTCGAAGAAGCTGTCGGCTCGCGGCGGGCACGCGACAAGGCGTTGGCCCTGGGGCGGATGCAGCAACATGGCGCCGAGATCGTCAGCCGTGAGATGGTGGCGTTCGAGTGGCTCGAGAGTGCGGACAATCCCAGGTTCCGAGATGTGCTTCACCGGTTTATCCGCTGATTGATCGCGTCTGGCGGCCGATTTCCGAACACGGTCGCTCCTCCTGTTTCCTCCTGCGGTCTCCCTTGCTTGTGCAATCAATTCCACGCTCGCGTGCTTGACAAGGAGAAGACCGTGTCCCAACACTGAGACATGAGGAAAGGAGGCCGCCATGACCATGTATCTCACCCGCTTCAGTTATACGCCAGAAACATGGAGCGCCATGATTGACCGTCCGGAAGACCGGCGCGACATGGCACGCGTCATCATCGAATCGGTCGGTGGCCGGCTCCACGGGTTCTGGTACGCCTTCGGCCAGTACGACGGATATACGCTCTGGGAAGCACCCGACAATACCAGCATGGCGTCCGTCGCCCTTGTTCTTTCCTCACGCGGGGCGATCAAATCGCAAGAGACGATTGTCCTTATGACTGTGGAGGAGACCCTTGCGGCGCTGAAAGGGGCTGCGCAAGTACCGTATCGCCGTCCGGCGCAGTGACTGGCGTCAATCGCATTCGTTGCGACCCAGCATTGAAGCGTAATGAGAAGCGAATTGTTGTAGCGCAGAACGGGGCGAGGAAAGAACTGCAAGACTGAGCACACACAACGCAAGCTCCGCGTGCCCGACTTCCCGCCGACACGAACGGAAATCGCGCCCACTGATCGAAGATCAGACATTGCTTCCTGTTTGCCTGGTAAGAATCTCTTGATGAAGAGTGCCCTCGACAGTCTTGCCTTTCTTGCTGAGGACAGCGAAGTCGCTTCGTTGATGCGCTCTTTCGACTGGACAACATGTGCAATCGGCGCTCCGGAGAACTGGCCCCCGACGTTGATTGCCTTGGTGAACAACATTCTTGTGTCCAGGGTGCCGATGATGGTCAATTGGGGCCCCCGGCTTCTTTCCATCTACAACGACGCCTACCGACACCAGTTTCTCGGCAGCAAACACCCCGCCGCATTCTGTCAGCCCTACCAGGACATCTGGCCGGAAATCTGGCCTCAACTTGAACCTGTCATTGAGCGAGGCTGGGCAGGCAAGACCACATCCTTTGAAAACGCACTCTTCACCTTCGAGCGCGGCGGATACAAGGAGCAGATATGGGCGACGTTCTCGCATTCACCTGTCTTTGACGGCGGAGTCGTTGTCGGCGCCTTCGGCGTCGGCATGGACGCGACCGCGAGCGTTCTCGCGGAACGGCGACAGGGCTTTCAGCTTGCTTTCGTCGACAAGTTGCGTGGGCTGACCGGTGCCAGCGACATTACTGCCGCAGCGACGCAACTGCTGGGCGAACATTTAGGCGCAACACAGGTTTTCTACTCCGAAGTTGACGATCAACTGGAAAACTTCTCCACCAGTGCGACGTGGTCGGCACTCCCGTTACCCGCGCTGCCGTCGGGCGGGCGGCTGAGTGACTATGGCGAAGAGATTATTGCCACCTTGCGTTCCGGGACGCCGTTGGTGATTGACGACGTTCGTCGCGACCGCCGTACGGTTGCCTATGCGGAGGCCTACGAAGGCTTGAACATCCGCTCGCTGCTGGTCGTTCCGCTCGTGAAATCGGGCCGCCTTATTGCCAATCTCAATGTGTCCCGCCGCGATCCCTATCATTGGACGAAGGAAGATATCGTTGCGACGCAGGATGTGGCCGAGCGAACGTGGGCGGCAGTCGAGCGAGCGCGCGCTGAAGCGGCCCTCGTGTTGGAGCGTGACCGCAGTCGCGACATCCTCGACAACATGGATGAGTGCTTCGTGCTGCTGGACCGTGACTTTCACGTGGTGCAGATCAATGCAGGCGCGCTGCGCCTCGAACAACGTGCGGCCTCGGAGGTGGTCGGACGTACTGTGTGGGAAGGCTGGCCTGGAATAGAACGCACGGAAATCGGAAGGCTTTACAAGCACGCGATGGCAGAGCGCGTTCGGGTCAAATATGGCCATACCTATACCTACCCCGACGGACGCACATTCTGGCTGGAGATGAATGCCTTTCCTTATGGCGATGGGCTGGCCATTTTTTACCGCGACGTCACCGACACCAAGCTTGCCGAGCAGCGGGTGCTTGCCGCCGCGCAGCACGACCCGTTGACCGGACTTCCGAATCGGGCCCTGGTATTCGAATATGCGAGCCGCTTGCTCGCCGCGGGCCAGCGCGGCCATGCGCATGGAGCCTTCCTGTTCATCGATCTCGACCGGTTCAAGCCGATCAACGATCTTTATGGACACGAAATCGGCGACCGGCTCCTGCAGGAAGTCGCCAAACGCCTGCTGACCTGCGTACGCAAGGAGGACCTCGTTGGTCGCCTGGGGGGCGACGAATTCATTGTTGTGCTCCACCAGGTCGGCAATGTGTATTCGTCTGCCACGGTAGCGCAGCATATCCTCGACGCGCTCTCGTATCCGTTCGAGATCGACACATTGGACCTCTCCATATCGGCCTGCATCGGCATCAGCGAGTTTCCGCAGCATGGCACAGACGTGGATACGCTGATTCATGCCGCCGACCTGGCCATGTATCAAGTGAAACACGAATGCCGCGGAAACTATTTCACCTACACGCCCGAACTGCATAATCGGGCCAATGCGAGCTCGGCAATCGAAGCGCGGCTAAAGCGTGCCCTGCAACGAGACGGCCTGGTGCTGCACTACCAGCCTGTTATTGACATGAAGACGGGACGCCTTGCCAATGTCGAAGCCTTGCTCCGGCTGACCGGAGACGATGGTCGAATCATTGGTCCCGACCAATTCATTCCCGTTGCTGAAGCCGCCGGGCTCATCTCCCAGCTCGGCGAATGGGTCGCCGTTGAAGCCTGTCGCCAACATCTAGCGTGGCAAAAAGAAGGCCTGCCGCCGATCAATCTGGCGTTGAACGTATCCCCACTGCAGTTCCGGCAGCGCGGTTTCGCGCAGCAGCTCCAGTCGATCGTCAAGGACGCTGGTCTGAACCCGGCGTGTATCCAGATCGAAGTGACCGAAAGCACCGTGATGGGGAATATCGATGAGGCGGTCAACACGCTGAATCACATCCGCTCCAGCGGCATCCAGATTGCACTGGACGATTTTGGTACAGGGTATTCCAGCCTCAGCCGTCTGAGCAATCTTCCGCTGGACAAGCTGAAGGTCGACCAGTCCTTTGTGCACCGGCTGGGACACGATAATTCAAGCAAGGCCATTACCATGGCGATTATTGCTTTAGGCCGAACGCTGAACCTGGAAATTGTCGGCGAAGGCATCGAGTCAGAAGAGGCGCTCGCCTATCTGGAAGAGCAGGGGTGCAACCAGGCTCAGGGGTATTTCATCAGCCGCCCACTGACGTCTCCCGAATTCGCCAGCTGGTACCGGGAAAGAGCCTTCACGACGAGCGGTTGAATGATCGCGGTCCTTAAGAATTCCTTCAGTTGTCGGAAATATCCTTTCGCTGTGCCCTCCGCACATGACAGCTCACATGATCGAAAGGAAGTACCATGAACAAGTCCACACTGAACGCGATTTTCGCGGCCGCATTGTCCATCGTGTCCTTCTCGGCGTTTGCCGGGAAACCTCCGCTGTCGTCGGAAGCGCCTGACCCAGTGATTGCGAGCTTCGATCGACTCCTGAATCATCCAGCAACGTTCATCGCTTCTACCGGGAAGACATTGCCCAAAGCTGACGCCGACCCATTGCGTGACAGTGTGAATGCCGTGCTGTGGGAGCAACCGTCGTATCATTTGCCCGCCAAATATGCTTTGCACGCGGCGAGGCAGAAACAGACGAACTGATGTTGGCCGATTGACCAGGGCGGTTTGCGCCGGACTGGTCTGTCAGGCCGAACCGCTACAGTCTCGCGTCGCGAGGACGCGGACGGCCAGACCACCCAGCGCGATCGATCGGTCGACCTGGATTTCAAATCTGTGGACCGCAGCAATCCGCCGCACAATCGACCAGCCTAGCCCGCTGCCGCTCTCATTGTTTCCCAGCACGCGGAAAAAACGGTCGCCCAGCCGCTTGATGTCGTCATCGGACATGCCGGGGCCGCTGTCTTCCACGCTCAAAGTCGCGCGGCCGCCGCCGCCGGAAAGTGCTACCCGGATGCGCGCGGATGGCGGCGCGTAGCGCACCGCATTGTCGACCAGATTGCGCACGAGCACCGTCAACAGTGCCTCATTGCCACGTATGGTGACAGGAGCGGGGGCATGGAGCTCGAGTGCCTGGTTCCTGGCAAGCGCTGTCGGCGCTACCGTCGCCGCGACGCGTTTCGCTATCGCGGACAGGTCCAATTCCTTCATCGGCGGCGCTGCGTCGGCTTCCATGCGTGACAGCGTCAGCAACTGTTCCACCAGGTGTGCCGCGCGGTCGCAACCCTGCAGTGTGTTCTGCAGCGCCAACCTGCGCATCGTGTCGTCCGTCTCAGCCAGTGCAACCTGCGCCTGGGCCCGGATCGCGGCGATCGGCGTGCGCAGTTCGTGCGCGGCATCCGCCGTGAAGCGGCGCTCGGACTCAAGCAGCGCGGCGATGCGGCCGAACAGCGCATTCAGCGCTTCCACCATCGGCAGCATCTCGGAGGGCGCACCGTCGACCCGCACGGCGTCCAGCATGTCGGGGCGGCGGCTGGCGAGCGCGCGGCCGAGACGGCGTAGTGGCGAGACCCCGCGGAAGACCGACCACCAGACTGCCAGCGCCAGCAGAGGCAGGGCGAGTGCCATCGGCCACATCGTGCTGCGCAATACCGCCCACAGGATGGACATGCGCGATGTCATCTGTTCGCCCACATACACCTGGACGTCGCGCTCGGCGCCGTAGGTCGCGAACACGCGCCAGTCGTTGCCGTCGATATTCACCGTCGCGAACCGGCTGGACTTGCGCGTGGACGACATGGGGCTCTGGGGCGCATTGGCAGATCGCAGGACGAGCTGTCCTTCGTGGAAGACCTGGAAGGCCACGCGCGGCGCATAGCGGTGCAGGAGCGGCGTGTCGATGGTGTGGTCGTCATCCTGCAGCGCTTTCGCCTGTTGCACGACGAGCAGTGCTGCGGCTTGCGCGAGGTGGCTGTCGAGCAATTCGTCGAGCTCATGGCTGACGTCCCGCCAGGTCAGTGCCGCCGCGCCCAGCCAGACGACGAGGACGGCCGACAGCACCAGCAGCACCAGCCGTCCCTGGAGCGATCGCGGCAGCCGCAGCGTCACCGTGGCGCCTCGCGCAGCAGGATGTAGCCGACGCCACGGACTGTCTGGATCAGTCCGCTGCCGAGTTTGCGGCGCAGGTTGTGGACGTGCACTTCGACAGCGTTGCTATCGACCTCCTGTCCCCAGCTGTAGAGGTGCTGTTCCAGCTGCTCGCGGGTGAGTACGTGGCCGGCGTTGAGAAGGAAGGTCTGCAGCAGGTCGAATTCGCGGGTGGAGAGCGCGACCGGCAGGCTGTCCTTGCGAACGGTGCGGGATGCAGGGTCGAGCACTATGCCCTGCGCCGACAGGATCTCCTGCGGCTGGCCATGGGCGCGACGCACCAGCGCACGCAGTCGGGCAGCGAGTTCATGCAGGTCAATCGGCTTGACCACGTAATCGTCAGCGCCGGTATCGAGGCCGCGAATGCGGTCGGGGATGGCGTCGCGCGCGGTCAGCACCAGAACCGGTGTCGTTACCCGCGCGCGGCGGACAGCCGACAGCGCATCGAGCCCATCCTTGCGCGGCAGGCCGAGGTCAAGCACGGCGGCGGCGTAGGGTTGGCCGCGCAGTTCGCGTTCGGCGGCTTCGCCGTCGCGCACCCAGTCGACCTGAAAGCCCAATTGCTGAAGGCCGGCCTTCAGGCCGTCCCCCAGCAGCAGGTCGTCTTCCGCGAGCAGGATACGCATGGTGCCAATTGTCTCATGCCGTGCTCAGTCGTCGTCGTGATGCTGGCCGTCATGCTTGACAGCGGCGACCGGCGTGATATCGGCGACCGGTGCTTCGCTCCATTGCAGCCACCAGAAACCGAGCACGGCGGCCAGCAGCAGCACGCCGGGCAGTGCCCGTGGACTGCGAATGGCGTCCGCCGGCGTCCCGCGCTTGCGGCCGTCAACCATCGCGCGCACCAGGTTTTCGCGGTGCAGGACACTGCTGAGCACGACTGCGGCGATATGCACGGCCACCAGTGTCAGCATGGCATTTGCCGCACCTTCGTGCAGTTCTTCAAACCATTCGCCCCCGATGTCGCTGTAGGTCGCCCAGCCTGAGGCCGTAATCGCCAGCGCCAGCGCCAGCAGCGCGACGATGGCCAGCGCCCCGGCGGGATTGTGTCCGGCGTGGTGTTCCGGCCGGCCGCTGATGAGCGAACCGAGGTAACGTGCGGCCGCTCTCGGACCACGCACGAAGCTGGTGAAACGCGCATGGCGGCTGCCGACGAGACCCCACAGCAGGCGGAACACGACCAGGCCGGCAACGGTGTAGCCAAGGGTGACGTGGACCAGTCGCCAGCGCTCGCTCTCCGCCGTCAGGAAGGCGCCGGCGAAACTCAGCGCCAGTAGCCAGTGGAATATCCGCACGGGCAGGTCCCAGACCAGGACCTGGCCAGCGGTGTCATGCGCCGTTTCAGCGCGGGATGCGGACATCGTGTTCATTGAATGCTCCTTCAGAGGCGTTGGGATGACAGGCACCGCAATTGGCCGGCGTCTTTACTGCCGCGCGCGTCCAGGCGGCGGACGGGACTTCGTCATGCTTGCGGATGAACCAGGCTGACTTCGTGATCCGGTCCTGTGGTGGCTCCTCGCGCACACGCTTGTAGGTGCCGGCATTGGCCGCCAGCCAGGTGCCGATCTGCTTTTGCGTGGCGTCGTCGAGAGAGGCATCGGTACCGTAATGCTGTCCGAGCTTGTTCATCAGGCGTTGCCAGGATCCGGCCGGCAGCATGCCGGGCGGATAGGGCGTGTGGCAGGAGCCGCATTCCTGCTTGTAAGCGGGCAAAAGCGGCACCCGAGCCTGGGCTTTATCGTCGGCGCGTGCGGCGCCGGGAAGCACATGCAGTGCGACAAGGCAGAGCAAGGCAGGGAAACGGAAGCGCATGGACATTCTCCTTAGGGCTTGAGGGTGAGCAGCCAGGCCAGTACGTCGGCCTTCTCGGCGGGATTGCATTCGCGGCCGACGACATCGTTGCAGTTACGGCGGAACCACTTCTCGACCTTGGCCGGGTCGGTAAAGCGTTCCGGATTGAAAGCCGGAGCGAGCGCGCGGATCGGCTTGCCGGTCGATGCATGCTTGCCCTCCTGGGTCGGAACTGCTCCGTGGCAGGAGGCGCAGCTCCAGTCACGCCCATGCCGCGCGGTGAAGAAGGCTTGGCCGCGCGCAGGGACTCCCTGAGCCTTGGCCAGGTCTGCGTAAGTGCCTAACAGCTCGGGTGGCGTCGCCGCCTGCGTGGTGGACCACGCCGCGGACGAGATGGAGAGAAGAAGGAAAATGATTCGTGACATGGCAACTCCTTGGTGTCGGTGTTGCCATGGTCGCGGCGCGAGCTTAAGGTTTTCTTAACGGTGTCTTCAGGATTCCTTGAGCGAGGCCCGGGACGATAGGCGGCTCAGGATGCCTGTTTGGCATCACGAACCGCCGTTTTCCTAACCTGAATCAAATTGCCCTACGGAAACCGATTTTTCCGTAATCCAGCCGTAAGCAAATACCCATAACTTGTCCATGGGCAATATTTTTTGCCCCTGCGAGCCGCTTTTCTCGTATGCCGGAGGCGTCAAGAATCCACGGCCGCGCAGCATAAAACAAGGAGGGGACAATGTTTAGCAACATGACTTTCACCATCGGCAAGAAGCTTGGCGTGCTTGCCGCAACCGCGGCGCTGGGCATCCTTTCGCTGATTGCGTTCTTTGTCGTCACCGAGCGCGCGCTTGTGCTGGAAGAGCGCAAGGCCAGCGTGCGCCAGGCGGTCGAAGCCGCGCACAACATCCTGGTCTACAACCACAGCCTGGCAGCCAAAGGCGTCATGAGCGAAGACGATGCGAAGCGCAATGCGATGGCGACCATCAAGGCCTTCCGCTATGGCGACGGCGAGTATTTCTGGATCAATGACATGCAACCGAAAATGGTCATGCATCCGATCAAGCCCGACCTGGATGGCAAGGACCTGTCGCAGAACAAGGATCCCAAGGGCAAGCTCCTGTTCATGGAGTTCGTCGACACGGTGAAGAAGAGCGAGTCGGGATTCGTGTTCTACATGTGGCCGATGCCGGGCAGCGACGTCGATGTCGAAAAGGTGTCGTACGTGAAGGGTTTTGCCCCCTGGGGATGGGTCGTCGGCTCGGGCGTCTACCTCGACAAGATCAATTCCATGGTGGTGAAGCGCTCGTTCAGCTTCCTGATCTTCGCCTTCATCACGATGGGCGTGCTGCTCGTCATCTGCTATTTCGTGTCGCGCAGCATCACCCGCCCGATGGGACATGCAATTCGGGTCGCGCAATCGGTCGCGGCGGGCGACCTGTCGACGCAGATCGAGGTGCGCAACCGCAATGAAACCGGCCAGCTGATGCAGGCGCTCAAGGACATGAACGCCAGCCTCTCGCGCACGGTCGAGCAGGTGCGCACGGGGGCGCACACGATCGCTGCGGCGTCGGGGCAGGTGGCGGCCGGCAATTTCGACCTGTCGTCACGTACCGACATGCAGGCGCGGGCCCTGGCCGATACCGCCTCCACGATGAAACACCTGACCGACACCGTCGACCAGAATGCCGACAGCGCACGGCAGGCGAACCAGCTCGCGGCGTCGGCGTCCGAGGTCGCGATCAAGGGCGGCTCCGTGGTGACGCAGGTAATCGAGACCATGGGGTCGATCAACGATTCATCGAAGAAGATCGTCGATATCATCGGCGTCATCGACGGCATCGCCTTCCAGACCAATATCCTCGCGCTCAATGCCGCCGTCGAGGCGGCGAGGGCAGGGGAGCAGGGCAAGGGATTCGCCGTAGTGGCGACCGAGGTGCGCAACCTTGCGCAACGCAGTTCCGCCGCCGCCAAGGAAATCAAGGCGCTGATCGGCGACTCGGTGGAGAAAGTCGATATCGGCAGCCGCCTGGTGGATCAGGCCGGCGCGACGATGGACGAGATTGTCGCGAGCGTCAAGCGCGTGACCGACATCATGGGCGAGATCACGGCGGCCAGCAGGGAGCAGAGCACCGGCATTGACCAGGTCAACCGCGCGATCGCCGAGATGAACGAGGTGACCCAGCAGAATGCGCAACTGGTGGAGCAGGCCGCCGCGGCCGCGGAAAGCATGCAGGAGGAGGCCGGCAACCTTGCCGGACTGATCAATGTGTTCAAGTTCGGCAATGAAGCGCCGCGTCCCGGCGCCGTCGTGACCCCGTTGCGGGCGGCGTCGCCGCGCCTCTCGGGACGGGACGCGCAGCCGGAACCGCGCCGTCTGGCGAATGGTTGAGTTGAATGGGAAGGCGCCCGTGCTGCCGGATCGTTCGACGTAACGGTTGCGGACGGTGTACGGCGGCGATGGCGCCTTTTTTGACGGCTTGAAGATCATGCCGCTGTAGCGTCGAACGCATGCGGGCGCTCCCGTATGACTTCTCTCCGCCATCTCCCCGTCGTTCCCGCGAAGGCGGGAACCCATAGTGAGGTGATCCATGCAAACGCAGCATGGGTTCCCGTATTCACGGGAACGACGGGCTACTTGATGAGGCAAATCGACCGTAGCCACCCGCCTTTTAACTCAAGTTGTAAAGATCCGGGCACAGGTCAGCGCCTTCGCGGGGGCAACGGGGACACGGCGTCGCATCATCGACCACTGATCCCGCTTAGCCGCACAAATCGGCGACTGATTCCAGCGCGACCGTCATGGCCGCGTCCAGCGCGTCGAGCATGTCCGGCACAGCATTCCGCGAACCTTGCGTCAGTGCGGATTCCAGCATGGACGACAGCCTGGCAACCTCGATGACGCCCAGGTTCGCCGACACGCCGCACACCTTGTGCGCCAGGGCGGATGCTTCGACATCCATCCCGGCATCGAACAGGTGCCGTAGTTCACGCGGCGCCGTTTCGTAAGTCGCGGCGAATTGACGGAGAAGGGAGATCCAGAATGGCGCGTCGCCGTCGAGCAGCTTGAGCGCGTTGCGTGCATCGATGCCCGGAAGGTCGGCGGGCAATCCGGCGCAGGGAGCCGCCAGAGCTGGAGTGTCCGCCGCCGCTGCATGGAAGCCTGGGACGTGCGCCAGCAGCGTGTCGATCATTACTTCCACTTCGATGGGCTTGGAAATATGCGCATTCATTCCGGCGCGCCGCGATTTTTCACGGTCTTCGGACATCGCATTGGCTGTCATCGCAATGATCGGCAGGTCGGCAAGTCCGAGTTCGCCGCGGATGGCCTGCGCGGCCTCGTAGCCGTCCATGACCGGCATCTGGATGTCCATCAGCACCGCGTGGAATCGCGTCGCGTCCTGCCGCAGGGCGTCGACCGCCTTGCTGCCGTCGGCGGCGACTTCAACCTGCGCACCCGCCTTGCGCAGGAACGTGCAAGCCACCTTCCGGTTAAGCTCGTTGTCTTCCGCGAGCAGGAGACGCATGCCGGCAAGACGTCCCGCGAGCGGTTCGGGATGCACAGGTTGCGGTCGCGGGAGTGCAACCGCGCCCGACGCCAGTCCGAAGCGTGCCGTGAAGCGGAAATCGCTTCCTTCGCCCTGCTCGCTGGAGAAGGAAATGGCTCCACCCATCAGGGCGACCAGGCGGCTGCAGATCGCCAGACCGAGGCCGGTGCCGCCATAACGGCGGCTGGTCGAACTGTCGGCCTGCGAGAAGGCCTGGAACAAGCGATCCTGGTGCTCCGGCGCGATGCCGATTCCGGTATCGCGCACCGAAAATTCAAGTGCGATCTCCTCGTCCGCAGGGGGCAGGCGATGCACGGCGATGTCCACGCGGCCGCGCTCGGTGAACTTGACCGCATTGCTGGCGAGGTTGAGCAGTACCTGCTGCAGACGCATCGTGTCCCCGACGAGCAGGCGCGGGACATCGCTGCCAACCTCGACGCGCACGTCGATCCCCTTGTCGCGCGCTTGCGGCAGGACGATGGTGGAGATGTTGCCGAGCACCTCGTCGAGTGAGAACGGCGCCTGTTCGAGGTCGAGACGGCCGGCCTCGATTTTGGAAAAATCGAGGATGTCGTTCAGGATGCCAAGCAGGGAGCGCGCGGAAACGGCTATCTTGTCGACGTAGTCGCCGCTCTGGGCATCCAGCGCTTCATCCTTGAGCAGGCGCGCCAGGCCGAGAATCGCATTCATCGGCGTGCGGATCTCATGACTCATGTTCGCCAGGAACTCGCTCTTGGCCCGGTTGGCGTCCTCGGCGCGGTCGCGCTCGACGGCGAGACGCCGGCCTTGCTCCTCCAGCTCCGCGCGGACTTCCGCCAGGCGGCGTTCGTCCCGAACGCGCTCGGTGACGTCATGGATGATGGCAAGGATCAATGTGCGGTTCTGCAAGCGGACCGGGCCTGCGTGCAGTTCCACGGTGCGGAGGCCTCCGTCGGCCAGGCGGTGTGTCACCTGGCACTGCGCGGGCGGTCCGTTGCGGCCTTTTTCCAGGCGCGCCTGCAGGATCTCCGGCGGCTGCGGATTGATGTCGGACGCCTTCATCCGGCGCAGCTGCTCAAGCGGGTAGCCGTAGAATTCGGCGGCGGCGGGATTGGCGTCGACGATGCATCCGTCGTCCGGGTCCACCAGCAGCTCGACTGCCGCCACGGCGTTGAACATTTCCTTGAATACCTCGGTTTGTCCAAGTTCATCCCGTGCCTGGTCACGCTCCGCCGTGCGTTTTGCCAGCAGCAGGGCAGCGGATTCCAGCGCGGTGGCGACCTCCTCGGCTTCGCGGATATGGAGCGGCGGGATGGATAGTGTCTCGCCTGCGCCGAGCGCGAGCGCCGGCTTGGTGAGCGCCCGGATCGATCCGGCAATGCGTTCTCCGGTCAGCGCGGCGAGCCCCAGTCCAATGGCAAAAAGACCGGCGATGCCGGATGCGAGACGCACCAGGGTGTTGTTGAATTCCGCTTCCAGGTCTTCGCGCGGAATGCCGATGCCTACGCTCCAGCCCGTCGCGGGAGAGCGGCTGAACACGGAAAAGACCGGGATTCCTTCGCGGGTTGTCGTGTTCATCGCCCCTTCGCGCGTTTCGGTCATGCGGCGGATGTACTCGGCGGTTCCCTTCTGTCCGACGAACTGCTCCGGCGCGTGCGTGCGCGCGACGATCGTGCCCGTGGTGTCGAAGACGGCGGCGACCCACGACGACGGCAGGGATTGCCGACGCAGGATGGCCTCGAAATCCTGGGGCTGGATGCCGACGCTCAGCACGTACGCCACCTTGCCCTCGACGAAGACCGGCACATCCACGCTGATGACATGGCGCCCGATGACGCCGCCGACGAACAGGTCGGAGATGACCGGCTTGCCGGTGGCAAGCACTTTGGTGATCTGGTCAGGCTTGCCGTGACGGGGCAGGGGGGTATTGAGCGGCCGCAGGGTGTTGACAAGCTGCTGGCCAGTCCTGTCGCTGAGGACGAAATTCATTCCAGGTTGTACGACATCGAGCATGGCGCGTGCGCGCGCATGGAACGCGGCGAGATCGTGGCGTGCCAGGGCACCGGACGTGGAGAGCGATTGCGCGGCCACGCGGGCGCCGAGCAGGCAGGCGTCGACCGTCTGCGACAGCGCGCGAGCGGTATGGAGGGTGTCGTTTTCCAGCTGCCGACGGCCGCTGTAGTAATCATGCAGATACAGTGCCGTGGCGCCGATCATGCCTGGAACCAGGCAGGCAATCACCAGCAGGGCGAGCAGCGTGCGGACCGACCAGCGCCACTGTGCCGGGTGGCGGGCGGGAGGAGGACTAGCGTCGTGTTGCACTGAACAGGCAATCCTTGCGGTTGCAGCGCTTGCTGTCCGTGCCGTCATCCGTGTCCGGAGACGAACGGCCGCCGGCCGCCAGTGTCCGGGTGCAATAGGACAACAGGTGGTTAAGGTGCATCCACTCGGGCGTGCAGAGGGCGTCTTGCGTGACAGGATGGATCGGGATCATTGCCGGCGTTCAGGGATCGATTGCGGATGGGGCAGTCCTCAGGCCTGCAGGCGCGTGTCGGTCGTGAGCAGCGCCAGCACCTCGTCGCCGCTCACCGGCCGGCTGAACAGGTAGCCCTGCATCATGTCGCACGCGTATTCCTTCAGGAAGGCCAGTTGCTCCTGCGTTTCCACACCTTCCGCGACCACCTTGAGTTTCATGCTGTGCGCCAGGGCGATCACCGCGGTCACGATTGCGCGATCGTCCGGGTCGGTATGGATGTCGCGCACGAACGACTGGTCGATCTTCAAAATCTGGATCGGCAGCCGCTTCAGGTAGGCCAGCGACGAGTAGCCGGTACCGAAATCGTCGATCGAAATCTGCACGCCCATCTTGTGCAGCTTTTCCAGGATGGCGGCCGTCTGCGACGTGTCTTCCATCAGGATGCCTTCGGTCAGCTCCACCTCGAGAAGGTCAGGCGGAAGCGCGAGATCGCGCAGGATGTCGGCAATCGTTTCCGCCAGGTCGCCCTGGTGGAACTGGCGTGCCGACAGGTTCACGGCCACGCGCATCGGCATGCCGGCCTGCTGCCACGCCTTGGCTTGCGCACAGGCCGTTCTCAGGATCCATTCGCCGATCTGCACGATCATGCCGGTTTCTTCCGCCAGCGGGATGAATTGCGCGGGCGAGATCATGCCGAATTCCGGATGTCGCCAGCGGATCAGTGCTTCCGTGCCATGGATGCAACCGGTGACGACATCGACCTGGGGCTGGTACTGCAGCATGAACTCGTTGCGCTCAACTGCCCAGCGCATCGCGCTCTCCAGCCGCAGGCGATGCATCATCGCCGCGTTCATGTCGTCGGTAAAGAACTGGAAGTTGTTGCGTCCCAGGTCCTTCGCGCGGTACAGGGCAATGTCGGCGTTCTTGATCAGCGCTTCGGCGTCGGCGGCATCGTTCGGGTACAGCGTCACGCCAATGGAGGTCGTCACATACAGTTCGTGGCCGAAGAGATGGAAGGGTTCCTTGAGCACGTCGAGCAGCTTTTCCGCCATGCGCGCCATGTCTTCGGGCTGCTGCACCTCGAGTGCAATGAGGGCGAATTCATCGCCGCCCATGCGTGCAAGCGTGTCGCCCTGGCGCGTACCGTTGAGCAGGCGCGCGGCCACGGCCTTGAGCAGCGCATCGCCGACCTCGTGCCCGAGCGTATCGTTGACCGTCTTGAATCGGTCCAGGTCCAGCAGCATCAGCGCAAAGGCGTTGTCCTTGCGATGGCGCATCGCGGCGGCCTGGTGCAAGCGGTCGTTGAACAGGCGCCGGTTGGGCAGGCCGGTCAGCGGATCGTGGAAGGCGAGGTGGCGGATGGTCTGTTCCGTCTGCTTGCGCTCGCTGATGTCTTCCGTGACGGCGACGAAGTGGGTGATGGTGCCCTGTTCATCCTTCAGCGGCGAGATGCATTCCAGGCACCAGTACATTTCGCCGTTCTTCTTGGTGTTGTGCAGCTCGCCGGTCCATTCCTTGCCGGACGAGATGGTTTCCCACAGGCGCTTGTAGGTTTCCGGATGGGTTTCACCCGACTTGAGCACGCGCGGCGTCTTGCCGATCACTTCGGCCGGGCTGTAGCCGGTGATCTTGGAGAACCAGGGATTGACGTATTCGATGATGCCGAAGCGGTCGGTGATCATGACGGCGTTCGCGCTTTGCTCCACGGCGCGCGACAGCTTGCGCAGGTTGTCCTCGGTCTTCTTGCGCTGCGCCTCGCGCTCGATATTCTCCAATGCAAACGAGACGTCCTCGGTCATTTCTTCCAGCAGGCGCAGCTGTGCTTCGTCGAAATAGTCCGCTTCCCGCGCATACAGGCTGAACATGCCGACCACCTTTCCGCCGGCGCGCAACTGCAGGAAGACATGCGACTGAAAGCCGGCCGCCTGCGACTGCGGGCACATGGCAGACCAGTGGGCGTGTTCCTGCACGACGCTGCTGCACACCTTGAAAATCGCGCCGTCCAGTGTGTTGAACTTGGTGGACAGGCAGGCATGGATGGTTTCTTCGCACTCGGGCAGCCCTACGTCCTGTCCGCATTTCGCGGTCCATTGCCATCCGCCGGTCACCGGGTCGATCAGGGCGATGCGGGCCAGCGGGAAGCCGCCGAGTTCGACCGCGACGTGGCAGATCTCGTCGAGCAGCTTGTCGCGGTCCGTAATCCGGACGATGGCGGCATTGGTATGGCTGAGCACGCTGTAGAGCCGGTTGATGTGGGCAAGCGCGTGCTGGGTGCGTTCGCGTTCCGCGACTTCGGCGGTCAGGGTGCGGTTTGCCTGGGCCAGGTCCTGGGTGCGCTCCGCAACTTCGCGGCGCAGCAGCAGCGGCTGCTTGAAGGTGGCGTGGGTGAACATCGCCACGACGGTGCTCAGCAGAATGGCGCCGCCGATCAGGAGCCAGGTCAGGGTGGGCTCCAGCCAGCCTTCGGCCGGTGCGATGCGGATCAGCCACTTGCTGTTCGGGACGTCGAGTTCGCGTACCACCGGGTCAGCGAACCGGGAAGTGCCCGAGCGCGCGAAGACGCGCAGCTCGCCGTCGGCGCCGCGCACCTGGGCCAGTTCGTATTCATAGCCGGCCTTGGCGAGTTCGGACAGGCCGCTGCGCTCGATCAGCTCCTGCACGCCGATCACGCTGGTGGCAAATCCCCAGAATTGTTCCTTGTCTTCGGTTTCGCGCAGGAAGATCGGCAAGCGGCCGATGACGGCCTGGCCGCCCTGGAGGAGTTCGACCGGGCCCGCCAGGGTCAGCTTGCGGGACTGGACGGCGAGAAAGGCTTCCTTGTTGCGGTTCGGGTCCTTCAGCAGGTCATGGCCGATAACCTGCGCATTCCCAACAAAGGGAACGACATGGGAAACGACGCCGCCCTTGGCCAGCTGGAGACTGCTGATGCCGCCATACATTTTCAGCATTTCGCTGGCCAGCGCGTCGAAATTGTCGATCGACCCGTTTCCATGGCGGAGGATCGAGGCGAGGGCGTAGGTGCTGGAAAGGCAATGGTTGAGGCGTTCCTGCAGCGCCGACGCATGGTTGGCCGCAATGACTTCTGCTTCCTTTTGCTGGCGTTCGACATGGAGATGCGAATACAGCAGGAAGAAAGCCAGGCCGACCAGCATCGACAGGACAAATGACAGGATCGTGAACATGCGCAGCCGAAGGCCGAGTTTTGCCTCGTCCCTGGTCTGGCCCATCAGAGCATTGACTATTCCATTCATTCTTTCAGGCTCCGATGCCGACAGCATGGGCCCCAGGCCCGGAAGGGCAGGGGCGGCTGTTCCATTTCCGGCCGTTCCTCCAATAGTTCACGGAACGACCCTCCCTATCGTTGTTCATGCAAAAAGCCGGTGTTCCTCAAGCATAGTTCATGCCTGCCAGCAAGTACATCATCCTGTTCATGCGGCCAGCCTTGGCGGTTCCGCCCGGACCGGAATGGCAACAACATTGCCGTTTGCCCCCGGCTGTCCATCAGCCGTTTCGCGTAGCCGGAACACGCTGACCATCTGTGCCAGCTTTGCCGCCTGGTTCTGGAGGGATTCGGCTGTCGACGCCTCTTCCTCGACCAAGGCGGCGTTGCGCTGGGTGACTTCATCCATCTGCGCGATCGCCCGGTTCACCTGCTCGATGCCCGAGCTTTGTTCCTGGCTGGCCGTGGTGATCTCGCTCATGATGTCCGTCACGCGCTTGACGCTGGCAACGATCTCGTTCATGGTCTCGCCGGCCTGGTCCACCAGGCGTGCGCCATGGTCGATCTTGTCGACCGAGTCGGAGATCAGGTCCTTGATTTCGCGTGCCGCCGATGCCGAACGCTGGGCCAGTTGCCGCACCTCGGCCGCCACCACCGCGAAGCCCTTGCCCTGTTCGCCGGCGCGGGCCGCCTCGACCGCGGCATTGAGCGCGAGGATGTTGGTCTGGAAGGCGATACCGTCGATGACGGCGATGATGTCGACGATCTTGCGTGCCGAGTCGTTGATCGAACCCATCGTGCCGACCACTTGCGTGACGACGTCGCCGCCCTTGACGGCGACCTGGGACGCGGATACCGCCAGCTGATTCGCCTGGCTGGCGTGGTCCGCGTTCTGCTTGACGGCGCTGGTCAGCTCTTCCATGGCCGATGCGGTTTCCTGCAATGAGCTCGCTTCCTCTTCGGTGCGTGCCGCGAGATCGAGGTTGGCGTCGGCAATCTGTCCGGACGCGGCCGCAATCGTGTCGGTACCCTGGCGAACCTGGCTGACGATGCCGAGCAGGCCGTCGTTCATCTCGCGCAGGGCGCGCAGCAACTGCCCGGTTTCATCGGTGGTCTTGACTTCGATCGTGCTGGTGAGGTCGCCGGACGCGACGGTGTTGGCAATGGCGACGGCGCGCTCGAGCGGCCGCGTGATGCTGCGGGCGATCAGCACGCAGACGGCCAGGAGGATGCCGGCCAGGAGCAGGGCGCCAGCGGAGAAGGCGATGAGCCGGCTGACGAAGGTTTCCTGCACCGCGTCCATGTAAATGCCCGAACCGATCACCCAGCCCCAGGGAGCAAAGCCTTTCACGTAGGAGATCTTGTTGCCAAGTTCATCGCTGCCCGGCTTGTTCCACATATATGGCACGAAGCCGGCGCCGTCGGCCTTGACGACTTTGACCATTTCCTGGAACAGGAACTTGCCCGTCGGGTCCTTGTTTGTCGTGAGATCGGCGCCGTCCAGTTCCGGCTTGAACGGATGCATGACCATGCGCGGATGCATGTCGTTGATCCAGAAGTATTCCTTGCCGCTGTAGCGCAGCGTCCGGATGGTGTCCATCGCCATCTGCTTGGCGTCATCTTCGCTCATCATGCCTTTGGCGGCCTGCTCATGGAATCGGGCCACGATCCCGTGGGCCGCCTCCACCGTCTGGCGCACGCTGGCCTCTCGTTCGCTGGTAATCAGCTTGCGCTCGGACAGGAGGAAGATCGCCGTCAGGATGACGACGCCCAGTGTCGCGCATGCAGCCAGCAGCCACAGTTTTTTTGCAATGTTCAGTTGCAGCAGTCTCTCAAGCTTAGCCATGGTTCTTTTTATCCTTGTTCTTGTAGTTCGTTAGGGAATTACTTCATGCAGCAGGTCTTTCGGTTGGAACGGGTTCGAGATCGGTGTTCATGTGCGGCAGCCAAGGTGCGCGCAGGAAGAAGCCTTGTTGTCAAGCAACAAACAGGCCAGATGTGAGGTGCCGGGGCAGCAAGGGCGGGGCTGCACGCCGGCGGTTTAAACGGGAACCGCCTTGGGTTTTCCCTCAGCGATCAGTTTCGTCGCTTTGTCAGCGGGAACCGGCCGGCCGAGAAGATATCCCTGGCCGACGATGCCGCGGTACTGCTTCAACAGATGGAACTGCGATTTATCCTCGATACCCTCGGCGACCACGCGCAGGCCCAGCTTGTTGGACATGGCCACGATGGCGCCGACAATGGCGGCGTCGTCCTGATCCGTCGGCAGATCACGCACGAAAGTGCGGTCGATCTTGAGCGCATGGATCGGCAACTTCTTCAGGTACGCCAGCGACGAGTGTCCTGTGCCGAAATCATCGATCGAGAATTGTACGCCGAGCTCGGCGAGCTGATGCATGATCGCAATGCTCGTCTCGAGGTTCTGCATGACCACTGTTTCGGTAATTTCCAGCTCAAGGCAGAAGTGGGGCAGGCCGCTTTGCTGCAGGGCCGCCGATACCTGTTTCGCCAGGTCCGCGCACTGGAACTGCCGGCCGGACAGGTTCACCGCCATCAGGCGGTGGCCCGGGAAGTCCCGTCGCCATTGTTGTGCCTGGGCGCACGCCGTGTGCAGGACCCAGTCGCCAATCGGGACGATGAGTCCGGTTTCCTCCGCAATCCCGAGGAAGGCATCCGGGCCCAGCAGGCCGCGCTCGGGATGACGCCAGCGCAGCAGGGCCTCGAAGCCGATCAGCTTGCCGCTGTCGCACTCGAACTGCGGCTGGTAATGCAGTTCCAGCTCGTCGCGCTCCAGCGCCTTGTGCAGCGCCGTTTCCATCGTCAGGCGCTGGCTGGCCGCGTTGCCCAAACCTTCGTCGTACAGCTCGAACCAGGACCCGCCGGCACCCTTGGCCCGATACATCGCCATGTCGGCATTCTTGAGCAGGATCTCGATATTGCTGCCGTCTTCCGGATAGACGCTGATGCCGATGCTGACGGACACGAACACTTCTTCGCCGTTCAGCGAGAAGGGCGGACGGAAGGCATCGAGGATCTTTTGCGCGACGTTGCCCGCGTCCTTGCCGTCGGCGATCTCCGACAG
Organism: Noviherbaspirillum sp. ST9; assembly: GCF_048799745.1. NCBI lineage: Bacteria > Pseudomonadati > Pseudomonadota > Betaproteobacteria > Burkholderiales > Oxalobacteraceae > Noviherbaspirillum > Noviherbaspirillum sp. ST9. Next base: position 31,858 of record NZ_JBLWFR010000012.1, on the reverse strand, counting down.
CACGATGGTGAACTCGTCGCCGCCCATGCGCGCCACGGTATCCGATTCGCGCACGCTGCCGCGCAGCCGGTGAGCGGCCTGCTGCAGCAACTGGTCGCCGGCGTCATGTCCCATGCTGTCATTGATGAGCTTGAAGCGGTCGAGGTCGAGGAACATCACCGCAAAGTGATAATCCTTGTGGCGCTTTGCCATGCCGAGCACCTGGTTCAGGCGGTCGGTGAACAGCACGCGGTTGGGCAGGTCGGTCAACTGGTCGTAGTAAACCTGGTGGAGGATGCGTTCCTCGGCCGACTTGCGCTCGGAAATATCGCTGAACACGCCGACATAGTTGCAGACATGTCCGTTGTCGTCGAGGACCCGGCTGATATTGAGCCATTGCGGATAGATGTCGCCGTTCTTGCGGATGTTCCAGATCTCGCCCTGCCACTTTCCCGTCTCGTGGATCGAACGCCACATGTCGTCGTAGAACTCGCGCGACTGCCGGCCCGAGCTGAGCAGGCGCGGATTGCGTCCGAGCACTTCATCGCGCTGATAGCCGGTGATGACGGTAAACGCGCTGTTGACCGTCAGGATGTCGCCGTTGGCATCGGTAATGGCGATGCCTTCGAGCGAGTTTTCGAAGGCCTGGTTGGCCAGCCGCATTGATGTTTCGGCGCTCTTTCGCTGGGTGATGTCTCGAATCGTCAGCTGGACGGTGGTCCGTTCGCCGAGGAGGGCGACATCGATCGCCAGTTCGGCGGGGAATTCACGGCCGTCGGCCGACTTGAAGTGCCATTCAAAGCGCTGCGATCCCGATTTGAGGCTGCGTTCCAGGCGATCGCGCAATGCCGGCCCGGACGCCGTACCGTCGGGCTGGTGCGCGGGCTGGAGCCGTTCCAGCTCAACGTCGGACTCGACCGGCGCGAGCGGCAATGCGAAGAGCTTGATTGCCGCGCGGTTGACGTCGGTGACGCGTCCTTTGTTGATCAGGAGCACGCCGTCATTGCTGGCCTCGAACAGGGTGCGGAACAGCGTGTGCTCGCGGTCGAGCTCCGCCGACTGGCGCCGTCTTTCCATTGATTCGCGATAGGTCAGCCAGGCGGTCACGCAGAAGAAGACTGTTGCAAGAAGGGACATCGCCAGCAAGGTGCTGCGCGCCATGCGGTTGTCGGACACGGCCTTGTCGTACGCCTGCTGCTCGGCCTGGATCGCCTCGGGGGTGAATTGATGCAGTGTCGAAATCAGTTGGTTGTAGAGCGGCAGGGTGGTGTGGGTGTGGAAGCGGTAGGCTTCCGAGGGGTCGGTCGCCATCAGGGTCATCGCATGCTGACGGCTGGAAATCACGCGCGAGTGCAGATGGGCGACATGCGCCCAGTGCTCGCTGTGTTTCGAATCCCGCTGGAGGCGCGACAGCAGCGCGTCGAGGTCGGTATCGACATGGTGGAGGGTTTGCTTGTCCGCGCCGGTGAGTTGCTGCTTTTTCAGGGCATCGACGAACACGGCCTGGCAGCGCAGCATCAGGCGCTCGACTTCGGAGACGTCCCTGATCACGGAGCCGCTGCTGCGGTAGAGCAGTTCGAGGTCCTTTTCACCCTGGTACAAGCCCCACCAGCCGATGTTGCTCATGAAAAAGCCCGATGCCGCGCCCACCAGGAACATGATCAGGAGGAGATTCGAAACGATCAGCTTGCGCATGGTGGTTCCCATGGTGTGTGGCGCTGCGTGCGGCTGCTTGGTGCTTTTGCGGATCGGCACTGCGGTCTCAATGCCGGTTCGCAAAAGGACGGGCGCCTGCCCGGTGGAGGAGGAAAGCGCCAGGCGCTTTCCTCGAAGCCGAATTACTTCGACTGGGCAACCATGTATGCAACGGCTGCGGTCACGTCAGCGTCGGACAGGCCGCTGTTGCCGCCCTTGGCAGGCATCACGCCCTTGCCCTTGAGGGCAGCGGCGTTCAGTGCAGCGTTACCGGTAGCGATGCGCGGTGCCCAGGCTGCCTTGTCGCCAAGCTTCGGTGCGCCGGCGGCGCCGGTAGCGTGGCATGCTGCGCAGGTGGCGTCATAAACGGCCTTGCCGTCGGCGGCAAAGGATTGACCAGCGATGACCAGCAGACCAGCGGCAACAGCGGTACCGACAAAACTCAGTTTCATATCTTCTCCTAGGGGTTCAAAGCAAAAAGGGGGTAGTGCAAAGCGGGTACTCTGCGATTGCCTTAATGCAATAAATATGCCAAATGCATTGCCCCATGGAAACGTCGGGAGCCGGCGAAACTTTCCTTCCCTGGATCAAGCGTTTCCCGAAAATGGTAATCAGCCCTCCCGAATATTTCCAATTGCTGGAAAGAATGGGCGGCAAAACGTGCCGCCCGGCGCTCAGGGCTTTTGTGCGGTGGCGGGTTGCGGCTGGCTTTTGCCGACAGGATGGAAGGCGCGCGCGATATACGCGATGAGGGCTTCGATGTCGTTGTCGGAGAGGACGGACTTCCAGGCTGGCATCGACGTATTGGGCAGGCCCTCCTTGATGACGCCGGCGAGGCGTTCGGTGGTCATCGCGGACATGAACTCCGGCGCCGTGAGGTCGCGCGGATGCGGCTCGAGGAAAGTGCCGATCCAGTTGCGGCCCGTGCCGTCGGCGGCGTGACAGAAGGCGCAGTTCTGCTGGTACAGTCCTTCGCCTTTCTTTTCCTTGGCCGTCAGGCCGGCAATCTTCGGTACGCGGTCGTGGATGTGGTAGGGCGTCGCGCTTGCGACGCCGTCCACCTGCTTCGGCGGCCAGTCGCCCGGCTGGAAGCCCATGCGCGGATAGGACAGCGCGCGCGAATCCCAGGGAATGCCTTCATTGTTGACTTTCGCCCGGTCGTGGCAGCTGATGCAGGCCGTCATGAAGAGCTTGCGTCCGGCGCGCTGTTCCGGCGTCAGCTTGTCCGCCGGTGTGTCCAGGGTGACCTGGCCGGTGGCGAACGGGAAGGCCGGGGCGTAGCGCTCATGGTCGGGCCAGCCGTTTTCCTTGGTGTGGTAGGCCGTGTTGCGCGCCTTGGAAATCATGAACTCCTGGCGGACAAAGTCGGTGACGGCGGCAATTTCGTGCGGCGGGAGGATGTCGGCAAAGCTTTTCATCGCCGTGCCGGGACGGCCGTGGGTGATCGTCTCCAGCATCCTTTCGCGGCTGAGCTCCGCCGGCGAGACCTTGGTGAAATCCCGCGGGCGAGGCGACAGATAGGTGCTGGCGAGTGTCTTGGCATCGCCGGAATAACCGTGGCAGAAATAGCAACGGAAGTTGTAGACCTTGCGGCCGAGCTCCAGGACTTCAGCCCTCGGTGCGGGCTCGCTCGCTGCCGTTGCCGCGCCTTGTGGCGCGGGCCGGTCGGAGCAGGCTGCCAGCGACAGCAGCAGCCCAAGCAATGCCAGAAATTTCATTCTTTACTTCGATGCCTTCGCAGTGTCGGTCGACTTGATGAAGCGCGTGAACACGAATTCTGTCACGTCCGCGATTTCCTGGTCGGTCATCACCTTGCCCCATGCCGGCATTTCGGTGCCGAGCTTGCCTTCTGTGACCGCCTTGAAGATGGCCGGGCGGCTGAGTTCGGCGCGCGAAGCGTCGTGCTGGAAGTTGCGCGGCTTCGGATTGATGAAGTACGCGCGCGGTCCCCGTCCATCGCCGGTGGCGCCATGGCAGGTAGAGCAGTTGCTCATATAGAAGGCCGCGCCCTTGGCAGCGTCGCCCTTGAGGCTCTTGGGCATCGGGGCATTCATGTTGACCGGCGCTGCCGGTTTTGCGGCCGGTGCCGGTGCTGCCGCGGCGACCTGCGGTGCAGGGGCTTGCGTCGCCGGCAGATGCCCGCGATTGCCAGAGGTTGTGCCTGAGATATCGGACACGTTCGATGATTCCATGAATCCGGTGCGGACGTAATCAACCACGGCCAGGATGTCCTTCTCGCTGAGCTGCGACTTCCAGCCCACCATCGCGGTCTCCGGTCGGCCGTAGGTGACCGATTTGATCATGCGCTCGCGCGACAGTTCGGCTTTCGCCGCGGCGTTGGTGAAGTCGCGCGGCGGCGGCATGAGGCTGCCGGAGGCGCGGCTCTTGCCGTTGCCACGCTCGCCGTGGCAGACGGAGCAGTATTCCGCGTAGATCTTACGGCCGCGGTTGTTCGAATCCGAGGTGGCGGCCGGCATGAAGGTGTTGCGGACGTAGTCGACCACGCCTTCGATTTCCTTCTGCGTGAGTTGCGACTTCCATGGGGTCATCGCCGTGCCCGACTTGCCGTTGGCGACCGCATTGACCATCTGTTCGCGGGTGAGCGCGTAGGCGACGCCAGGGTTCGTGAAATCCTTCGGCGGCGGGACCATGCTGCCCTTTGCGCGACTATTGCCGTCGCCGCGGTCGCCGTGGCAGACGGAGCAGTAGTTGTGATAGATCGCCGCCGGCGACATCGCTTTGTGTCCCTTGTCTCCGGGCGCTGCGGCGACGGCCGGCGACATGCTTGTGAGGCCGAGGATGAGCAGGCTGGTTGCGCTGAGAAGGGTCTGTCCGGCGAGCATGGTGTGTTTTGTCATGTCTGTTGATTGCAAGGCGCTGTGGTCGACCGCAGCACTATATATCGAAGGAACGGTGTGCCTCAGGAGCAAGAATGATGCCTGTTGTAAATTCGTCCTCACCCTTTTCCTGCTGGAAGCAGGATGGTACGTTGCTTGCTAGCCAGATTCGATTCCGCAACTTGCACTCGGTCCCCGTCGGGACGTTTTCATTGAAGGATGCAACGATGAGCATGAAATCGCTGGTTTCTCGCAAAGGGCTGCTGGCTGCTGTCCAGATAGCTGCTGTCTTGATGGTTGCTGCCTGCGGCGCGCCTGTCAAACGTGAAGACGCGCAACTGCCGGTCTTCCCGCCGCCTCCTGACGAGCCACGCTTCTATTTCGAGCGCTCGATCTACTCCACGGCCGACGTCACGAAGGAGGGCAAGAGCTCCGACATGAAGCGCATGCTGACCGGCGAGGTGGAGTCCGGGGATGGCATGACCAAGCCCTACGGCGTTGCTGTATACCATGGCCGCGTGTTCGTGACCGATTCCGGAGCCCGGTCGGTCATTGCCTTCGATATCCCGCAGCAGCGCACGTTCCGCTTCGGCGAGAGCGGGGATGGCGCGCTGGGTATGCCGCTCGGTATTGATACCGACGGAAAGGGCAACGTCTACGTCGTCGATGCCGCGGCCAAGCAAGTGCAGATGTATGACAAGGATGGCAAGTTCGTCAAAACGCTTGCCGCCGGTTCTCGGCTCTCGCGTCCGTCGGGCATCGCCGTCGATAACGAAGGCGCGCGGATGTACGTGGTCGACACGGGCGCCGTGACGAACGAGAAGCACCGCGTGATGGTGTTCGACGTCGCGGAGAACAAGCATTTGTTCGATATCGGAAAGCGCGGTACGGGCGAAGGTCAGTTCAACCTGCCGCGTGACGTCACCATCGGGACGGACGGCTTGCTGTACGTCGTTGACGGCGGCAATTTCCGCGTCCAGGTCTTCAAGCCGGACGGCACCTTCGTTCGCGTCTTCGGTTCCATCGGACGCCAGTCGGGTCAGTTCTCGCGGCCCAAGGAAGCGGCGATCGATCCGGATGGCAATGTCTATATCGTGGACGCTGCGTTCGGGAATTTCCAAATCTTCAATACGTCCGGCCAGCTGCTGCTGGCCGTCGGCAGCCGTTCCGAACAGGACAAGCCGGCCAAATACATGCTTCCCTCCGGAATCGCGATTGATGGCGATGGCCGCATCTATATGGTCGACCAGTTTTTTCAGAAGCTGGACATCTATCGTCCCGCCAAGCTGGACCCGAACGGTGGCTTCGCCGCGAAGAAAGCCGCGCCAGCTGCCAAGGGCGCGGCCGGCGGTTGATGCGGAATTGATCTCGACCCATATATCCCGCCGAATTTCTTGTGCGTAGGAAGAATTTCCGGTTTGTGGGAATGTGGAAATAGGGCGGTGAAGCAGGGTATGGCGATAGAGGGATGAGCAGGTAGGCCAAACCCTGTATTGAGAGTGAGAGGGCAGAGAAAGTTCGCTCGATTCGCTGTGGTCAAGGTGGCATTCAAGGCTGCCAAACCGCTTCCGCAGCGAAATTGGGCGCCTGATCCGGGTCAATTTGCAGGCTGGCCCGGCTCTTGCTAGATGTTGATTGCATTTAATGTTTTTTTCGGGAATCTCCTCTCGGTCTAATAAAAGAAAGGCGGGTAATAATCATGGGAAACAAACTCGGAAAGGGGCTGGCGCAGGTAGTTCAACGTGCCAAGTACGCAGCGATCGTTGTTATCGGAGCTGCTGCTCTTGTTCAAACTGCAAGCGCTCAGGTTGTTGATACCAAGCACAATCTGTCCGCAACCGCTCCTGGCGCCAACACGCCCGGATCGACGCGCGTCAACTATATGACGGGCGATGGCGCAACGACGCAGGTTTGCGTGTTCTGCCACACGCCGCACGGTGCGGCATCCGCAGAAGCACCGCTCTGGCAGCGTACCCTCGCCACCGCGACGTCGTACTCCACGTACGGCTCGGTCAACGCCTCGACGTCCATGGATGCAGAGCAGGGCGCAGGTGTTTCCGTTGGTTCGATCTCGCTCGCCTGCTTGTCGTGCCACGACGGTACCCAAGCAATGAACACGATGTCGAATACGCCTGGTTCGGGTAACCTCGCGACCGGTAAGGCTGCCGGCGACTGGGCTGCCAATGGTCGTAACACCGACGGCAAGCTGACCGGCATCGCCAACCTCCTGGGTGACAACAAGAGCCTGCAGAATGACCACCCGATCGGCATTCGTTACGCTGGCGGCTTCACCTACAGCTCGAGCGCGACCACTGTTGCGAACACCGCGTTTGCTGACAAGGAGTTCCGTACTGTGAATCAGGCGTCGATCAACAGCGCGCCGGTATGGTTCGTTGAGCCGAAGTCGGGCGCGTCTGCGAACTCCGCACGCGACAAGAACGACATCCAGCTGTACACCCGTACGATCGCGGCCGGTAACTACCAGCCGTACGTTGAGTGCGCAAGCTGCCACGATCCGCACTCCAGCGCAGAACTCTTCATGCGTGTGCCGGTTGCCGGTAGCGAAATCTGCCTGACTTGCCATATCAAGTAACAGGCTGGATTCAGGTGGTTCAACGAGCGGGGCAGGCAGGTTTTACTTGTCTGCCCCATCGTTCGAAGGGGCGCTCCAGGAATGACGGTTTGTGCCGTTATTCCTGGAATGGATCCGGCGGAGCGACTCCGCCAGCAAAATTGAAAGGTTGCGCCGCTATGAAAAAGTCGATTCACACCGCTTGCCATACGGTTCTGTTGTCTGCCCTGATCGTGGCAGGCATTGGCGTTTCTGCGCACGCGGCGCCGAAGCAGGTGGAAAAGGCAGCCAGCAAGCCGGCTGCCAAGGCGAGCGCCAAGGCGTCGCCGAAAGAGGTGCGCAATGACGCGGCGTCGTCGGCCGCCGCGGCGGCACATCAGGCCGCGCCAAACGACGGCGGCATCTTTGCACGGATTGGTGACCACGTGATCACCTTTGCCGAATATGACAATGCGTTTCAGGCGGCGGCACGCGGCAAGTTCTATCACGGTCGCGCGCCGGAAAAGGATCTGGCAGCCATGCAGCGCACCGTGGCCGAGGACCTGGTCAACCGTGTCCTTCTGGCGCGCGAAGCCAAGCGTCGCGGCGTCGAGCCTGACCATGCCGCCGTCAAGAAGCAGCTTGATGGATTCGAAGCGCGCTACGGCAAGAGCGATCAATGGAAAAAGAACAAGGACGCAATCCTGCCTGTCCTGACGGCGAAGCTGGAAGAAGACAGTATCGTCGAGCAGCTCGAAAAGACGGTGCGTGCCGTGCCTGATCCTGAGCGCGCCGAGGTCATGGCCTATTACAATGCCAATCCCGAAAAATTCACCGAGCCGGAGCGCGTGCGCGTCTCCGTGATCCTGGCGCCGGTGCCGCCGAATGCGATGCATGAGGAATGGGACAAGGCGGCTGAATCGATCACCGCCGTCCTCAAGCAGATCCGCGAAGGCGCTGATTTCGCCGAAATGGCGAAGACGCATTCCAAGGCGCCGTCCGCGGCACAGGGCGGCGATATGGGTTACCTGCACAAGGGGATGCTTCCCGAACCTGTTCTTGAAATGCTCGGCACCCTGAAGGTCGGCGAGGTTTCCGAAGTGCTCCGGCTGCTGGAAGGAATCGGCTTGATGAAGCTGACGGAGCGGGTCGAGCCGAAAAAGCATGATTTCGAGCGTGTCGAACAGCGCGCCCGCGATCTCCTGAAACGTGACAATTCCGATGCGGCATGGAAGGGCCTGATTGCAGAACTGCGCAAGGCCTCTCCCGCGGAAATTGACGAAACGCGTTTCCTGCCGCTCGCGGCGGATAGTGCCGGGAACAACGCCGCACCAAAGTAAGGTCGGCCTGGTTCTCCGGGTGAACAAGGTTGGAAGTGAGGAATGCTGTGGCAGTAATGCCCGCAAAGCGTGCCGGATTCTCGCCCTTGCTATGCATGGCGCTTTCGGCATTGCTTGTCCCCCGCAGCGCACTCCCTGCGCTACCCCCTGCCAGCGTGGGCTCCTCGACACAGAGTGAGCCCCGCACCGCTTCGCCCGTTTCATCCGCAACCAATCCGAACGGAGCCGCCGAAGAAGAGTCGGCGTGGTGGCAGAAGATTGGCATCATTGCACCGCGTTATGCACTCTATGGCAGCGTCGGCTACGAATGGTTCCGTAATTCTGGTGGAGGTTTCAGTTCGACGGATCAAGGCCTGGCCTCCATCGTTGGCGCGCGCTTCAACACCTACCTCTGGGAGCCGTGGTTCGGCCGGTTTTTCGGAGACTTGCGTCTCCACGTGAACCAGAACAACTCCCAGAACAGCGGTAGCGAGGCCGCGTCGTCATCCGGCAACCGCAATATTCAATTCAGCGGAAACGGACGCGTGTCGCTGATGTACCGCAGCCGCTTTCCCCTGGACGTCTACTTCGACCGCACCTACAGCCGCACGACGGCGGAGTTCTCGCCCGTGGTGGGTTCGGCGCTCAGTACGCGCTACGGTTTCACGCAAAGCTACACCCATGAGAACGGCGCCACTGCATCGCTCGACTGGAACCGCAGCACGCAGGGCGCCGCCCTGGACTTCGGCGGGTCGCGCATGGATGCGCTGCAGCTGACACTCTCCCATCACCTGCCCGAGCATTCGATGAGTGCGAGTCTCGGAACCAATACGGTTACCCAGAACGGTCTCGACAGCCGCTCGCGCCAGACCAACGTCGCGCTGTCGCACAACTATTCACCGGAAGACGAGTACTACACGGTCGACACCTCGGCCAACATCAATACCTCCGGATTCCGGCTGCAGGGGGCCAACAGTGACTTGCGGCTCACGCAGATCAGTTCAGTGGCGACCTACCGGCCCGAAGAGGATCCGTACACCATCACCGCGTCCGTGCGCGCCCTGGGACTTGCATCTGACCTTAGCGACCCGTTTGGAGCGACCTCCAACAACAACCGGAAGTTGCAGACCACGAACCTGTCGCTTGGCATGACTTACACGCTATCGGCGGACACTTATGCGAGCGGCTCCGTCAATTTCAATTCGTCAACGGCCAACGACAAGAAACTCAACTCGGCGAGCGAAGCGGTCTCGATCACGCACTCGCCGCAAGGCACGACGATCGGGGACTTCGTTTATCGCTGGTCGACCACGGGCTCGGCCAACCACGCGACCGAAGGAAACGGCAACGCATCGGCAGGCATTTCGCTTCAGCTCAGCCACTCGCTGAGTCACAACCTGGAGCTGGATAGCGGCGGACGCGTCAACTTCAGCCTTGCACAAGGCTTGTCTGCCGCAGTGCAGAGCCGCCGTCGCAATGCGCAGGAGCAGCCGGACATCCAGGAAATCCTGACCCCGAAAGGCAGCCGCCGCGTGACGCATAACGCCGGCGTGTCGTGGTCATCCGAGGAAGGCATCGCCAACACGATGATCCACGCCGGCTACAGCGATTCGCGTTCGCTGACCGGGCCGTCCGAAGTCTTCCAGATGCTTAACCTGCAATTCACCGGGAACATCCAGCCGGGCGGACACAGTACCTGGACCGGCAGTATCGCGATCCAGGCGACGAAGCAGGATCTCGGCGATCTCCAGATCAGTCTCGGTTCGTCTCCGTTGAACCAGAAAGACGTGACGATTTCGTCCAATGGCAGCCTGAGCTATCGCAATGGCCGGTTGTTCGGCGTGCGCCGGCTGACACTGAATTCAAGCGTTCGCATGTCCAGCAGTGCCTTGCTGCCCATGCTGGGCGGTGCAACGGATTACGAAACCGCAGCCTGGGATACCCGGCTGGACTACACGATTGGCCGCATGATCCTGCGCGCCAATGCAGTGATTTCGCGGAACGTGACGCCGGTCATCCGGCGCACGACTGAAGGATTTGAATTGACGGAAGGAGAGGCAAGGCTGAACAAGTCGATCATGTTTACGGTCACGCGCACCTTCGGGTACTGATTTTTCTGATTTTTGTGTCGCTGTTTGAAAGGTAGGGAGTAATGATAAGAGTAATGGAGTTCAGCCGGGTCTTCAGGACGATCCTGCTGCTAGTTCTAGTCCTGGCAGCCGGCCTGGCCGACATGCGGAGCGCACGCGCCGAATACGGCGACGTCGTCATCAACAACTACTCGGATGGTGCCGGCATGCGTCCCGCGGTGTTCCCGCACTGGTTCCACCGTATCCGCTTCCGCTGCAAGGTGTGCCACGCTGACCTCGGCTTCAAGTTCAAGGCCGGCGGCAACGACATCAACATGGTGAAGATCATCGACGGCCAGTACTGCGGCGCCTGCCACAACGGCAACATCGCCTGGTCGATCGAGAACTGCAACCTGTGCCACTCCGGCAAGCCGGGCACGCCGACGCAGGTGCATGAAAGCACCATCAATTCGCTGGTCGTCCCGGCGAATGCGGCGAAACCGCAGGCGGCGCAGCAAGCGCAAACCCAACAGCCGAAGAAATAGGAGCAATCATGAAAAAGTCTCTCATGCTCCGTGCCGGCCTCTTTGCATTGGCAACAGGTGTCATGTCGTTGTCCGCAGTCGCGGCCGACCTGCCGAACGGAAAAGCAATCTATGACGCGGGCTGCGTGGCCTGCCACAGCACCGGCGCCGCCGGCGCACCCAAGCTCGGCGATGCCGCTGCCTGGGCGCCGCGCGTCAAGACCGGCGCTCCGGCGCTGTACACCAGCGCCATCAAGGGCAAGGGCGCAATGCCTGCAAAGGGCGGCAATGCAAGCCTGTCCGATGCGGACGTCCGTGCGGCGGTCAATTACATGATCAGCCAGTCCGAAGGCCCGAAGGGTGCGGCAGCCGCCAAGGCAGCGCCTGCTCCCGCGGCTGCACCGGCACCCGCCGCGGCAGCACCGGCACCGGCACCCGCGCCCGCACCGGTCGCGGTGGCTCCCGCACCGGCCGCGGCTCCCGTGGCAGTGGTGGCACCGGCATCGGCAGCAGCTGCCGGATCCGGCCCCGCCAACACCTTCAACCGCTTGATGAAGCCCGCAGCGCAGCGCAACCTGCCGCCGCCGCAGGATGGCATCCACGATCCGGAAAACGATGGCACGCACTCGCTGCAGCCGCCGCTCGCCGCGTTCAATGCCTTCGTGCGCAACAATGACGGCAACCGCGTCGACTGGGTGAAGACACTGGGTGAGAACCGCATCCAGCCGCGCTTCGACCGCAACGATCCCAACGCCAAGCCGATGGTCATGGACATGAACATCGTGCGTGAAGTGAAGGGCACGATGCCGGACGTGGTCTATCCGCACAAGCAGCACACCGAATGGCTGGATTGCTCGAACTGCCACCCGGCGATCTTCGTTCCGCAGAAAGGCGCGAACCAGATCTCCATGGCGTCGATCCTGCTCGGCCAGGCCTGCGGCGTTTGCCACGGCAAGGTCGCGTTCCCGGTCTCGGAATGCCGCCGCTGTCACTCGAAGAGCAAGGCCCTGCCGGTGAAGGCGGAAGCCAAGCCATGACCGTGAAGGGCAGGAAATCCGGGCTGCCCCTGGCCGCCATCGTGCTCGCCGGCGCCGCGACAGCGGCCGGCGTGGCGATGCCGGCCATGGCACAGGCGCCTGCGGGCGCCGATGCTTCCGTTTCCTCCCAGGCTCTGCTCGAAAGCAAGGTCCGGCTCGTCAAGCTGCTGTTCTCGCAGTCACCGGCGATGCAACGCATCCCCCAAAGTAACAACGCGCAGGCGAAGAAGAAGCTCGCCGACGCGCAGGCGCTCTTTGCCAAGGCAACTTCGGAAGCCGAGGCAGGACGCCAGGCGTCGGCGATCAAGCTGCTCGACGAAGCCTTGCGCGAAATCGTGACGGCATCGCGCATGGTTCCAGACGCGGCACAGCTCGCATCGCAGGAGCGTGCGCGCTACGCCGGCATGAGCGAAGCGACGCGCACCTTCCTGAATCTCTACAAGGGCGTGTCAGCGAAGATGGCAGGGAAGGGCGGGGCAGCGTCGCTCGATGTCAATGGCGTCAATGCGGCGATCGGCAAGGCGGAATCCCTCGCCGCCGCCGGCAACCACAAGGACGCCAATGCGGTGCTCGGCGAAGCGTACAAGACAGTCGTCGGCGCCTTGAACCGCATGCTGATGGCCGAAACCATTGTCTATGACCAGAAATTCGAGACGCCGGCCGAGGAATACAAGTACGAACTTGCACGGAACAGGAATTACGAAGAACTGGTGCCGCTCGCCATTGCCCAGCTGAACCCGTCGCGCGACAGCGCCGCCGTCAGCGAGAGCTATGTGCAGCAGAGCAGGCACTTGCGCGACGCCTCCCAGAAGCACGCGGCGTCGGGCGACTACACGAATGCATTGAAAACCATCCAGGACGCGACACTCCACCTGCAACGCTCGCTGCGCGTGGCCGGCGTGATTGTGCCGCAAACTACAGAAAGCAAACCATGACTATCCAACGTCCCCTGAAGACCGTCCTCGCCGCATTGATCGGCGCGCTATTCCTGCACACCGGCGTCACCATCGCCGCGGATGCGCCCGCAGTCGAAGGCCAGTCCGTGCGCCCGGCGCGTCCGCCGGAGACCAAGGAACAGATCGAGCGCCGCCTCACCTCCGTGTCCACGCTGCTGGAGACGTCCTCGGGCGCCAAGCAGATCGAGACCAGCGGCAATGCGCAGGCGCAGGCGCAGCGCGCCAAGGCACGTGACCTGCACAAGCAGGCGGACGCCGCCTATCAGAAGGGCGACCTGCCGGCCGCATCCCGCTTGCTGGACGAAGCGGCCAAGACCATGTTCGACGGCGTGCGCCAGGCAGCGCCCGAGCAGGTCAGCGCGGAAAAGAAGCAGCGCGATTTTGACAATCGCCTGGAAAGCGTGAAGGCCCTGCTGTCCGCGCAGAAGCGCATCAGCGCCGAGAAGAAGCTGGGTGCCAAGGGCGCCGAAACCACCGCCAAGATCGAAGCGCAGATCCGCGAGGCGCAGGCTCTGGCTGCCTCCGGCAAGATCGACGAAGGCAAGGCTGCACTCGACAAGGTGTACGGCGCCACCCGTGCCTCGATTGAAACGATGCGCGAAGGCGACACCCTGGTCCGTTCGCTGAACTTCGCGACCAAGGAAGAGGAGTACCATTACGAGATCGACCGCAACGACACGCACAAGATGCTGGTCAAGGTCCTGCTCGAAGAAAAGCGAGCCTCCAACCCGAACCTCGAATCCATGGTCCAGAAGTATGTCGAGCAGGCAGCGACCCTGCGCACCAACGCCGAAGGTATGGCGGCGAAGAAGGACTATGAAGGCGCCATCAAGGTGCTGGAAGACTCCACCAAGGAACTGGTGCGCGCGATTCGTGGCGCGGGTGTCTACATCCCGGGATAAGCAATGCGCAACCTGAGCCTGAGGCGTGTGTTCAACTGGCTGGGCCTGGCGCTCGCGGCGATGATCGCCTTTTCGGCAGCCGTGCACGCGCAGATCCCCGGCCTCGCACCCACGCAGCGGCCGACGAACATGCCGTACCCGGTTCAGCTTCTGCTGAACAAGGACGGCGTGCATGACCCGGCCGGCCCGGGCATCAAGATGCTCCAGGAGCCCCGCGAGGGGCTTTCCGCGTTGCCCAAGGATTACCCCGGGAACGGCGTGCATTGGGTCAAGGCACTGCGCGAAGGCGTCATCCAGCCGCGCACGAACATCTTGCCGGGCACCGAAATCCGCGTGCTCGACCTCGATATCCTGCTCTCCAACACGGGCGAGATGCCCGTCGTCCTGTTCCCGCACCGGCAGCATACGGAGTGGCTCGACTGCAGCAACTGCCATGAGCGGCTGTTTGCGTCGAAAAAGGGCGGCACCAAGGGACTGAACATGTTCTCGGTGCTGCAGGGCGAATTCTGCGGACAGTGCCATGGCGCGGTCGCCTTCCCGCTGACGGAATGCTCCCGCTGTCACAGCCAGGCACGGAAATGAGACACCCCATGTCAGACTTCGACACCCGTCCTCGCCGCACGCTGATGCACTTGCTGACCGCGCTGGTGGCGCTCTGGCTGGCGCTGCTGTCCCTGCCGTCGCATGCGGAATACGCCGACGTCGTCCTTAACCGCCGTGCGGAAAAGGAGGGCGTGCGGCCCGTGGTGTTCCCCCACTGGTTCCACCGCATGCGTTTCCGCTGCAAGGTGTGCCACTCCGAACTGGGTTTCAAGATGCGTGCCGGCTCCAATGACGTGACCATGGCCGACATCATCGATGGCAAATTCTGCGGCATGTGCCATAACGACCAGATTGCCTGGGGCGCGGCCAATTGCGACTTGTGCCATTCTGGCAAGAAGGGGCTGCCGTCGGGAATCTACGGCGGCTCGTCAACCACCGGTCCGGGAAAATGGTAGAACGACATGGGCGCTGATCACACGACATTTTCTGCGTTCAGGCGCGCCTGCGTTGGCGGCCTGGCCCTGTTGTGCCTCTCTGCGGCAGGCTGCCTGCAAGCCGCGGAGCCAGGCGCACCGCGTCCGCTCGTGTCGCGCGCGCAGGTGCTGATCGGCGCTCAGCTGGCCAGCGAGCCAACCGGCATTTTTCCGCAGACCCGGCCCACGGTCACGGGGCACCTGCCATTCAAGACACCCGTGGCGGTGGCTGCCCGCAACAATATCGTCTACATCGCGGACTCCGGTTACCGCCAGGTGTTTCGCTACGATCCGGCGACGCTGTCGATGCTCCGTTTCGCGGACATGGCAAGCGGCACGGCGTCCGCGCTCACGGTCGGCCCTGACCTGTCGCTGTACGTCGCCGAGGTCGGCACCGGACAAGTGATGCATTATTCCTGGGATGGCCGGCTGCTGCCGTCGTTCCGGCACGACACTGCGATGCGTCAGCCGGTGAGTGTTGTCGTCGACGAATCCGGTGGGCAAGTGTTCATTGCCGACAGCCTGTACAATCACGTCGTGGTCTTCAACGGACTCGGACGCGCGCTCGACGTGCTCCGGCCCGACGAAGCCCAGAGCATCGAGTCGATGGCGCGCGGCCCGGACGGTTTGTATCTGGCCGATCGCATCGGACGGCAGGTGGTGGTCATGGCATTCGACGGCAGGGACTTGTACACGTTCGGCAACGACGTGCTGAACATGCCCCACGCGATCGCGGTCGACCGCTTCAATCGCGTGTTTGTCAGTGATGATTTTGACAATACCATCAAGGTATTCCAGGATCGGGAGCTGATCGCGACCATTGGTGGAAGCGGTGCCTCGCCGGCCAGCTTCAACCGGATTGCCTTCCTGTCGCTCGACCGGAACACTCTTTATGTCGCAGACAGTCTGAATGGCCGTATCCAGTCCTTCCTGCTTTCCACAGTCGCTCCACGCCGCCCTGGCCAGTAGCATCTCCCGCCTTTCCCTGCTGGTGGTACTTGGGGCGACCCTGCTCGCCGGTTGTGCCGAGACGAAGTACCGCATGCATCTCGACCCGGAGCCGGTTGCCAGGAATGCCGCGCTGGTCTGGCCGGCGCCCCCCGAAACGGCCCGTTTCCGTTATGCCGGACAATTGACCGGGGAGGACAACTTCGTCCCCGACAACGCCCATGATCCCGGCCTGGCGGTGGGCGTATTGAAATGGCTGGTAGGCATTTTCGACGCCGCCGAGGACAAGGTCGTCCTCAAGCGCCCCCAGACCGGGATGGTTGATGAACAGGGACGCGTCCTCGTGACCGACATCGGAAACCAGGCGGTTTTCGTTTTTGACAATGTGAACGCGCAACTTCATGTCTATCGGCAAGCGACGGAGCTGCGCAATTTCGTCACGCCGATCGGCATTGTGCAAGGGCCGAACGGGCAGATCCTGGTAGCCGACGCCGAACTCGGCGAGGTATTCCGGCTGGGTGCTAACGGCAAGCCGCTGGGAAGCTTCGGCAAGAATGTGCTGAACCGGCCCACGGGACTTGCGCGCGATCCCGAAAGAGGACTCGTATACGTCTCCGACACGCATGCGCACGACGTCAAGATTTTTGACGATGACGGCCGGCTCGTCGACTCGATCGGCAATCGCGGCGACGACGAAGGGACGCTCAACTTTCCGACCCATCTGGCGTATGCGAAGGACAGGCTGTACGTCACCGACGGCATGAATGCGCGCGTGCAGATTTTCGATACGCAGGGCAGGGTCATTACCACTGTGGGGCGCCGCGGACTGTACGTAGGCGAAATGACACGTCCGAAAGGAGTGACCGTCGATACCCACGGGAACATTTACGTGGTGGAATCTTTCTACGATAATCTTCTCGTCTACAACAGTCAGGGACAGTTTTTGATGCCCATCGGCGGAACCGGCAAGGAAATCGGCCAGTTCTATTTGCCCGCGGGTGTCTGGAGTGACCGGCAGAACAGGATTTACGTGGCCGACATGTTTAACGGACGCATCGTCATCTTCCAGCTGATCGGGGGGGCGTAATGCCGTCGTGGCCCAAGCGTACCGCCGCGGGACTGCTTGTCCTGTTGCTATTGCTGTTGACCGTCCTTGCGCAGGCGGCCATCACGGCCACGGCCAAGGTGTCGGATGTGCGCGGCACCAAGCATAACTTTTCTGCAACACCCGATGGGACGGCCACCCCATCCGGCGGCACGGTACCGGTGCGCACCGTCAAGGCCAGTTCGGAGACGCAGGTGTGTGTGTTCTGCCACACGCCGCACAACGCGGAAGTCGGTCCTCTCGGCACTGGCACAAACCTGTACAGCGCTCCCTTGTGGAACCGCAAGCTGTCCCAGGAAACCTACCAGACCTACGATTCCGGTTCGATGAACGCCGCGACAAGCGAATTGACGGCCGGTCCCGGCGGCGGGTCGAAGCTATGCCTTTCCTGTCACGATGGCACGATGGGCGTCGACAAGGTCGGCGTGCTCAATGGCGTGCAGAATCCGACGATCAACATGGCCGGCGGCACGACAAACGTGAAGATGCCTGGCGACTCGACAACGGGATTCACGCGAAACCTCGGCACGGAACTGAAAGCCGACCATCCCATTTCGTTTACCTATGACTCGACGCTGGCCAGTGCGGACGGCGAGCTGCGCGCGCCGGACGGCGTCATCGTCGGCAACCGCGTTGGAGGCACCACGCCGCCCAAGCTCCCGCTCGACAAGAACCAGATGCAGTGCACCACCTGCCACGACCCGCACCTGCGCGACAACGCTGCCGGTAACGGCAATGCCAAGTTCCTGCGCCTGAACCGATTTCAGGTCGACCAGCCGACTGGCGGGGCCTTCAACGCGACCAACGACATCGTTTGCCTCGCGTGCCACGATAAAGGCGGCGTGTCGTGGGCATTTTCGGCACATGCCAATCGCAGCGTCGCCACGCATACCTACAAGGGGGATGCTGCGCAGCGCCGGGAATTCCCGTCTTCGCTTGACACCCCGGCGAACACGAATCCCGAGGTATGGCAGGTGTCGTGCCTGAATTGCCACGATACGCACACGGTACAGGGTGCACGCCGCCTGCTTCGCGAAGGGACCGACAGCACCAACACACCAAAGACTGGAGGTAATCCGGCCCTCGAGGAAACCTGCTTCCAGTGCCACGCGACGACGACGCAGTCGATCGTCAACTACACCGCTCTGACCAATGCGGCGGTGCCCAACATCAGGTCGGACTTCGAAAACCTTGCCCGCCGCATGCCGATCAAGAGCACCGAGCAGCTCGCATCAACCGAAGTGCACGACATCGGAGGCATCTTCAATGATTCCCTTGAGGCGGACTGCTCAAAGGCCACAGGCCAGTGCGGCAAGGACTTCCTCGAATCACGCGCCAAACTCGGTTTCGGGGCTGGCAACAACCGCCATGCCGAGTGCACCGACTGCCACAATCCGCACCGCGTGATCAAGGCGCAGAACGGATTGCCCGGGAACCTCACGGCAAGCAATACGAACGACAAGGCCGGTACCCACAGGCACGAGAACGCCACCGGCTATGTCCACAGCAACCTCATTTCCGGCGTGTTGCGGGGAACCTGGGGCATCGAACCCATCTATCCGAACAACTCCTTCCAGTCGATGCCGTCCGACTTCACGGTCAAGCGCGGAGACCCGGGCGGGAATACCGGCAACCTTGTGACCGCCACTTACGTCACGCGCGAATATCAGATCTGCCTGAAGTGCCATTCCAACTACGGATACACGGACGACAACATCTATCCGAACGGCCTGACTCGCCCCCTGCTCGGCGGTGGCGGACGGACGCCGCAGAACGCCAACGGGCATAGCAGTTTCACGCGCTATACCAACCAGGCAAAGGAGTTCCAGGCACCTTCCAATCATGCGGTACAGGTCGGGTCCGTCAGCCGGGGCTTTGACGGCGGCGCCGGCTCATCCGCCGCAGTAACAGCCACCAACAACAACAATCATCGCTCGTGGCACCCGGTCATGCGTCCGACAGGTCGTACGTCCCGTGCGGCAGGCGGATTCCTTCCGCCATGGAACAATGCCGGCGCGCTTGGTAACCAGACCATGTATTGCTCGGACTGTCACGGGTCCGGCACGGCGACCGGCACGGCGATGCCGACGGGGAATACCGCGACGATGGAAGGCGGAAATGCCTGGGGGCCGCACGGATCCAATTTCAATTTCCTGCTAAAGGGTGATTACAGCACCACGACCGGCGAGGGGCAGGAGACGGATGGCCTGTGCTTCCGTTGCCATAGCTATAGCCGCTATGCGACGGGTGGCGGCGGCACCGGTTTCCAGACCGATCGCGGAGACGGACACGCGGTGCATACGGACAGGATCGACAACGCGATGAAGTGCAACTTCTGCCATATTGCGGTGCCCCATGGCTGGAAGAACCGTGGCCTGCTGGTCAACCTGAATGACGTCGGTCCCGAGGCCGGCCTTGCTGCCGGGACCGCCGTCAGCTATACCAACAATGTCGGCTATACCAATGGGCCGTATTACCGGAAAGCATTCCTTCGCATCGTTTCCTTCCCGAGCGGTCAGTGGACGGAGGCTAACTGCAATGGCGGCAGCAAGTCGACGATGAAGACGAATTGCGAAGTGCCCAACTGATGTTGCGCGGATGCGTTTCGTTCTCGCCCTTGCTTCGCTCAAGTTCACGCCGGTCGGGCTCGTCCTGCTCGGCATCGCTTCCGTTGCGGTATACAAGTTCGACCATGGCGCCACGCCCTGGCTTGCCTTGCCCCTGTTCCTTCTGGCAATCAACCTGATCGCTGCGGTCGCGACCAACGGCGTGTTCCGCAAGCAGATGCCCCTCCTGGTTTTCCATCTTGCGCTGATCGTTCTCGTCATCCTTGCCGCCGTGGGGCGCCTGACCTACCTGAAGGGGAATGCGGAGATAACCGAAGGCGCTGTCTTCAGCGGCCTGAAGGATGTCGACGCGGGGCCCTTGCATCAGGGGCGGATTGAGGACGTCGCGTTCATCAATGAGGGCTTCGACATCGAATACATGGCCGGCCCGATCCTTGACCGCATCGCCAACCGGGTGCGATGGCGGGATGCCAGTGGGGCGGAACGGGTGGCTGAAATCGGTCACAACATGCCGCTGACGCTTCATGGCTATCGCATCTACCCGACATCCAACAAAGGCTTCGCCCCTGTCTTCGCCTGGCGTCCTGCTTCCGGTAATCCGATGCTGGCCGCAGTTCACCTCCCGAGTTATCCGGCCAATGCCAGTGGACAGGCGCTGGCTTGGCGGCCGGCGGGTGCTGCCGAAGAATTGTGGGTCATGCTGGACATCGCCGAAACGCTGATTGCGGAAGACAAGCCGTCGCACTTGCGCCTTCCTGCAAATCAAAAGATCGTGCTGAGGCAAGGGCAGGAGCGGACCGAAATGCAACCGGGCGACACCATTACGCTGCCGGACGGTCAGCTGGAGTACCAGGGATTGCGCACCTGGATGGGATACCGTTTTTATTACGACTGGACCATTCCGTGGATGCTCGCCGCCTGTGCCGTCGGCGTGCTGAGCCTCTCCTGGCACTTCTGGCGCAAGTTTGCTGCGACGCCGTGGAACCGGGATAATGCTTGAATGGAAATCGAACTGAAACTACTCTGGGCCGGCATCATCTGCTACGTGCTCGGCGGCATTATCGCGATCTGGTCCGTGGTCATGAAGCGGCGACCGGAACGCACGGTGCTCGCATTGATGACCATCGGCTGGCTGCTGCATACCGCATCGCTGCTGGTGCGTTGGGAGCGTCTCGGTCACGGGCCCTTCGTGACCATGTTCGAAATCCTGTCGAGCAATGTCTGGAGCCTGATGCTCGCCTTCATCATCGCCTTCTGGCGCATTCCGCAAATCCGTGCCTCCGCCGCCGTTGTCATGCCCATCCTGTTCGTGATGATGGGCTGGCTGGTGCTGTCGAGTCCGGGCGAAGTGCATTTTCCGCGCTCGTTCCGCACACCATGGCTCTATATTCACGTGGGGCTGGGCAAGGTATTTCTCGGCGCGATGCTGGTTGCCGTCGGGCTTGCGGGAGTCATCCAGCTGCGGCGGACCGAACGCGGAATGGGGTGGTTCCAGCGTTTGCCCGATGACAAGCGCCTCGATGACCTGGCGTACCGCTGCATGGCGCTGGCAATGATCTTCAACGGCTTGATGCTGGTCGCCGGTGCTATCTGGGCGCAAGATGCGTGGGGACGTTACTGGGCCTGGGACCCGCTGGAAACCTGGGCTTTCATTACCTGGCTCGTGCTTGCGGTTGCGCTGCACGTACGGATTACCTTCAAACCATCGCCCCGCCTGTCCTCGAGCATGGCTTTCGTGGTGTTCGCGATTGCCTTCCTGACATTTTTTGGCGTGCCTTTCCTGACCGACAGGCCGCACCAGGGAACGTTCTAGTTTCCCTTGGCCTACTATTTGCACTGCAACCCCAGTTATGGATTCTGTATTACGTGATGATCACGCCGGCATAGGCCGGTTCGCCGCCGGCTGGCTCTACCTGGCGCTGGCGGCGCTTGCGCTGTCGACCTTCTGCGCCGTCCTGCTCGTGTCCGCGCGCGCGCCGTTACCCGGGGCGCTCGCCGCATCCGGTGAACTGTTCAGCCGGGCGCTGGTGCTGCACGTCACTTTTGCTGTCGTGGTCTGGTTCCTCTCCTGTACTTCGGCCATTTGGGTCATGGCGGCCGGCGGTGCCGCCGGAACCGGGCACTGGACCGCGCTGGGCCTTTCCGCGGCGGGCCTGGCGGCGATGGTGTTGCCCCTGTTTTCGTCGGCAGCGCAGCCGGTGCTGGCGAACTACGTTCCGGTGCTGGAGCACCCGATATTCCTTGCGGGCCTGGTGCTGTTCCTTGCCGGCATCGCCTTTTGCGGCGGCGCGACGGCGCTTGAAGCACTGCGGCGAGTAAAGGATGGCAAACCGTGGCGATTCGGGGCCGTGCTCTCGATGGGCGTGGCGGCGATCGCCTTTGCCGCGCTTGGGTTGTCGCTCGCCCAGATGGGCCTGCCGTCCGGGCATCCCGCATTCGAAGCCATTGCCTGGGCGCCCGGTCATCTCCTGCAGTTCGTGCATGTGCTGCTCATGATGAGCGTCTGGACCGTGCTTGGCGAGGATGTGCTTGGCGCCGAGCTTGCGCCGCGCGCCTGGGTGCGTACGCTGTTCCTGCTCGCGGCATTGCCGGCGCTGGCGGCGCCAGTCATCTACCTCAGCCATCCTGTCGGCAGCCTCGAGTTCCATCGCGCGTTTACACGCCTGATGGCATGGGGCTGCTGGCCGGCTGCCGCCGTACTCGGCGTGATCGTGCTGCGCAAGATGGCCGGGGCCGGGCGCCAGGTGTTGCGGTCCCCCTTGGGGCCGGCGCTGTTGCTTTCGGTGGTGCTGTTCCTGCTCGGATGCGTGCTCGGTGCGCTGATACGCGGCGAGTCGACCATGGTGCCCGCGCATTACCATGGCACTGTCGGTTCGGTCACACTGGCCTACATGGCGCTGGGCTACCGGCTCCTGCGGACCTACGGCACAGGCAACGAGACCGGGGAACGCAGGCAGACGGTGATGTACGGGACTGGTCTTGCGGTGCTTGCCCTTGCGCTGGCCTGGTCGGGATGGATTGGCGTGCCGCGCAAGACCTTGCATGCCGACGTGATGATGGAATATCCCGCTTACTTCGCTGCAATGGGACTTGCCGGCCTCGGCGGCTTGCTCGCCATCGCCGGCGCAGTGCTGTTCCTGGTGAATGTTGTTCGCCGTCTGCGGGGCGCCCGTCAGGCTTCTGCACGCCCCGCACGGCGTGACGTACGTGCAGCCGCGATGCTGCTGACGACGCTGCTCACGGTGGCGACCGGCCTGCTGATCGCCTGGTGGCCGAATGAGATCGGCACCGTGACCGCACCGGCTGCGGATGCCGTGAAGAATCCGGTCGCACATGTGAAGCAGAAACGCCAGGAAGAAGTCGCGCGCGAATTCGCCGAAGGTGTTCGCCTGCTGGCTGCCAAGGATTACCAAGCTGCGGCAAGCGCACTGCATCGTGTACTCGAGTTGGCGCCAAGGATGCCCGAGGCGCACGTCAACATGGGCTATGCCATGATCGGCCTGAAAAACTTTGCGTTCGCCCGGGACTTTTTCGAAGCCGCCATTTCGCTCAGGACCGAGCAGATGAATGCCTATTACGGCCTGGCCGTCGCCCTTGAGGGTATCGGCGACATGGAGGGCGCACTCGGCGCAATGCGCACGTATGTCCATCGCATGGATCCGAACGATCCCTTCGCACGCAAGGCCAACGCCGCGATCTGGGAGTGGGAAGCAGCGCTGGCGAAGAAGCGCTCTTCAGATACGCCGCCCACGGCCGCCATTCCCGAAAACGGGAAGGGTGCGATCCGCTATCCCATTCCCGAGAAAAAACTCAACTAGGTCTTGTCCTGCCTCAAGTCGCCGGCTCCCAAGGGAGTCGACGGCCTTCCATGCTCCGGTTTTTCCACATGGAACCGAAATTGCTTGCCTGATGACTTGCAGCAAATTCAATATCGCCTGTCGTTCCTGATGAATGCAAAGGCGAAGGAATACGGGGCAGGGTGCAGGAGGAGTCAACGTGCCGGTCACCGTCGGGCTTGTCGATGAGGAAGAGAGGATCATGGATCCGGAAAGCTATGGCCGTAGCGGGCAGTATTTCAGGTTGCCCTACAGGCTGTACTGGGCAGGAGTGGTCATTGTCGCCACTCTGGTGATGCTCGTCGTCGAGTATCTCGAAACGCCATCGCTGGTACCCAACATTCCGTTCGAAGACCTGTTTGTCTTCAAGCTGCTCGGCTACGGCAACCTGTTGCTGATCGCGTCGACAGTCCTTTACGTCAGCCATCTCTGGTTTACGTCGGAAACGGTCGGCCGCTGGGCATCGCTGCTCGCGGGACTGGGTGCGCTGGCCTCCATCCTTGCGCTCGGCACGCGCTGGATCGAGATCCTCTGGTTGCACCGCCCCGGGCACTTCGCCCTGAATTCCCTTTATGAAATGGTGACGCTCTTCGGTGCCCTGACGGTGGTCATCTACCTCGTCATGGAACGCGTCTATCGCACCCGGTCCGCGGGCGCCTTCGTGATGCTGATTGTCCTGGCGGCCGTGCTGTTCCAGATTTCGCTCGCCAGCAAGGAATCCGCCATTCCGGGCAGCCATACCCGCATCCTGCGCGCCTACTGGATGTACGCGCACGTGCTCGGCTCCTTCGTCGGGTACGGCGCTTTTGCCGTGGCGTCGGCCATGGGCGCGGCCTATCTCGTCAGGGCGCAGTCGCAGGGCTTTGGCGCCCTTGCGCGGGCATTCGGCATCCGCTCATTGCCCGAGCCCGAACGGATCGAACGCCAGATGCACCGCGCCATCATGCTCGGCTTCCCGGTGTTCACCCTGGCAACCGTCCTCGGTGCTGTCTGGGCCTACGAAGCGTGGGGCAGGTACTGGGCCTGGGATCCCAAGGAAACCTGGGCGTTGTTTGTGTGCCTCATCTACGCTTCCTATTTCTTTTTTCACTACGTCAACCACTGGAGCGGCACCCGCATGGCATGGTGGAGCATCGCCGGCTTTGGCATTACGTTATTCTGCTTCATCGGCGTGCGGGCCATCTGGCCGGGCGTGCATGAGGCGGTGCCGATGGTGACGCAGGACGACAGTTCCCGGCATTGGCTGGCGGCGATGATTTTCTCGATGATGCCGTAGCCGGCTGTTTTGACGGGATTGCAAGGTCATGAAACTCAATCGATTTTTCTTGTTTTTTGCTGCCGCGCTAATGTCGGCGGCACTAAGTGGTTGCGGCAAGGAGCCGCCGCCGAAGCCGGAGATCACGGAAGGAAAACCTTTTCCCGCGATTTCCATGGCCAATTCCACGATGAATGCGCTGGATGATCCGGCATTGCGCGGAAAGATGCTCATCCTCAACGTGTGGGCGACGTGGTGTCCGCCATGCCGACGCGAGATGCCGGGGCTGGAGCGGCTCAGCAAGACGCTCGACCCCGCGCGCTATGTAGTGCTTGGCATGTCGACGGACCAGGACGAGCGGCTGGCGGCGGAATTCCTGACGCAGAACGGCATTACCTTTTTCAATTTCTTTGACCAGAACGGCCGCCTGTCGCGAGAGTGGAATCTGAAGGTGTATCCCGAAACCTTCGTGATCGCGCCCGACGGCACGCTGCTTCGCCGCATCCCCGGCCTGCGTGAATGGGACAGTGCGGAAATGCTTGCCGAGCTGGAGTCCCTGTACCAGGAACACCAGGGCAAAGCAGGCACGAAGACCTTTGTCAAATAACAGATTGAACGGACAAGCCTGGTGAATTCGATACGGAAGTTCTTGAACGCAATGCAGGATCGGCTACTCAAACGGGAGTCAGTCGCAGGGGAGGGCGCCGCGCAAGCCGGCAAGGCGCCAGGCTCCACCGTCTTTTCCGTCAGGACAAAGGGCTTGATCGTATTCGGCGCGCTGATCGCCTATGCCGTGATCATTGCGCTGTTCGTGTTCCACCAGAAGAACCAGTTGCTGCGGGACTTCGAGGTGATCCAGAAGTCGCTGGAGGTCGACAGCATGCTGAAGCAGGCCGATACAGCCGCCTTCCACGCCGTCATGGGCGTGTTCGCCAACGTCGATTCGTCGGATCGTGAAGCGGGCATGCAGCGCATCCAGATGCATTACCAGATCCTGCGCACCAAGCATGCCGATCTCCAGCAGGCGATCCCCGGCTTCGATGTGCGGCTGGACGGCGCCGATGCCGCGCTGGACGAGGCGTTCCGCGATGCCTCGCGCGAGAACCTGAGCCAGCTGATCGTCGAGCTGATCAAGACCAAGAACGAATTCACCAACCTTGCCGAGCAGTCGCAGCACGCACGCGAGCGCATGTCCGACCGCTATCGGATGCAGACCGATTCGGTGGCCATGACCACGATGTTCCTCGGCATGATGGGCCTGGCCTTGCTGGGCACCATCATGGCCTTGTTCTTCAAGCAACTGACCGAAGACCTGGGCACCCTGCGGGAGCGCGCCATCGAGATCGTCAACGGCTATCGCGGCGCGCCGATCCCGATCCGCCGCCACGACGAAGTCGGCCAGCTGATGGCGGCCGTCAACAGCATGGCCACCGCGCTGGACAAGCGTGAAAAGGAACTGATCGTCGAGCGGCAGAAATACTTCCACCAGGAGAAGATGGCCGCCATCGGCGCGCTCGCAGCCGGCGTCGCGCACGAGATCGGCAACCCGATCGCCGCCATCTCCGGGATCGCCCAGGACATGAAGGAGCGCCGTGATGCCGGGCTCGGCTTCTGCGCCGCGGATTATTGCAAGGAATGCCGTCCCGACCTGATCCAGGCGCAGGCCCAGCGGCTGGCCGCCATCACCCGTGAAATCCAGGAGTTCGCCTCGCCCCAGCCGGCGGAGCCGCAGTTGCTGGACCTGAATTCCCAGCTGCGCAGCACGACCAGCCTGATCCGCTACGACAAGCGCCTGCGCGGCGTGGAGCTGCGCCTCGACCTCGACCACAACCTTCCCGCCATCGAAGGCGTCGCCGATCAGCTGACGCAGGTGATCATGAACCTGCTGATCAATGCGATGGATGCCCTCGAGTCTGTCAAGGATCGGCCCCCGACTGTTGTAATATCCACACGGCAAGAGAACGATCGTGTGTGCATGACCGTTGCCGACAACGGCTCCGGTATGGAAAAGGAGGTTGTCGAGCGTGTATTCGAGGCGTTCTACACCACGAAACCTGCTGGCAAGGGTACCGGCTTGGGCTTATCCTTGTGCTACTCCATCATGAAAAACCATGGCGGCAGTATCGAGATCGATTCCACCCCGGGCGTGGGAACACAAGTCAAAGTTTATTTTCCGTTAAATGAAACCTAACGATACATCCATGAAATCCCTGGAGGTCCTGGTCGTCGACGATGAGCCGGCTATCCGCCAGATCCTCGCCGCCCACCTGGGCAAGTCCGGCTGCAGCGTCTGCCAGGCCGCCAACGGGACCGAGGCGCTTGAACGCTTGTCGAAAGGAGACATCGACGTAGCGATCAGCGACATCAAGATGCCGGACTTCACCGGCATCGAACTCGTCCGCCGCGCGCGTGCCGCCGGCATCGAGACGAGCTTCATCATGATGACGGCCTATGCGTCGGTCGACACCGCCATCGAGGCGATCAAGGCAGGCGCGTCCGACTACATGATCAAGCCGGTTCGCAACGAGGAGGTCCTGCACCGCCTGATGAAGGTCCGCGACCTCCGTCGTCTCAGTTCTGAGAATCGGGTGCTGCGCAACCTGGTCATGGGCGCCCGCGAAGACCACTTCGTCTTCGAGTCGGCGGCCATGAAACAGCTGGAACGCCTGATCGCCAAGGTCGCTCCGACCGACAGCACGGTGCTGGTCACCGGCGAAAGCGGCACGGGTAAAGGCGTGATCGCCCGGCAGATCCACCAGCACAGCCAGCGCGCCGACGGGCCGTTCATTCCGGTCAACTGCGGCGCCATCCCTGAAAACCTCATGGAAAGCGAGCTGTTCGGCCATATCAAGGGCTCGTTCACCGGCGCCGACAAGGCGCGCAAGGGCCTGTTCCTCGAAGCCGACAAGGGCACTATCTTCCTCGACGAAATCGGCGAACTGCCGCTGGCGCTGCAGGTCAAGCTGCTGCACGTGATCGAGGAAAAGACCGTCCGCCCCGTCGGCGGCGAGCAGGCCAAGCGCGCCGACGTGCGCATCGTGGCGGCGACCAACCGAGACCTGTCGCAGATGGTGGCCGAGGGCCGGTTCCGTGAAGACCTGTATTTCCGCCTCTCCGTTTTCCATGTTCACGCGCCGCCGCTGCGCGAACGCCGCCAGGATATCCCGGGGCTGGTGCGATTCTTGCTGCAGAAAGGAGCGAAGCGTCTTGGCAACACTGGAGGCATCTCCATTGATCCGGACGTGGAAGACATCCTGAGCGCCTATGAATGGCCGGGTAACGTCCGGGAGATGGAAAACGTGGTTGATCGAGCATTGATTCTGGCCGATGAAGGCCGTATTAGCCGTGAGGACCTGCCGCCGCAGATCCTGCGTTCGTCGCCTGCCGGGAAAAACGGCGCCGCCGTCGCTGAATCCGGCGACAGCCTGCGCGAGCAGGTACGACGCTTCGAGGCATCGGTCATCAACAAGGCCATCGCCGACGCCGGTGGTGATCGCCGCGCGGCAGCGCAAAAGCTCGGCATCGGCTTGTCCAGCCTGTATCGCAAGCTGGAAGAGTACGAAGCGCTCGGCCTGGTTCAGGATGGCGGCAAGGTGTAATCGGATCTTGATCGTTTCATTCGCGGGAGGCGGAATACAAATGGCAACAGGGAAGGATCAGTTGAAACGCACAGTTAAACGTTCTTTGTCACGACTGGCCGGGGCGCTGGTGTTGGCAGCTGCCATGTCGCCCGCCTACGCGGACATGGCCGAGGACCATGAGAAGGCCATCCAGATGTGGCAGATGGGGAACGTCGTCGATGCAATGGGCACGTTCACGGTCAATGCCGAGAAGGGGTATGCGCCGTCCCAGGTCTGGCTGGCGAACCTGATGGACCAGGCGCAGCAGGATGAAGGCGCCGTCAAATGGTTCACCAAGGCGGCCGAGCAGGGCTTCGCGGCCGGCGAATACGGACTTGGCGTCATGTACGGCAAGGGCGAGGGCGTCAAGCAGGACAGCGCCAAGGCTATTGAATACGTCACGCGCGCCGCAGAGAAGGATTACATCGACGCCGTGGTCGCGTTGGCGGGCATCTACTCCAAGGGTGGATTCGGCGTGGAGCCCAATGCGGAAAAGGGGGAGTACTGGACTGCCCGGGCAGCTGCGCTGGCCCCGAAGGAAGAACAGAAGCAGGAAACTGGCAAGAAAAAGCGGCGCAAGTAAGCGCCGGTGCCACCGAGGATCCCCGTCATGGTCTCAAAAATGGGAATGGATAACACCCGGCTTGTCCGGACAATCAACGTATTGAAGTTGCTCGCCACGCTGCTGGTTGCCGCCGTGGCTGCCGGATTTTCCGGCGACCTGTATGCCAGCGACATGTTCAAGGGCAAGAAGCTGTACAACTCGCACTGCGCGCTTTGCCATGGGATGGGCGGCCAGCCGACCATGCCCGGCGCGCCGAACTTCCTGCGCCAGGAAGGCATCCTCAAGCCCGATTTCACTCTGCTGGCCACGATCCGCGCCGGAAGGAATGCCATGCCTGCATACCAGGGCATCCTGACGGACCGCGACATCATGGACGTCATCGCTTACATAAGGACCATGAATTGATGCATCTATCCCGCTTGTTGTTGTTACCCGCACTGTTTACCGCTTTCGTCGGTTCATCCGCTGCACAGAACAAGGCCCCAGCTCCCGTCGCCGCCAGCCCCACCCAGCCGAACGTCATTGAGACCTTCGCGGTGGGCGATCACGTTTACGTGCGTGCCCTGGCCATGGAGCCCAAGACCAACACCATGTGGGTCGGTACTTCCACGGGCGTTCACGAGATCGACCTTGGCAACAGCAAGCCGCGCAACACCTTCACGCGCGACAGCGGACTGGCCAACGAGTATGTGTTCGCAGTAGGCGTCGACAAGGAAGGCTACAAGTGGTTCGGCACCAACGCAGGCGGCGTGTCGCGCTACAAGGACGGCAAATGGAAGACCTTCTTCCCGATGCATGGCCTGGCCGACTACTGGGTGTATTCCTTCGGCAGCCAGAAGAACGGCGACCTGTGGATCGGCACCTGGGCGGGCGTCAACGTGGTCGACCTGAAGACCCTGAAGATGCGCACCTACGTGAAGGAACTCATCAACGAATGGGTGTACGGCATCTCCGTGGATAACCAGGACCGCGTCTGGTTCGGCACCGAAGGCGGCGTGTCGATGTTTGACGGCAAGGTCTGGAAGTCCTGGACCCACAAGGACGGCATGGGCGCCAAGAACGACAAGAAGCTGATGACCAGCCCGAACACCGGCCTGGGCACGCGTTCGCGCCACGATCTCGGTTTCCGCACCGACGACGGCTCGGCCACCTACAACCCGAACTATGTGTTTTCCATTCTCGTCGCAAAGGACCAGCAGGTCTGGGCCGGTACCTGGGGCGGCGGCGTCTCCCGGTTCGACGGCAAGAAATGGAACAACTACTCCGTCAAGGACGGACTTGCCGGCGACATCGTCTACAGCATGGTGCAGGACGCCCGGGGCGTGCTCTGGTTCGGCACCAATGGCGGCGTGTCGCGCTTCGACGGCAAGAACTGGAATACGGTCGACGTCCGCACCGGCCTGCTGGATAACAACGTCTACGCACTGGCAGTCGCTCCCAACGGCGATATCTGGGCGGGTACACGACGCGGCGTCGCACACCTGGGTCAACCAAAAGGCAAATAGGAGAAATCACAGTGCAGTTGAATAAAATATCCGGCGCGCTCGCCGCAGTCGGCCTCGTTGCCCTGATGGGTGTTGCCTATTACATGGGCGCCAAGAACCGCGAGCAGCAGGCTGCCGCACCGGCCGTGCGCCCGATGCAAGGACCGGTATCGCCCAATGCGCAGATGCCGCAGACGCAGAACCACGCCGGCCTGCAGCAGCAGGGCCAGGCCGTCCCCCCGCAGGGCGGCAAGGTGGAAGTCGATCCGAACGCCAAGTTCACACATTTCCGTGTCGGCAACCGCAATGTCAAGGCGATCTTCATGAAGGGCGACGTCGCCTGGGTCGGCACTTCCGGCGGCGTCGTGCGTTACGACACCAAGACCGACGACTACCGCCTGTTCGACGTGCGCAACGGCCTGCTGTCGAACGGTATTTTCAGCATCGACGAAATCGGCGGCCGCATCATGGTCGGCACCTACGGCGGCGGCATGTCGCTGTACGACGAAAAGCAGGACAAGTGGGAAAACTTCAACATTCCCCAGGGCCTGGGCGATGCCTTCGTCTATCGCGTGATGCAGGCATCCAACGGTGACGTGTGGGTCGCGACCTGGTCCGGCGCCAACCGCATCCGCGGCGGCGCGCTGACCGACCGCTCCAAGTGGGATCTCTACACCGTGGAGAACACCAAGGGCGGGCTGATCAACGACTGGGTGTACGGCCTGGCGGAAGGCAAGAACGGCGACATCTGGATGGCGACCGAAGGCGGCCTGGTGCTGTTCAGGAATGGCAAGTGGGAAAACTGGAACCACGCCAAGGGCCTGGGGGCACCGTATGAAAAGGTGAAGAACGACATCAAGTTCACCAACGATCCGGCGCAGCAGTCGACCCACCACGCCAAGCAGAAGGAAGAGATGGGCCTGCAGGGCATCAACGTTGCCTTTAACCCGAACTACATCGTGTCGATGGTTGTCGACGCCGAAGGCGTGGTCTGGGCCGGCACGTGGGGTGGCGGCCTGTCGCGCTTCGATGGCAAGAACTGGCGTCATTACACCGTCGCCGAAGGCCTGCCGGGCAATCACGTATTCATGCTGCACATCGACAAGAAGGGCCAGATGTGGGTCGGCACCAATGCGGGCCTGGCGCGCAAGGATGGCGAAAAGTTCATCGTCATGACCACCGAGCACGGCCTGTTCTCCGACACCGTGTTCTCCATGGCCACTGCCGAAAACGGCAACCTGTGGGTCGGCAGCTTTGGCGGCGTCGCACGCCTGAAGAGCGGTTTGTAATGTCACACCACCCCTCTCCCACAGGCGGGAGAGGGGCAGGGGTGAGGGTGATTGCCAAGGGCTCATTCAGTTTTTGCCAACGCCCTCATCCCCAACCCTTCTCTCGCCTACGGGAGAGGGGTGCTAATCAAGAGAAAGTCTTCCATGTCATCCAAGTTTGCCCCCCTCCAGAACGATACCTTCCTGCGCGCGCTGCTGCGCCAGCCGACCGAGTACACGCCGATGTGGCTGATGCGCCAGGCCGGCCGCTACTTGCCGGAATACTGCGCCACCCGCAAGCGCGCCGGCTCCTTCCTCGGCCTGG
>NZ_JBLWFR010000201.1:0-533 GCF_048799745.1 Noviherbaspirillum sp. ST9 | reverse complement strand
CATTACCCATCTTCAGCCAGTCGAATGGAAAGACGGATGGCCCGTTATGGGACGGGATGAAGATGGCGACGGTACCGGCGAGCCGGTAAATGGCGGTAAAAAGCCATCGGTAGGAAAGAAATATGCTATACAGCTTCCGCAGACCAGCGACGAATTTAACAACAGGCAATTAGGTTTGCAATGGCAGTGGCAGGCAGCACCGCAGAACGAATGGTACAGCCTTTCAGCACGTAAAGGCTGGCTGAGGTTGACAGCAAGCAGCAATGACGGAGTGCTCAGGGCGCCTAACGCCCTTCTTCAGAAGTTTCCCGCGCCTGCATTTACGGCTACAACCCGGCTGACCTTCCGGCCAGCCTCAGCGGGTGAACGTGCCGGCCTGATCGTTATGGGGAGTTATTATACCTGGCTGTGCCTGGAGAAACAGGCAGAAGGATACCGGCTGGTGTTGTATGAGGGAGAGAACAAGGAGGGAAAAGAGAAGATGAAGATGCTGGCAAGCGTGCCGGTAGTAGCTGGAACGATGTGGCTTCGTG
>NZ_JBLWFR010000200.1:0-534 GCF_048799745.1 Noviherbaspirillum sp. ST9 | reverse complement strand
ACCTTGAAGCAATTGAAGTTATCAAAGGCCCGTCATCCACGCTGTTCGGAGGTGTGCTGGTTTCTTATGGCGGGCTGGTAAACCGGGTAACTAAAAAGCCATTTGACCGCTTTAGCGGATCGGTAGACTACAGCACAGGCAGTTTCGGGCTAAGCCGCGTAACAGCAGATATTAATGCTCCTCTAAACGATGACAAAACACTTCTGTTCCGTTTAAACGCTGCTTATCACAACGAGAAAAGCTTCCAGGACTACGGACGGCAGAGCACGCAGGTAATAGCCCCGGCGCTAACTTATAAAGTAAATAACAAGCTTACTCTCGATCTTGATCTCGAATTCTATAATACCGAACGTAACACCACTTATATCGGCAGCATCGGGCCAAACGTTAAAGCTAAAGGATTTGTCGATCTGGACCTTGACTTCAAAACGTCGTTTACCAATAACGATATGTTAAGCTCCTCAAAGATATTCAATGCATATTTCAGGGCCAATTACAAGTTATCAGAGCAATGGACATCACAAACCAACTATT
>NZ_JBLWFR010000199.1:0-534 GCF_048799745.1 Noviherbaspirillum sp. ST9 | reverse complement strand
CTTGATTCCCTAGCAGGTGTTATTGATGCCTGCAACGGCTTTACTCCAAAACTAATTCCGGTTGACGAAGCCGGAGACCTTTCAAAGTTCGACATTCTGTGGTATCACCGGGCCGATACAGGAGCGATCCGCGCGGATGAATTAACTCTTGGAGAACGGCTTCTCCCCTATGTTAAAAGTGGAGGGCGGTTGATTTTAACAATGGATGCTGTAAGGCTTCTTAACTCCTGGGCGATAGAGCCGACACCTGTTCAGTCGGCTCATTATAATGCTGTTGATGAGGGATTTGGAAGAAAAGCCGGTTTTCATGCTTTTCGCGAGCACCCTTTATTCAGGCAAATGTTTGGAGGTGCATATGTATGGCACGGAAAGCAAGATAATCAATGCAGGCTATCAGGTTTCTTTGACAATACACAGCCGGTTGCCCCCGGCAGCAAGGTTATTGCCTGCTTTTGGGAATACATTTATTATCGTCCGGAGCAAAAACTCGTTTGGGAAACCCCTGTTGGGGAAGGCAGAATTCTGTCGGTGGGT
>NZ_JBLWFR010000198.1:0-535 GCF_048799745.1 Noviherbaspirillum sp. ST9 | reverse complement strand
TCAAGCACACCCTCAACAGAAGTCCTGTCCATTCCTGAAAGAAACTCCTTTTCGGCGTTGAGCGGCTGAATAGATGAGTCTCTCCCCATTGTTACGCTGTCTCGTGCAGTGGAATCGCCGGAGGGAGAACGGTCGCCCGGCTGAGAGCAGGAAATAATACCAAGCATAGCTGCTATACATGGCATTACAAGAATTTTTTTGTTCATTGTAATTCGATTTGTACAGCAAACATAGCTAATAACATGGTCTCAATATACCGTGTTTTTCACGTATTTCAACCCGGGAAATCTCCTTTTAGTTCCAGTGTTTCTCCTGTTTAACCGGCGAAAGTTACTTCTCAATTTTGGTATCAGCCGAAACATACTAAAAACTTGAAGATATGAATAGATTTTTTACCTGCTGTTTAATCATGTTAGCTGCCTGTGCAAGAGGACAGCATTTGCCTGATAGACCAACGCTTGTAGCGGCCGATAAGATTGTTCTGGATTCTACTTTTACAGCTCCTGTAAAATCTATGCCGTTTGACCGGCATTTT
>NZ_JBLWFR010000033.1:0-1078 GCF_048799745.1 Noviherbaspirillum sp. ST9 | reverse complement strand
CAGGTACAGCGTATCCCCGTGCGTGCAGATAGCTGCGAAGTCTTTAGAAATCATCAGCAGCTGCTCACGCTGGGTTTGCGTTAAACCGTTCTTGGTGGTCTCGATATCGTCTGGAATCAGCAGGTCCGCGCGCTTCCCCTGCAGGGATGCAGTGATACCTACACAGGACACACTGGCGGATTTCTCCAGCGGCTTGAGGTCACAGTGTACGTCATAACCTTCGAAGGAAGTACGGTCCCCACGAGTAGGGTCAGCCTTCAAATAGCACAGCAGCGGCCACGTCTCTATCATACGAATGATTAGGTTCGCAACGTCGGACGCCTGCTTCTCTGCACCGGACACAGTCAGTATACGGCAGGATTGGTCCTGGATGAGCCTCCAGACGGCGTACAGTGCAGCTAGTGTAGACTTAGCCTCACCACGCTGCGCGGCCACCATGCGCTTCCTGGGGCCCTTCTGCATGTACTCTGCAATGTCGGCCTGCATGTCCGTTAGCGTAAAGCCCAGGAACCGCATACCGATGTATGCAAATTCTCGGAAGTCACTTAGCGCGGCAGCCATCATCATAGCGATGTCCTCGCGCTCCTCTTTGGGAATACTGCGCGGATTCACACTATAACCAGTAAGTTTCTGGTTGAGCATGCGCAGTCTTCGCGCAGTCTTCACCGATACCATTAGACAATTCCTTCTAGTAAGTCCTCAGAGTCTGAACCACTAATCTTGTTTAAAATCTCTTGCTTACGCGCCTCTCTACGCGCCGCTAGTTCGTCATCGAATTCGTCACGAAGGTCCTGCATCTCCTCGGAATCTGCATCCGCGGTGATGTCATTGTCCTTCAAGAACTTAGCGATAACGGATTTATCTGCGGCGGGTAGCGGCACCTCATCTTCCTTAGACTGCTTGATTTCTTCAATCAAGGCCTCAGTGAACATACGGTGCAGCTCCGAGAGGCGACTGCGTTTAGCCGCCCCTGCCATGCTCTCCTCCTATCATGTACCTAGCACTCCACTGGTGCGTAGCGCTGCCAGCAGTGCGTTAAATTTAGCCGCTACATCCCCGGTGCCGGTTGCGTCGGATA
>NZ_JBLWFR010000197.1:0-539 GCF_048799745.1 Noviherbaspirillum sp. ST9 | reverse complement strand
TCTGAAGGTACTTTTTTCAGTACCACCGTCCATACTTAAGTTTAACTGCTGGTTGTGCCCTGTTTGATAGAACAGATCCTGGTAGTCGTAAGCATTATTAAAAGCGGGGTTATATTTATCTGTCAATACCGCCGGATACATATATCCTTCGAGTTCAAGTCCATTTCTGACATCAACCGCAGCCTTTTCACCGAAGAGTGCACGCAGCGTTTCGTCATATAAACTCAGTTTTTCCTGGCGTTCTGCTTCGCCAATATATACTTTAAGCCTGTCGGGCTCGAAATTCCATCCACTGGCGCTGCTGA
The DNA here is from genome assembly GCF_048799745.1 of Noviherbaspirillum sp. ST9. Lineage (NCBI taxonomy): Bacteria > Pseudomonadati > Pseudomonadota > Betaproteobacteria > Burkholderiales > Oxalobacteraceae > Noviherbaspirillum > Noviherbaspirillum sp. ST9. Next base: position 234 of record NZ_JBLWFR010000197.1, on the reverse strand, counting down.
AGTTAAAACGGGTTGCTCCTTTCACTCCTTTCTTCGACTTTAATATCACCACTCCATTGGCTCCTCTTGATCCGTAAATTGCTGTTGCCGCTGCATCTTTGAGAATGGTCAGCGATTCAAAATCGTTTGGATTGAGGGTTGCAAAAAAATCATTCTGCGTTACGTCGAACCCTGCCAGGTCTGCTAAAGACATCGGAATTCCATCGACTATATACAGGGGATTGCTGAGCCCTT
>NZ_JBLWFR010000196.1:0-540 GCF_048799745.1 Noviherbaspirillum sp. ST9 | reverse complement strand
TCGAAAGGACTATGCAGATTTTCTTCAGCCCCCCTTGCTGATTACTTTCCTTTGCCGGTGTCGCCTTCAAAGAAAAATTCGGTGAGTGTCAGGGATTTTTGCTTTGACGCCAACGGCGGGGTGTGGATCGCGACTTATCAATCAGGTTTGTTCAGACTTGATTATAACAATAAGAAAATGACCAGCATTTCTCTCCCGGCCGGCAAGGAAAGTTCACTCGGAAACGACGTTAATAAGGTATTTCTGCTTAATGCGGAGACTTTATTGGTTGGTACGGTTAGTAAGGGTGCATTGAAACTGAACTTAAGAAACTTCGCTTTCTCACAACTTCTGGAAAAAGACGAAAGTGGCAAACCTCTTTTTGTGAGAAAGATCTTCCAGGATAATACGGGCAATATCTGGCTGGGTACTGAAAGCGGGATTTATATCTATAATATGCAAAACAACGAGGTGACGTCACTTCGTCATAATTTTAATGACCCATATTCCATCTCGGACAATGCAATTCATGCTATACACCAGGACCGGGAAGGAGGTATG
>NZ_JBLWFR010000195.1:0-541 GCF_048799745.1 Noviherbaspirillum sp. ST9 | reverse complement strand
ACTGATTATCACATAATCTTTGGTGGCAGCCAGGCCGCCATGGTTATTAGCAGGTGCACCCAAATCAGCAATCAACTTTTTTGCAAACATGATTTTTGCACTGCCTGGCCGTATTCCTGCCGGCAATTTGTCGGGCACTGCTTTTTTTACAGTATAAGTGGCTTTTGTTGTACCATCATGTGCAGTTACCACAAATTGCCGGTCTGAATTATAATCTATAGCTGTCGAGCGCGGATCAGGACTAATAGTAGCATGCGGGGATAGTCTGACACTCGCAATCACAGAAGGTAAGTTGTCAAGGGTGACAAGAGAAATTGTTTTGTTTGCCTGATTGATCACTCCTGTAAGAGAAAGCTCCGGTAAGGCAAACTCTTCAATGGCGCAAGCAGCACTTTTTACTATCTCACCACGGATTGTATATTCCTGTTTTTCCTTCCGTTGGTTAGTAACAGTGATAGTTTACTTTTTACCAGAACTCAAATCGAGTTACAACAAAGCGGGAGAGATAGTTACATTATCGTCCAACCCGTCCCTTATACGC
>NZ_JBLWFR010000194.1:0-542 GCF_048799745.1 Noviherbaspirillum sp. ST9 | reverse complement strand
GCCCGCTTTTGAAAAGATCTAATCCCGGCGACTTGTCCCATAGAATCTGGAAAGCGAAAGAAAGAGCATATAGAGAAATCCCGTTCGAAATAATTGCACCAAGCCATTGGATGGCCAAATCAATTGCCAGGAGCAAGTTGTTAGGTCGGGCAGTAAGGCACGTTGTGCCCAATACTCTTAACACCACTGTTTTTAAACCCTATGATAAGACATTGGCGAAACAAAGGGCTGGGCTTGCTGCAGATAAATATATTATGCTAAGCGGTTTTATGCCATCGAGAAAAGACCTTCATAAAGGAACTCCATATCTTTTGGAAGCTTTGAAAATCCTCGTTGACAGTAACAATATTGATTACAATCAGATGGAATTGGTGGTGTTTGGAAATAGAGATGAAAAGAACGTTCCTGATTTTCCGGTTACAACCACATTTTTGGGTACCGTGTCAGATGATGAACGTCTTGCCATTTTTTACAGTGCTGCAGACGTGTTTCTTACGCCTTCTCTAGAAGATAATCTCCCTAATACAGTAATGGAAAAGATC
>NZ_JBLWFR010000193.1:0-542 GCF_048799745.1 Noviherbaspirillum sp. ST9 | reverse complement strand
TCTTGTAATAGATGTTGATGGAAGCGGAGTATCTTGGAGGCAAATACTCATACCCCACCGCCCAGTGATCAGACCGTTGCGGTTTTATAGAGGGGGATGACGGCAGCCATGTTTCAAGGGATGAAAAAGCAAGTTCCGAGTTCTGAAGAAGCTGTACATATTGATAATTATGATTATATGTTGCATGAACACGCCCCGAAGGAATGAGCAATGATGCATTCAGTCGTGGCTCAAGGCCGTAATAGCGGCTAATTTCTCGCTTTTTAACCCGGTTTCCCTGATCGTCAAACACATTATTCAGATCACCGGCGTTCCTAAAAAACCCTGCTCTGATACCGTAATTAAGCTCCAAAGCCTTTCTTATTGTGATCTGTTGTGTTATATACACTGCTGACTCCAGTGACTGATCTCTCGGAATATTAAAATCATCAGGAAAAGCATTCGTTGTCTCGCCCGGAACAAACCTGTGCCAGGTGGTTGAGGCTCCAAATTTAATCCTGTTAATTGGGTTTTTATAAAAGGTAAAATCTCCTTTAAGGCCT
>NZ_JBLWFR010000192.1:0-543 GCF_048799745.1 Noviherbaspirillum sp. ST9 | reverse complement strand
TCTTGATAAACAGGATGGCTTAAGGAAGTATGCGGGACCAGGTCACTGGAATGATCCCGATATGCTTGAAATTGGAAATGGAAAACTGACTCCGGGCGAAGACCGGGCTCACTTCTCGATGTGGGCCATGATTGCAGCTCCCCTGATAGCGGGAAACGATTTACGAAGCATGACTAAGGAGACTATAGAGGTGCTTACGAATAAGGAGGTTATTGCAGTGAATCAGGATTCGCTTGGAGTGCAAGGTTTTAAGTACTCCTCAAAAGATAGTGTTGAAACCTGGTATAAACCCTTAAGGAGCGGCGAATGGGCAGTTTGTTTTCTGAACAGAAGCAGACAGGCCAAAGCTATAAAGCTAAACTGGAAGGAAGAAATAGTGAAGGATGATTTGTCTCGTGCTATCCTTGATGCAGGCAGTGCGACTTATGAGATCAGAAATTTGTGGTCACATCAATCGAATGGTACTACAAAAAAAGCGCTTGCCGCAACAGTGCCAGGACATGACGTGCTGATGTTGAGGCTCTCCCGAATTCAGGGCAACTA
>NZ_JBLWFR010000191.1:0-545 GCF_048799745.1 Noviherbaspirillum sp. ST9 | reverse complement strand
ATAGGTCTGTGGATTAAGTTTATAGAATAATGCTTTTTTATCCGGACCTTCTTTATCATAACTTAATACGTACCCCTCATCTTTGTAAACAAAGGCAGAAAATAAAGATCTGAAAACAAAAGGGCTATAGGCCACACGCACCCATTTATCAGCAACGGTGGTAGTGGTAGAAAGCTTGTTGGAAGTACCGGACACTACATTAATGGCAGGCTTTCTTCCCGGATATATTGTTTCCGGCATTGTGAAACTGAGACCGGTCGAGCTGACCGCTACCTCAGATACTGCTTTGTCATTTACCGTGACCTGGATATTACTAAGCCGTTGGAAGTTCTTGCCGTAAATCGTTAACGTTTCGCCACTTTTTACTTTATCAACTGTAGAAACGATTTTAACAGGCCCTAGTTTAAAGGGCTCTTGTTTAATGACCTTACCTTTATTATCCTTCAGGAAAGCATAGCAACTGTCTGTGTTTAGCAGGGGAACAATAAATGCAATGATTTTCGAATCCTGCGAAACGATGTCTGCTTTCTGACTGTTAAAGTAAA
>NZ_JBLWFR010000190.1:0-545 GCF_048799745.1 Noviherbaspirillum sp. ST9 | reverse complement strand
CCGGATCCTTATAACCGCCAACTCCTTCAATGGGGGCATAAGCCGCATACCATCCGAACGATACTGTATGATTAGTTTTCTTGTAAGCCCTGAGATTTGCATAATACTGCTCATCGTATGTAAAGGGCTTTTGTATTTCGAGGGACTCTACATCCGCATCACAACCAGCAAGAGCAAACACCGATATGATAAACGAAAGTAAACCCATTAATTTTATTTTCATCGACAATCATTTTTAAGATTAAACCATCATTTATTTCTTATCCCACCATAACTTTGTACCACCATTATCCGGTCCGCCCAACTTTGCAATCCCCGACTTTACTCCGGATGCATTATTGTTGTACTCTGCCTGTGGATAAGGAATCCTCCTTACCTGAAGAGCCGTATTGATAGTACCGTTGCTATTGTTCACTACTACCGGCAACAGCCTGGGATATCCCGTCCGGCGGAATTCTGCCCATCCTTCAGACCCGGCAGGATACATCGCAATCCATTTTTGAGTAATGATCTTTTCAAGTTTCCTCTCATCAGAGACTACATCT
>NZ_JBLWFR010000189.1:0-546 GCF_048799745.1 Noviherbaspirillum sp. ST9 | reverse complement strand
ACTTGCAATGCGTGTGGTTTATGCAAACCCCACCCTGGCAAGGCAGGAGGCCGAAAACTCAGTTACAAACGTTTTCGGTGTAATTTCAGACCTGGGAGACCGAGCTTCACTTAAGCACTCTGGTGATCTGGTTTATATGCATCCACTTTTTGAGATCGCATATAATTTTAATGAGGGCGAGGCCAGAATGACTGCCTCGATGGATGCTTACCTGAATGGCTATAAGGATCCCCGGATTAGCGCATACTTTAAACCTGCTGCTCTGGATGGATTATATCACGGAGTCCGGCTGGGTATAACCCCTGCATCCTGGGCGAATTATACAGGAAATAAGATATCAAACCTGAATGTAGATAACAGCAGCACAGAAATAGTATGGATGACTGTGGCTGAGTCTTATTTTTTGCGTGCTGAAGGTGCTTTACGGGGCTGGCAGATGGGAGGCGACGCGAAAACCTTCTATGAACAGGGAATAACTATGTCGTTCTCTGAAAATAAGGTTCAGGGAGCGGTAGCTTATATAGCTAACTCGACAGATAAGCCTTC
>NZ_JBLWFR010000188.1:0-547 GCF_048799745.1 Noviherbaspirillum sp. ST9 | reverse complement strand
CGTCCGCTCCTCGTCGATCTCGCGCAGCGCGATCAGCCGCAGGCCGTATTCGGTATGCTCGACATTGATGATCGGGCGATCGTACTCGCGCAGGATCTTCGTCATTGGCAGGTCGCTGCCGGCGGACGCGCCGCGGAACTGTTTGCCGTAGGCGGTGGAAGTGTCCTCGTCCTCGAAGAAGCGGTGCAGATAGGAAGCGTGCGCGGGATCGATGCCGACTTCCAGCGCCTGCAGCCAGTTGCAGGCCATGTGACCCTTGAAGGCAAAGGTGTGCGTGGCGGGCGCGACGAAGCAGTCGATCTCCGGGAAAGCCGGCGGCTCACCTTCGCCCAGATAAGCCCAGAGGATGCCGCTCTTCTCCACCACGGGATACGAGCGCTGGCGGATGTTCTGGCAGAGCTTTGAATCCTTCGGCTCGGCAGGCGTCTCGATGCACTGGCCAGATGCGTCGAACAGCCAGCCGTGGAAGGCGCAGCGCAGTCCGCCATGCTCGAGACGCCCGAAGGCAAGGTCGGCGCCGCGATGGGCGCAGTGGCGATCGATCAGG
>NZ_JBLWFR010000187.1:0-548 GCF_048799745.1 Noviherbaspirillum sp. ST9 | reverse complement strand
GTTATCGTAAGAAAGCATTGCCCTTACTTTAAGTCCTTGTGTAATGAAATTCAGCTTATGCTGCAAACTTATATTGGTATTTAAGGTACTGTTGAAATTGTTTTGATAACCGCTGTTTGCAATAAATGCTAAAGGATTTCCTGTGGTACTTGGAGTGCCCTCTACTGAGCTAATCATTTTACCGTCGATTACGGCGGGATTCATAAGGGGGTTAGCACTTAGTATCCTAAAGAAAACCTCGCCGGCCCCTTGTCCCGGATAGTTAGAATTAGCGAACTGACCACCCAACTTAATGGACGCAGAAAAATCTTTATTAAAGTCAATATCAAAATTGGACCTTACGTTATATCGTTGATATCTCGGATTTGCAGAATAGTCCTTTTGAACATCTTGCACATTATATGAACCATTCTGATCGAAATAACCGAGCGAAATAAAATAACGGGTATCTTTATTTCCCCCTCCGATGTTGAAGTTATGCTGTTGCTGAAAAGCATAAGGTTTTAAAACAAGATCAAACCAATCGACATTTGGGTGAAAAACAGGAT
>NZ_JBLWFR010000186.1:0-548 GCF_048799745.1 Noviherbaspirillum sp. ST9 | reverse complement strand
AGCAGGTTCACGCCGTTGAACGAGGCGTTCTTCAGATAGGTCTGAATCTGCTGGGCGGTCTCCTGGTACTTGGACTGGAAAGCGGCGCGGCTGTTGGCGTCCAGGCTCGTATCCGAAGCCGACAGGGCCAGCTGCTTCATCTGGGTGAGGGCGCTGGAGATCGAGTTGCCGGCCGAAAGGGCCACGTCCACCGTGGAGACGCCGCGGTTCAGGGAGTCCTTCACGGAATCGAAGGCCGTATTCTGAGCGCGGAGGTTTTGGGCGATGGCGTAGATGGCGCCGTTGTCCTTGGCGCTCGACACCTTCTGGCCGGTGGAGATGCGGTTCTGGGTGTCCTGCAGCGCCTGGTTGGTGGCGTTGAGGTTCTCGAGCGCGATGAGGGCGTTCGAGTTGGTGTTGATCGAATTGAGAGCCATTTGGCTGCGTCCTTCTTCGAGGTTTCCGCGCTCAATTCTCGAACGCGGGAGCGTTTTGCTCGTCCCTCTCCAAGCAAGGATCGCGCCAAGCCAGAACGGCGGCGCGCGACGCTGAACCTATTGACTTTGCAG
>NZ_JBLWFR010000032.1:0-1091 GCF_048799745.1 Noviherbaspirillum sp. ST9 | reverse complement strand
ATTAATCTCCTGCGAATAGTATTTGAAGTTTGCCATCATATTCCAGATACTGTCGGGTTTGGGAACCACCTCTGCTCCTTTGGTATTGAAAAGGAATGTTAACAGCGGTACTACGAGTGCAAGGTTTAATGTATTGAACAGTACAGAGAGCAACGTTGTTATTATGTAGGGAATCGCAAACTTTCCTATAGGTTTAGCAAATGATAGTAATCTAAAGTATGTTTTCATCTAAAAAATCAAGATGCAAAAGTATTAAAAATGCGCGGATTGCTTGGTATACAGATACACAAATGATTCTGGTATGTTAATGGCTTGCGTTCTTTAGTTTTCTCTTAAGCTGCTTTAATCTATACCGGAGATAAACCGGCCAGCCGAGTGTCTCCTTAATGATCCTGGGCTGATCTTTAAGGAAATTATGATCTTTGCCCTGAGTTGAAATACCAGACATTGAGAAATCGGCTATCAGGTAAGGGTAAAATCGGAACGTATATCTTTCATCCCCCCACAGGCGCAGATTAAGATTCCAGTCGGCGGCTAGCGGATAATTCAGATCATACTGGTACTCATCAAAAACGGAGCGTGGATAGATAATTGCCTGGTGGCAAATCGTCTCTTTTGCAAGCCGGTACGCCGAGTACTTTTTGCGGCTCGTTTCTTCGCCGTCATAACTCATATCGCCGTAGTAAACAGTATTGCTGTCTGTGAGTTTGGACGCCAACCTGGCAAACCCGCTTAAAAGCTTGTCGTCCGCTCCGAGGAAATATACCCAATCGCCTTTTGCTAGCTTTACCGCCTTGTTCATAGCATCATATACGCCCCGGTCAGGCTGGCTTTGCCAAAACGTTATATACTTATCATACTTTTCCAGAATATTTAAGGTAGCATCATTGCTCCCTCCGTCAAATACAAGTATCTCAATATTCTGATAGGGTTGTTGCATTATTGAAAGAAGACAGCTTTCAATATGGGCTGCTGCATTTAGTGTAACGACGATAATGCTTATAAAGGGTTGGCTGGAGTCGACTCTATAAAACAAATTTCTGGTTCCTCCTTTGATAGATGGCTGCATTCTACATTCCTTTTTTGAAAAG
>NZ_JBLWFR010000185.1:0-548 GCF_048799745.1 Noviherbaspirillum sp. ST9 | reverse complement strand
ATGACTGCCTACCTTCTAACGACTTCTCTCGCTTTTGCGATAGATTGCTGGATAAATATAGGAATGACATCCGGATAAGGCATATTACAGGTTGTAACCTTCAGTACGGAAAAAAATGGGGCCCCGCTTCCTACTATTTTTCAAATAATGTTCATGTATGGGGATGGGCATGTTGGAAAAGGGTCTGGATAGACTATGATGTCGAGCTCTCCAAATATCAGCAAGAAGAGGTAGAGGAACAATTCAGTAAGATTTTCAACGAACCTTTGTTGGTAGAAAGTTGGAAAGATATCTTTCAAAAATTAAAAAGAAACGAACTAGGCAACTGGGAATATCAGTTGGGTATCACTAACTTTTTTAATAATGGACTTGGTATCATTCCTAATGTAAATATGATTTCTAACATCGGCTTTAGAGCTGACGGTACACACACGTTCACTGAGACTGATCCGAATTCAAACATTCCGCACCAAAAACTTCCTGATGTAATCCTTCATCCTAAATACATTCTCCCCGAAAAAAAGGCTGATATATTTACTTGGAATAAT
>NZ_JBLWFR010000184.1:0-548 GCF_048799745.1 Noviherbaspirillum sp. ST9 | reverse complement strand
ACGTTGGTACATGATTATTTAGTTATGGCCAGAAAGAAGGCTTTACATTAGATCCTCTGAGAGTGCAGTCTACGCAGGTAGCCGGAGTTCCCCAATATCTATCTTTTCCATCAGAACCGTTAAATTTACTCACTGGTTGAAAAGATCCGCCAGAAAAGGCAGCTCTCAGACTATCGGGATCGTCTTTTATACTGGATAGCTCACACTGTTCAAAATATATCCAGGGCAGCACGTCGTCCTTAGAAATAAATATTCTCTTTTCTTCAGCTGTACAAGCCCCAACATAACCTATTACGTCCTCTTCGGGGGTTGTTAAACAATGTATATTCCCCGGTATATCGGATGGCTGAGGGTCAAAGATGCTGCCAAGGTCTTCAGAATTCTTTTTTATTTTTTGCCAGTAAAAGTATTCATCTTCGGCCATTGCATATTGTTTTACAAGAATACTATAAAGGACATTCAACTTCCACGATCCCGTTGGTATATTTAATAGCTTAAAGTCACTCACTACATCCTGACTCAATCGTTTTGTCGAAGTGATGAGCGCA
>NZ_JBLWFR010000183.1:0-549 GCF_048799745.1 Noviherbaspirillum sp. ST9 | reverse complement strand
TGATAAAGCAAGCGCTTTGCTTCTAACATCACACGCTGTTGTATGTGGTACGAGACGGAATAGCCAGTGGTGTCCTTGACGCACTCGTTCAGGTAAGAAGCGGATATATGGAGGGATTGAGCGTACTCTGCCGGCTTTTTGAGAGTGATAAAATTGCGTTCTAACATCGCCCTGAAAGCTCTGGTGACCATCTCAAAACGAGAAAGTTTATCGGCTGACTTATACTCTCCAAGATACTGTGAAATAACCAATGCCACTAACGCATTACAGCTGTCTTTCAGCAGGGAACGATATAATCGCTCTTGCTTTCTTTCAAAAAACCTGATGCATAACGATACTGTATCAGAAATAATTGAAAACGTTTCTCCTGCTAAAGATACAGGTCGTGCGGGGGTAATATCCTCTAATAATTTAAGATACTCGGGGTTCAAATTTTCATTGTCGATAGCCCATCCGCTGGCAGTAATATTCTCTATGGCTCCCCGCATGCGGTGTACCTGACTCGGGTGGATGTACATCACAGACCATGGCTTTATTTCATACTCCTGA
>NZ_JBLWFR010000182.1:0-550 GCF_048799745.1 Noviherbaspirillum sp. ST9 | reverse complement strand
ACCGCCTGCTGGTGTTCGCCCGCAAGCCCGCTCCTGTCCAGGCTTCCTGGCTCGGCTTCGGCTACACCACCGGCCTGGACACGATGGATTACCTGATCGGCGATGCCGTCTTCACGCCGCCCGGCTGCGAACACCTGTTCAGCGAGAAGATCCATCGCCTCGGCCGCGCTCCCTGGGTCTACCAGCCGCCGGCCGAATCACCCGAGCCTGGCGACTCGCCTGCCCTGCGCAACGGCCATGTCACCTTCGCCTGCCTGAGCCGCACCGAGCGCATCAATGCACGCATGATCGAAGCCTGGGCCCGCATTCTTCAACGCCTGCCCACGGCACGCCTGCGCCTCGACAGCCGCAACTTCAACGATCCCGGACTGTGCGCACACATCGAGACCCAGTTCGCCGTCCATGGCGTCGACGCCAACCGGCTTGAGCTGCGCTACACCTCGCCGGTATGGAACGTGTACCGCGAGGTCGACATCGTGCTGGACTGCTTCCCGCACAACTCCGGCACCACCACCTACGAAGCCTTGTGGATGGGCGCGCCGGTCGTCAC
>NZ_JBLWFR010000181.1:0-553 GCF_048799745.1 Noviherbaspirillum sp. ST9 | reverse complement strand
GGCTTGAAGCGCTGACGGCCCAAATCAAGGAAGAAGGCGGAGAGGCTGTTTGGCTGGTAACGGATATTAAAAGGCGGGATGATTTGATTCAGCTGGCCGGGCTGGCGGCTCAAACATTCGGAAAGTTGGATGTGTTGATCAATAATGCAGGAATAAGTCACCTCTCGCGTATTGATGACTTACAGGTGGAAGACTGGGAAGAGATGATCGATGTGAATTTAAAAGGTTACTTGTATGGCATCGCCACAGCTATGCCGTATTTCAAAAAGCAGGGCTTCGGTCACATCGTCAACATTTTGTCTACTTCCGGAATTAAAATTGTGCCCTTGCAGGGGGTGTATGCAGGTACAAAGAATGCAATACGTACCATCAGCGAAGCGTTGCGGCAGGAGTCGAATGGCGGCTACAGAGTTACGGGGATATCACCCGGCTTTGTACGTACCGAATTTATAGAGGGCATGAAGAATCAGGAAATGAGGACTATCTTTAAGGAGAAAATGGAACAGATAGCAATATCGCCGGAAGATATAGCCAACGCCGTGATCTACGCCGT
>NZ_JBLWFR010000011.1:0-105880 GCF_048799745.1 Noviherbaspirillum sp. ST9 | reverse complement strand
ACGCCCGGCACATTGGCCTGGCCGCCGAGCTTGCCTTCGGTACCCACTTCGCGCGCCACGCGCGTGACTTCCGAGGCGAACGAGGAGAGCTGGTCCACCATCGTGTTCGCCGTCGATGCCGCCCGCAAAAAGTGACCCTTCAACGGCCGGCCATCCACGTCCAGCGCCATGGTCTGCGACAGGTCGCCTTTCGCTACCGCGCCGATCACGCGCGCCATCTCCGTCGTCGGGCGGACCAGGTCGTCGATCAGGGTATTGACCGAGCGGACCATGACATCCCAGCCGCCCGAAACGCTCGGCACAGTGGCGCGCTGGTTGAGGCGGCCCTCGCGTCCGACGACGCGGCTGACCGTGGTGATGCTTTCGGCCATCTGCTCGTTGGCCTCCATGATGTCATTCAGCGTATCCGCGACCTTGCCGGCAAGTCCGGTCCAGTCGCTCGGCATGCGGGCGCTGAAATCGCCTTTTTTCAATGCCTTGAGGGTGGAAAGCAGGACCTTGATGTCCAGCTCGTCGACGGGGGTGGCGCACGTGTCCATGGATTTACCTTCTAATAATGGTGAAGCCCGGCCTGACGAGGCCGGGCGCGGTCAGGCGAGGCTGCGCTGCATCAGCGTCTGCACGAGGTCGCCGGCCGGAAGAGGTTTGCTGTAGAAATAGCCCTGGTGTTCGTCGCAGCCGAGGTCATGCAGGACCGCAAGCTGCTCCCTGGTCTCGACGCCTTCGGCGACGACGCGCAGGGCAAGGGCGCGTGCCATGTTGACGATGGCCGCCACGATGGCCGTGTCGCTGGCATTCTTGCCGAGGTCGCGAACGAAGGACTGGTCGATCTTCAGGATGTCGATCGGCAGGGTCTTCAAGATGGAGAGAGAGGAATAGCCGGTGCCGAAATCGTCGATGGCGATCGTGATGCCGCTTTCGCTGATCTCGCGCAGAACGGCCGTTGCCTTCTCGGTGTCGGTGATGACCAGAGACTCGGTAATCTCCAGCTGGATGCTCGATGGCGGCACTTGCTGCCTGCGCAGCTCGCGCTCGATGATCTCCGGCAGGTCGGCGTAGATCTGCGGGATGGCGACATTGACCGCGATCGGTATCGTCGGCATCGGAATCCCCTCATCGCGCCATTGCCTCGCTTGCGCGCAGGCGGCGGCAATCACCCATTCGCCAATCGAGACCAGCATGCCTGTATCCGATGCGGCGGGGATGAATTGCCCGCCACTCAGCAGCCCATGCCGCGGATGATGCCAGCGCAGCAAGGCTTCAACACCCGCGACGCGCCCGGTGCGCGCCTCGATTTTTGGTTGGTAGTAGAGCTCGAACTCGTCATTTTCCAGGGCGTGCTGGAGTTCCTGCTCCAGCCGGGAGCGTTCGAGCATGCGCGCATTCAGGTCCTCATGAAAAAACTGGACCGTACCGCGCTGTTCCTGCTTGGCGTGATACATCGCGAGGTCGGCGCTGCGCATCAGCGTCTGCATGTTCGTGCCGTCCTGGGGGAACAGGCTGATCCCCACACTTGCCGACGTCTTGATGGATTGCGAGCCCAGCAGGAATGGCTGGTCGATGGTCGCAATGATCTTGCGCGCGACCTCGGCCGCCGCCGTGTAATTGGGAAGCGCCTCCATCAGCACCACGAACTCGTCGCCGCCCAGCCGGGCAACGATGTCCGATTCGCGCACCGAGTGGCAGATGCGGTCCGCGACTTGCAGCAGGAGATCGTCTCCGGCGTCGTGGCCGAGGCTGTCGTTGATGCTCTTGAACCGGTCGAGGTCAAGAAAGAGCAGCGCGAGCCGCTGACCGTAACGGTTCGCCATCGCAATCGCATGTTCCAGGCGCTCAGTCAGGGAGCGACGGTTCATCAACCCGGTCAGGGGATCACGCGTGGCAAGGTCGTGCGCGCGCGCTTCGGCCTGCCGGCGTTCGAGGATCTCGCTTTCCAGCGCGGCATTGATGCGCTTGAGGTCGCGCATCTGCTGTACTTGCAGGTCGCGGTTCATCAGCGCAAGCTCCTCCTTCTGGTACTCGAGCTGGAGGTTCTTCTTGGCCAGTTCGATGAATACGGCGACCTTGCTGTGGAGGATCTGCGGAATGACCGGACTGATCAGGTAGTCCGCCGCGCCGTGCTGGTATCCGCGCAGGCGATTCATTTCGTCGGCGTAATAGGCGGTGATGAAGATGATCGGCACCGCTGCGGAGCGCGGATGCGAATGGATGGTTTGTGCGGTTTCGAACCCGTCCATGCCGGGCATGCTGACATCCAGAAGGATCACGGCAAAATTGTGATCGAGCACCGCGCGCAGCGCTTCGGCGCCGGATGTCGCGGTAATGACCTCATACTCGTCCCCTTGTGGGGCATTGACCAGCAAGGTTTTCAGGGCGAGCAGACTTGGCGGGTGATCGTTGACGAGAAGAATTTTTGGTTTAAGCAATTGAATCGTCTCTCGTGGCCCTCAGGCGGGCGTCATATAGTCATGGCCTCGCAGCTTGCGCGAGGCCGAGGCGGAAAGGCATTGCGTTTGCATGCCGGGCGCGGGTATCCAGAGGGAAAGCTTGCGCGGAGCAAAGCACTCCCATCGTCTCCACGCCGAGACCCTTAGAAAGATGAAAATGGCCAATGTTCCCAGCAGAAGCAGGAAATATCGAACTTGAAACGAGGGATTTAAGGTGAAGATTTCCTTCCTGCATCAAACGTTGGGTGCGCTGATGCAAGAGGGAAATTTTGGGTCGGCTCAGCGAATGCGGCCGGGACTGAGTTGCTGCACATCAGCACCGAAAACGGCAATATGGGATGGCACGGAAAGTCCGCGCAGCATCGCAGCGTACAGCTCGCCTGCGGCGGCGGATGACTGGATTCCGTATCCGCCCTGGCCGGCCGCCCAAAAGAAACCGGGCAGCGTGCTGTCGAAGCCACCGACCAGGCTTCCGTCAGCGACAAAGGAACGCAGGCCGGCCCAAACATGTCGGGGCCGCCGGATGGCGAGCGTCGTCATCGTCTCGATGCGGTCGATGGCCAGGGCAATGTCGAGTTCTTCCGCCTGGACATCGTGCGGTTCAACGGGGTCCGCATTGGCCGGCGATCCGAGAAGCAGCCCGGCATCAGGCTTGACGTAGTAGGTTTCATCGACGCCGATGAACATCGGCCAGCGCGACGTGTCGAGTCCATCCGGCGGCGCAAAGGTAAATGCGGAACGGCGTTTCGGCACGAGGCCGATCGGCGCTGCTCCGGCCATGGCGCCGATCACATCACACCATGCGCCTGCGGCATTGACCACAACCGGCGCTTCGACGGCCTGCGTGCCCGCGGTCACGCGCCACTTGCCGTTCGCGTGCGTCATGGCGGACACCGGCGCGTCGCACATGACCTTGCCGCCCGCCGCACGCATGCCACGCAAATAACCCTGGTGCAGGGCGTGGACATCGATGTCCGATGCATCAGGTTCATACACCGCGCCGAGAACGCGCTCAGGCCGCAGCGCGGGCACCAATTCACATGCCTGCGCCGCGTCGAGCCGCTGCGCGTGACTGGATACCGACCTCACGATCGCATCGTGTTCGGCGAGCATCGCCTCCTGGCCTTCGCCGGCCACCATCAGCGCGCCGCGCGGTGTGAGGATGGGATGATCGGTGAAGCCTGCGGGCGGCTTCTCGAAAAAGGCGCGGCTGGCGCAGGTCAGGGCGCGTACCTGTGGCGGTCCGTAACTTTCAAAGAAGAGGGCGGCGGAGCGTCCGGTGCTATGGTAGCCCGGCTGGCTCTCCTGCTCGAGCAGGATGACACGGGCGTGAGGCGCGAGCCAGTAACCGATGGCGGCGCCGGCGATGCCGCCACCGATAATGAGGAAGTCAGCGGTTGTGTCGGTCATGGGTAAGTTGTCAGAGTGTTCAGGATGCACGTGCAAGAAAACGTTTCGTCGATGATATCCGATACGCATGTACGCCCGGCACGACAGTACACAGTTCTGATAATTGACACAACCGGCCTCCATGGGCGAGCATCTTTCCTCCCGCGTGCAGAAGAAGGGCTGCACATTTCCTCACATTGCAATTCGTATCACATGGCACGCATCCTGATCGTCGAAGACAATCCCGCCAACATGAAACTCGCTGTGCTCGTCCTTGCCAGTGCGGGACACCGTGCGCTCCAGGCGACCACGGCCCAGGAAGGCATCGCATGTGCACTGAAGGAAAGGCCAGACGTTGTCCTGATGGACATGCAGTTGCCTGACATGGACGGCGTCGAGGCAACGCGCATTCTCAAGGCGGCGCCTGAAACCGCGCATATCCCTGTCATCGCCGTCACCGCGTCCGCGATGAAGGGCGACAAGGAGCGCGTGCTGGAGGTCTGCGACCGGTATGTCGAAAAGCCGATTGATTACAAGCGGCTGATTGCCGAGGTCGCGGACATTTCCGCGGCATCCAGCTAGCGTCCATTTCCTGCGCGTCCCGCCAATTCTCTTGAGTTACATAGAGATTATTTCTGAATCAGAAATGGTGTCTTGCTGGCTTTCGTCTTTTTTGCATGAATTGATGTGGATAGACTGTGCTTCATCGATGAGCGCACAAGATAAACAGCGAGTTGCGGCTCACCGAGGCGGGCAAAAAGTCCCGCACTCATCCACCTCTTTATCGTATGGAGCACATCATGAACGCAAAGAACATCATCGCCGCCGCCGCCATTTTCGCCGCTACCGGATCCGCCTTCGCGCAGGGCAATAGCGAATTCGTCGAATTCACAGACTTCGTGTCGAGCCGCACCCGTGCCGAAGTGAAGGCCGAAATCGTGCAGGCAGCGGCAACCCCGGAATTCGTGGAGTTCAACAACATCGCATCCTCCACCCCGCGCGCCCAGGTCATTGCCGAGACCCGCGCTGCCTACGACCAGGGCCTGCTCGCACGCTCGCCGGAATTCGTCGAACACGTGAACGTCGCATCGTCCCGCAGCCGCGCCGACGTCCGCAACGAAGTGATGCAGGCCGCCAAGCCGTCCCGTACCGCGATCGGCGGCTAAGCATGGCGGACGACGCAAGCCGTTGATTATTCGTCGACCGTCGGGTGGATGGGTTTGAACGGCTTGCGGAAATGCTGTACGAGGAAGTCGATAAAGGTGCGCGTCCTGACGGATTGATTGCGCCGGCCGGGGTAATAGACGAACAGGTCGGCCGACGGGAGCGTGAGCTCCGGAAGCACGACCTGCAGCCTCCCGCTTTCGACATATTTCGCGAGGTCCCACTCGGAGCGGATCAGGATGCCGTGTCCATCGAGCGCCCAGCCGAGGACGATGTCGCCATCGTTGCTCGATAACGCGCCATGCACCTTGATCGCTTCGCTGTGCTCACGCTGCATGAAGCGCCAGATCCCATAGGCATCGTCGTTCTGGCGATGGATGATGCAGCGATGATCGGCAAGGTCGGCGAGATTTGCGGGCGTGCCATGCCGCTTGAGATAGGCGGGCGACGCACAGAGGAAGCGCCGGTTCGACATCAATCGCCTCGCATTCAGACGCTTGTCCGGCAACGTGCCGAAGCGGATCGCCAGGTCGAACCCGCTCTCCACCAGGTCTACCGGCCTGTCCGTCACTTCAACCTGCACCTCCACTTCCGGATACTTCTTCGCAAACGCGGAAACAAGCGGCGCGATCGTCGTGCGCCCAAAGCCCAGCGTCGCGTTAACCCGCACCAGCCCGCGGGGTGTGTTGCGTGCCGACGTCACGGCTTCTTCCATTTCCCCGATCTCGTCGAGGATGCGTGTGGCGTGCGCGAGAAACGTTTCCCCTTCGCTCGTCAAGCTGAGGCTGCGGGTCGTACGGTTCACAAGCCGTACGCCAAGCCGGGTTTCGAGTTGCGCCAGCCGTTTGGTCGCCGCAGCCGGGGTCAGGTCAAGCGCCCGCGCGGCGGCGGACAGGCTGCGATGTCGAGCGATGAGGACAAAGAATTCCAAGTCCGCCGAGATATGTGTTTTCACTCAAATTCATAAGTAAATTGAATTGGAGTTGATTTTAATCGTCTTTTCCGCGATTAACCTAGCGTCTCCCCGCCAGTGCATCCGCAACGCCGTTCAGGAGATACCCATGAGAATCGTCGAAATCCGAGAGAAAACCGTCCCCATCAGTTCGAACATCCGCAACGCGTACATTGACTTCAGCAAGATGACGCTGAGCCTCGTCGCCGTTGTCACCGATGTCATCCGCGATGGCAAGCCCGTTGTCGGCTACGGGTTCAACTCGAATGGACGGTACGGGCAGGGGACCTTGATGCGGGAGCGATTCATTCCCCGCTTGCTGGAAGCCAATCCGGAGAGCCTCGTCGACGGGACCGGCAGGAACCTTGATCCGGAAAAGGTCTGGAACACCATGTTCACGAACGAAAAGCCGGGCGGCCACGGCGAGCGTTCCGTGGCCATCGGCACCATCGACATGGCCATCTGGGATGCCGTCGCGAAGATCGAAGGCAAGCCGCTGTTCCAGCTCCTTGCCGACCGTTACGGGAACGGCAAGCCCAACCGCAAGATATTCGTCTACGCCGCAGGGGGCTACTACTATCCGGGCCAGGACCATGGAAAGCTGAAGGACGAGATGCGCAGCTACATCGACCGCGGCTATACGGTGGTGAAAAAGAAGATCGGCGGCGCTTCGCTCGACGAGGACCTGCGCCGCATCGACGCCATTCTCAGCGTGTTGCAGGATGGCCAGAAACTCGCCGTCGACGCCAATGGACGCTTCGATCTCGACACGGCCATCCGCTACGCGAAGGCGCTGTCGCAGTACGACCTGTTTTGGTATGAGGAACCCGGCGACCCGCTGGACTTCGAGTTGCAGGCAACCTTGCGCAATTATTATGATAAACCGATGGCGACGGGCGAGGATCTGTTCTCGATGCAGGATGCGCGCAACCTGATCCGCTACGGCGGCATGCGCCCGGACCGCGACTGGCTGCAATTCGACTGCGCGCTGAGCTACGGCCTGGTCGAATACCTGCGCACGCTGAAGATGCTGCATCAGCACGGCTGGTCGCCGAGCCGCTGCATTCCGCACGGCGGCCACCAAATGTCGCTCAATATTGCGGCCGGTCTCGGATTGGGCGGCAACGAATCCTATCCGGACCTGTTCCAACCGTATGGCGGTTTTCCAGACGGCGTCAAAGTGGATAACGGATATATCACGATGCCGGACCTGCCGGGCATCGGCTTTGAAGGGAAGGCGGACCTCTACGCCGAGATGCAGAAGTTGTCCGCCTGAACCGAATGGCAATCGTGCCGGTTTCGGCACGGTGTGCGCCGTCGCACTTCAGAAGCGACAACGCCACCGATCTGCCGGTGGCGTTGTCCTATCTTCCCAAAGTCATTGTTGGTCTCTGTGCCCCTGAATGACGTCAGAACTCATCCCACTCGTCATTCGTTCCGGTCTTCAGCGCGACAAGCTGGCGCGGCTCCGAACGGCGCTGCGCAGCGACAACCGTGCTCGAGGTGGTCTTGCGGCCCACGGGTCTTGCCGGAGACCGCGTCTCCCGGACAGCGGATTGAACGGGCGGAACGCCACCTTCGATCTTGAACACGCTGACGACGCCCGCAAGCGATGCGGACTGTTCCCGCAGGGCTTCGGACGCTGCCGCGGCTTCTTCCACCAGCGAGGCATTCTGCTGCGTGACTTCGTCCATCTGCGTAATCGCCTGGTTGATCTGCTCGATGCCTGTAGTCTGCTCGGTGCTGGCCGCCATGATCTCGCCCATGATGTCCGTCACGCGTTTGACGCTGTCGACGATCTCGGTCATCGTCGTGCCCGCCTGGTCGACCAGACGTGACCCGGTATCCACCTTCTCGACGGAGTCGTCGATCAGGGCCTTGATTTCCTTCGCCGCCGAAGCGGAGCGCTGCGCCAGGTTTCGCACCTCGGCGGCCACCACGGCAAAGCCGCGTCCCTGTTCGCCTGCACGTGCGGCTTCCACCGCGGCATTCAGGGCGAGGATGTTGGTCTGGAAGGCGATGCCGTCAATGACGCCGATGATGTCGACGATCTTCTTCGCCGATTCATTGATCGACCCCATGGTGTCGACCACCTGCGAGACCACCGATCCGCCCTTGCTTGCGACCTCGGAAGCGGACAGCGCGAGCTGGTTTGCCTGCTGGGCATTGTCGGCGTTCTGCTTCACCGTGGAGGTCAGTTCTTCCATCGAGGACGCGGTCTCTTCCAGCGAGCTCGCCTGTTCTTCGGTACGGGAAGAGAGGTCGAGGTTGCCGGTGGCGATCTGGCTGGAGGCGGATGCAATCGATTCCGTTCCCTTGCGCACTTCCTGGACGATATTCGAGAGACTGTCGCGCATGGCCTTCATCGCGAACAGCATGCTCGCGTTGTCGTCCTTGCGCAGCGTGACGTTGACGGTCAGGTCGCCGCTCGCGATGCGGTTGGCGATCTCCGTGGCGTAGGCCGGTTCGCCGCCCAATTGCTTGACGAGCCCGCGCGTAATCATGACTGCCGCCCCGATTCCGGCCGCGAGAGCGAGGGCGGACAGCAGGATCATCCAGAATCGCGCGCTGTCGTAGGCCTCGTCAGCCGCCTCTGCGTCCTTCGCGTTGTTCTGCTTCTGGAGATTGATGTTTTCGTCGAGCGCGTCCTGCCATTTCCGGGTGGCCGGCGCGGCGGTGGACATCAGGAATTGCGTTGCTTCGGCATCCTTGTTTTCCTTCGCCAGTTCGATCACCTTCTGATTGAGCGGGCGGGCCGTCTGCATGGCTTCGCGTATGCGGGTCCGCAACGCCATGCCGGCCTCGTTTGCGGGAACCTTGTCCAGCGCCGCCGCGGCGTCATCGTATTTCTTGCGCGTTTCGCCGATCTTCGCGATTTCGGCTTCGATGGCCGCTGCATCCTGGAGCAGCACGACGGTTCGGGTGATGCGCGATACGACGTGAACGGCTTCCGACATGTCCTGCAGGAGGCCCATCTTGTAGACATTGACGTTAACGATCTGATCGACGCGGTCATCAATCTGTCGCATGCGGAGCATGCCAAGTGCGGCGACAAATGCCAGCATGACGAGAACGATGCCGAAACCGAGGCCAAGACGATGACTGACCTTCATCTTTGAAAGATTCACAATGTGTCTCCCTGTTGTTGTGAAATGAATTGCAGGCTTCAGGCGGCTTGACGAAGCCTTGTGCCCAGGCCGAGCACTTCGTCGTTCACCACTTTGTCGATGTCGAGGAGGATGAGCATCCGATCGTCGACCGTGGCGAGTCCCTTCAGATAATTGCTGTCGAGCGCCGTGCCCATTTCAGGCGCCGGCTTGATCTGCTCCGGCGAGAGCAGGACGACGTCCGATACGCTGTCGACGACAATGCCGATGACGCGCGTACCGATGTTGAGGATGATGACGACCGTGAACTGGTCATAGGTCACGCTGCCGACGTTGAAGCGGACGCGCATGTCGACGATCGGCACGATGATGCCGCGCAGGTTGATGACGCCCTTGATGAAGTCGGGCGCATTCGCGATGGTGGTGACAGCCTCGTAACCGCGGATTTCCTGTACGTTGAGGATGCCGATCGCGTACTCTTCCTTGCCCAGCCTGAACGACAGGACTTCATTTTCATTACTGCTTTGCGTGTCGTTGCTCATGTCTCCTCCTTATTTATTTGAAGCAACAATAAGATGATTTTCGGGCGAGCGAAATTGGAACGAATGCATAAAAGACAAAGTTGTCACTTGGAAACAACGAATGTGCTTATGCGGTAAGTGCCGACGGAAAAAGGTGATGCGGGAGAGGGAAAGCCGCCCGTGGATTTTCTCTGACAGGACGGCGTGGACAGGGACAACAACGACCGACGCGGGCGGCCGGTTTGGAATGGTTAAAATGCGTTGACGTAGTTCTGACGTCTTGCATTCCTCTGACTCCCGATTCAATGTCCACCGGGAAATTAAATCGCACGGAGAAGAAACTCGCCTCTCATGTTTATGGTGGTGTCGATTCCACTTTGCAATGACTTGACCTAAGTCAATTTAATGTTTGACGGAAAGTTACACGACCAGCGCAACGTCTGGTAGTGACATCTTATGCGCCGCAGGTGGCGGCGATCATGTCAAGTTCCACGGTTGCATTCTTCGGCAATTGGTAGACACCGACCGAAGTGCGCGAATGCACTCCCGCGGCACCGAGAATCCGGAACAGGAGGTCGGACGCGCCATCGGCCACTTCGCTCTGCTGGGTGAAATCCGCGGTGCACTGCACATAGACGGTGATGCGCAGGATGCGCTCGACCTGCTCCAGCGATCCGAGCGACTGCCGCAACAGGGCGAGGGCGCGCATGACGCAAATGGCCGACGCATGTTGTGCGCGGGCGAGAGGCACATCCGCGCCTGCCCGTCCGGTGACCATGACCTCGTTGCCCACACGGGGGATCTGCCCGCTAACATGGATCTCCCCGCGATGACGAACGAGGGGCGAATAATTGCCGCCGATGCGGATCTCACCATTGAAGTCGTAGCCTAGTTCCCGTGCGGCAGCCTGGAATGCTTCTTCGCGCGACATGTGTTCTCCCTGACATCGAAGCTGGAATGTCCATGCATGCTGCCACGGCATTGTCAAAACCGCAATGCGATCAGTGGAGCCGGTACCAGGACGCAAACTCTGGCGCGGGAAGGGGATGGCTGAAGAGGAAGCCCTGGGCCTGGTCGCAGCCGAAATCGCGCAGGAAGTTCATCGACTCTTCGGATTCGATGCCTTCGCCCACCACTTTGAGATTGAGCGTCCGGCCAAGCGCGATGATCGCTTCGGTAATCGAACGGCTGCGGCGGTCGCTGGTCATGCTGTGGATGAAGGAGCGGTCGATCTTCAGCTTGTCCAATGGCAGGCTGCCAAGATAGCTGAGGCTTGAATAACCGGTGCCGAAATCGTCGAGGGAAATCCGGATGCCGATATCCTGGAGTTGGCGAAGCCGGGCAACGGTTTCGGGAACGTTATCCATCAGGGTGCTTTCCGTGACTTCTATCTGCAGGAATGAAGGATTCATGCCCGAGTCTTCGACAGCCTGCACGATGGCCGAAGCGAAAGAGGGTTGCCGGAACTGGATCGGCGAGACGTTGATGGAGATGGTGATCGGCTGCAGTCCGGCCTCGACCCAGGCACGATGCTGCCGGCATGCCTCCCGTACCACCCAATCACCAAGACGGTTGATCATGCCGGCTTTTTCCGCGACGGGGATGAAGTCGGCCGGCGCAAGCAGGCTGCCGTCGTCCGCACGCATGCGCAGCAAGGCTTCGGCGCCGATGACGCGCTGGCTGCGAATCTCGATGATCGGCTGGTAGTGCAGCGAGAAACCGTCCGACTCGAAGGCGCGCTTCAGCTGCATTTCGAGGCGAAGCAGGTCGTTTTCGCGTTCGTTGATACCGGGTGAATAGATCTTGAAGTTGCTGCGGCCCGCTTTTTTTGCCGCGTACATTGCGAGGTCGGCGCAGCGGACCAGGGATTCGAGGTCAGTGCCGTGTTCCGGAAAGAGGCTGATGCCGATCGAGGGAGAGACATTCAGCTGCAGTTCACCAAACGGAATGGGGCGGGAAACAGCGGCGACGATATGGCCGGCCACCGTTGCCGGATCGTGCGGCGACACGATCGACGGGAGCACGACGATAAACTCGTCACCGCCCAGCCTGCTGACGACGTCTTCCTTGCGCGTGCAGGCAAGGAGGCGTTGCGCGACATCCTGCAGCACCTTGTCGCCCGCATCATGGCCGTACATGTCGTTGATCGGCTTGAACCGGTCGAGGTCGATGAACAGCAGGGCGCCGCCGGTGCCGGATCGCAGCGCGCGTGCCAGGATGTGCGTGCAGTATTCGTGTAGCAGCGCGCGGTTGGGCAGGCCGGTCAGGGAATCGTGGCGGGCGGCATCGGCGATCTGCTTTTCCGAGCGCTTGCGTTCCGTAATGTCGATCGCGACGCCTTTGACGAACACGGGAGCGTCAGCATGATCGAACATGACGTGCCCGCGGTTTTCCAGCCATACGATCCTGCCATTGTCAGGACGGACCAGCCGGTATTCCAGGCGGTAGCGCGGATTTGCCGGCGTGCAGTGAAGCGGCGCATCGCGTACGGCATGGGCATCATCGGGGTGGACGGCGTCAAACGCGGATTGGCCAAAGGCGGCCGCGCTACCGATGATCTCCGGCGCATTCTCCGAAAGTTTCACGCGTCCTGTCGCAAGGTCCCAGTCCCACACCAGCATGCGTGCCGCATTCATGCCCTCCCGCAGCCGGTCCTGGCTCTCGCGCAAGGCGGCCTGTGCGCGGTAGGCCTCGGTGACGTCGTTGAGCTGGCAGACGATGCCGGTGACCTTGCCGTCGTCGTCGACCACCGGCTGGAACAGCGCATCGAAATAGACGTCGTGAAGCGGTGCACCCGACGTCAGCCGCAAGTCCGCCCGCATGCCGCGCCCGATGAAGGGCTTGCCGGTATTGAAGACCTCGCTGAGCAGGTCGTCATAGCCCTGGCCGGCGAGTTCAGGGACGGCCTCCAGCAAGGTCTTGCCGATGATGTCCCGCCTGCCGACAAATTTGAAATAGGCGTCATTTGCCATGTCGAACACGAGATCCTTGCCGCGGAAGGCGACCAGGGGACTTGGCGCATGCTTGAACAGGTCGCGCAGGCGTTCGCTGTCTGCCTTGAGCAGGAGGTTGGCTTCGTGAACGCTTTGCGCGCGCAGGAAAATGCCGCTTTGCGCGTCGCCCAGTTCGACCGGCAGGCCGTCCTCGGGTGTGTGAAGTGCTTCGCGCAAACGCTGGAGTTCCGTGACGTCGATCGGGTGCTGCAGGAGGGTGTCAACTTCTCCGACTGCGTTCAGCACCGGGGTGGCGACAATGCTCCAGTAACGGACTTCGAAGCCGCCGCCTTCCGGTTCCGGGCGCGGAATGTCGAAGCGCAGGAGGGCGAGGGTGTCGGGCTGCTTGGTGCGGATGGCACGCTCGAATGATGCAATTGCCTGGCGCAGCGTGTCGGGATCGGTCGGAAAGGCATCCCAGGCCCAGCGCCCGACAATGTCCGACAACGCGCGCTTGGTGGAAGCCAGGTAGGCCTTGTTTGCGCCGACGATGTTGAGCGCCCGGTCCAGCACGAGGTAAGGGTTGGGCGAGGCGTCAAACAGCGCATGGTAATCGAGCTCACGCGCGTCCGCAGGCTCGCAGGGCGGACTCCTTTCGTGCTGGCCGTC
This sequence comes from Noviherbaspirillum sp. ST9, assembly GCF_048799745.1. NCBI lineage: Bacteria > Pseudomonadati > Pseudomonadota > Betaproteobacteria > Burkholderiales > Oxalobacteraceae > Noviherbaspirillum > Noviherbaspirillum sp. ST9. Next base: position 92,698 of record NZ_JBLWFR010000011.1, on the reverse strand, counting down.
CTCGAAAGCCGACTGTTGCGGCTTTCTTTTTCTACGATGACGGATGTCCATGGGAAACCTGGGAAAGTCACGTAACGATGATTGCTCGTGTGATAGACGGTGTATTCGACCCAGTAGTTTCCGGATGCGCCGATCAAGCGCCATGGGCAGGCGTCACTGCCTTGATTTTCATCAATGGAAAGTTTCTCTTGAAAATCATGAACATAGGAAAACTTCCTCGCACTTGTCCACAGAATTGACCACAGGAATTGTGGGGAAGTGCACAGGGTCAGTGCTTTTGGTTGTCCTGCGTGCCACGTCCGGTTCGTTGCTGGAGTTCGTCGATGCGCTCCGACGCCTGGGCTTTGGTGAGCGACTCGTCCATCTCCTCGCCGGCCTCCTCGGAAAGGGTCTTGAGGTAGGACTTCTGCGCCCCGGTCATTGGTTCGTCACCGGTCGTCCAGTCCTTCGGGTCCTTCAGCATGTTGCTGTTTTGCGCTTCACTTTGGGTTTGCTTGTCCATGTTGGCCTCCAGAGGGGAATGACAAATATGCACAAAAGACTGTGGATTTATACAGTTTGTTCCCGGGATGCCTGGAGTAGGGGCGAAAAAAAACCCGCAGACCTTGCGGTTTGCGGGTGAATCCAATTCAAGAAGAGTTGGAGGAGACAGGTACTACTTTATCGCAATGCAGCATAGTTGTCTTCTTTATTGTCGTTATATGAGTTATATGCATTGGTTATAAAGAGCGTGAAAATAAGAAAGCCCGCTATGCAAACGCTTCGCGGGCTCCTGTCTCACTCGTCATCCTGAAATGGATTTTTTTGGTGCAGCGAGTGGATATTACAACGAAAAGTTCGAAATTCGCGAAAAAATACCCCCGTGCATTGAAAAGTTGAGAATCCTTACTGCGCGGCCTTTTCCCGCTCCTGCAGCTCGCGCCACTGGAGCTTTCCCGTAGAGGATTTTGGCAGCGCATCGACAAACTGCACGATACGCGGACTCTTGTATGCGGCCATGTTGGCATGCGCCCAATCGACGATTTCCTGCTCGCTGACCTTGCCGCGAAAAGCCTCGCGCAGCACGACCACCGCCTTTACCGTTTCGCCGCGCTTCGCATCCTGCGCCGCAATGACGCAGGCTTCCTGGATCGCCGGATGCTGGTACAGCAGGGATTCCACTTCCGCCGGCCAGACCTTGAAGCCGGAGGCGTTGATCATCCGTTTCAGCCGGTCGACCATGAAGAAATAGCCGTCCTCGTCGGTCTGCGCCAGGTCGCCGGTGCGCAGGAACCGTTTTCCCTCGAGCTCGACGAAGGTCTCCGCGCTGGCCTGCGGATTGTTCCAGTAGCCTTGCATGACATGCGGGGCATGGACGACGATTTCGCCGACTTCGCCTGGTGGCAATTCGTGGAAGTCCGACGGGTCGACCACACGCGCGTCGACGTTATAGAGCGGAATGCCGAGGCACTGCTTCATCGGGCGGTGCATCGGGTTGATGTGCGTGGCGCCGATGGTCTCCGACATGCCGTAACCCTCGACATAGGGCACGCCGATGATTTCCTTCATCTTTTGCGCCACCGCTTCCGGCATTGCCGCACCGCCGCCGCGGATGCCATGGAGGCTGGAGAAGTCGAACTCGGCGATGCGCGGGTTGGCCAGCAGGTCCACGACCATGGTCGCGATCAGCTGCATGGTCTTGACCTTGTAGCGCTGCACGCATTGCGCCGCCACCTCGCGGTCCCAGCGCGTGAGCAGGACGATGGTGGCGCCGTGGTAGAGCGGGCCGCTCATGCTGCCCACCATGCCGGTCACGTGGAAGAAGGGCAGCACCGACAGGATCACCGCGTCCTGGTTGGTATTGAACCACTGCATGCTCGCTGCCACCGAAAACATCACGCCGCGATGGGTATGCATGCATCCCTTCGGATGGCCAGTCGTGCCGGAGGTATAGGGCATGACGCACAGGTCATCCGGGCCGGCGGTCAGCGGGCCGGGTTGGAGCTGCTGCGCCAGCGCGTCGCTCCACAGGGTGACGCCGGGGCCGGAAATCGGTTGGCGCGGAGCAGCCACGACATCGGGCAGGCGGAGATCCGTCGGGCGCCGCACATAGTCCGAATAGGCGGCCACCAGGATGTGCTCCAGTCCCTCGCCGACGAGCGGTCCCATCTGCGGATACAGGTCCTGGGCGACGATGGCGACCTTTGCTCCGGTGTCCTTCACGTAGTGGCGCAACTCGTTGGTCAGGTTCATCGGGTTGACCGGAACGACCACCGCGTTGGCGCGCAGGATGCCGTAATACGCCAGCACGAATTGCGGACTGTTCTGCATGTACAGCAGGACCCGGTCGCCCCGTTTGACACCGCAGGTCTGTTCGAGCCAGCCCGCGATCCGGATCGTCTCGTCACGGAACTCGGAAAAGCTGATGGAGGTGTCGTAATACTGGATGAACGGCTTTTCCGGCCAGCGTGTGGCGGAAACTTCCACGTTGTAAAAGAGATTGGTCTGCGGGGCGCTCAGGGTGCGCGAGTGGCCGGCCGGCCAATGGGCGAAATGGCGGTCTGACATGGGTTGTGGTTCTGCAATGCAGAATTGAGTTCCAAAATTGACATGTGATCGTAGCAGGCCGGATGCGTAGTGTAAATGGGTACCTGAACCTGCATGGTGACAAAGGTCTAACACACCATATGTCTAGAACAGGAGTCAGCATGTACAGGAACACGATTATTTCCGTTGCCCTGTTGGCCGTGTCCGGCACCGTATTCGCGCAATCCTCCGCGCCGCCGGCCTCTTCGCGCGAGCCAAGCCTGCGTGAAGCCATCCAGGAGTCGAGCGGTGCATCCGGGACGAAGGGGAGCGGCGCGAGCGGCACCGGGCCGACCACGGAGGGAAACAAGGCGCTCAATTCAACGGTGCGCGGCAATTCGTCCGACGCGTCTACTTCGGACCGCGACACCTCGCGCCGCTGGTCCGGTGTGGGGAGCACCGGCGGCGCAACCGGGACAGGCACGAGTTCGGGAACGACGGACGATCCGCCGACTTCCGGGGGGAATCAGCAGGGGAGTTCGGCGTCGGGCGCGGCGGATGACAGTAATCGTTCGCAGAAGCACACGACCGAGGGAATACGGGAGCCGGGTGGGAGCCGGTAGTAATGCCGATCATTCCCGCGAAGGCGGAAATCCACGGTGAGGCAGTTGGAACACACTCACTATGGGTTCCCGCCTTCGCGGGAACGACGGGGAGTGGGGATTTCAGAAATCGAATAGGCGGCGCCCGCAAGCAAACACCAGGTGAATCCATGGAAGTTATCAGAACACCTGGCAGCCTACTTCACACCCGCCATATCCGGCAGCGAATGCGCGATCCCCTTGTGGCAATCGATGCAGGTCTTTTCCCCACGTGCCAGCAGGGTCGAGTGCGCGTCCACCGCGCGCTTGCTCTGCTTGGTGAAATCCATCGATTCAAATTGATGGCAATTCCGGCACTCGAGTGAATTGTTGGCCTTGAGCCGCCGCCACTCGTTGTTGGCCAGCTGCAGCCGATGCGCCTCGAACTTCTCGCGCGTGTCGATCGTGCCGAAGATCTTGCCCCACACTTCCTTCGATGCTGCCATCTTGCGTGCCATCTTGTCGGTCCAGTTATGCGGCACATGGCAGTCCGAGCAGATCGCGCGCACCCCGCTGCGGTTGCTGTAGTGGATTGTGTTCTTCAGCTCGGCGAACACGTTGTCGCGCATTTCGTGGCAGCCGGTGCAAAACTTCTCGGTGTTGGTCGCTTCCATGATCGTATTGAAGCCACCCCAGAACAGGATGCCCATTACAAACGCACCGATGGTGAGGAAGCCGAAGCTGAGGTGGACGCTGGGACGGCGCAGGATGTCCCAGAAGCGCCTGAGCATGCGAATCATGTAGCCCCCTTACTTTTTCGGCCTGGCTGGCGCGGCTTCGGCGGGAGGCGCTTGATTCAGCATCGTGTCGACATCCTTGAAGTTGTTGTTGACGAGCGGGTTGAGGTTGGCCTGTGGCACATGGCATTGCATGCAGAAATAGCGCCGCGGAGACAGCTCCGCCAGGAAATTGCCGTCGCGGTCCATAAAGTGCGTGACGCTGATCATTGGCGCCTGGCTTTCCTGGGTGCGTGTGCGGGCATGGCACATCATGCAGCGGTTGGCATTCTTGTCGAGCTGGTAGCCTTCGATCTTGTGCGGAATCACAGGCGGCTGCATCGCGTAGTTGCGCGAGCGCCGCACATCGCTGTTGTCCGGATTGACGATGGGCGGCGGCGGCGCAGTCTGGTCCAGGGGTACATTACCGCGCATGCGGTCGTAGAAATTCTGCGCCGAGGCGAGGCAGGGAAGCAGCAGCAGGGTTGCCAGTATTTTTCTCATTGCGGCCTCCTATACCTTGCGCAGCTTGACCGCGCACTTCTTGAAGTCGGTCTGGAAGGAAATCGGATCGGTCGCGTCCAGCGTTACCTTGTTGATGAGCTGGCTGGCATCGAAGAACGGCACGTAGACCAGGCCGCGAGGGGGCCGGTTGCGGCCCCGCGTTTCGACGCGCGACCGGATCGATCCCCGGCGCGAAGTGATCTCGATGAGATCGCCGCGCCGTGCGCCGAGGTCCTTCGCATCATCGGGATGGATGTAGCAGACTGCATTGGGAACAGCCCGGTACAGTTCCGGCACGCGGCGCGTCATGGTGCCGGTGTGCCAGTGCTCCAGCACGCGTCCGGTGGACAGCCAGAACGGGTACTCCTTGTCCGGTTCTTCCGCCGCCTTCTCGTAAGGCAGGGCAAAAATGACGGCCTTCCCGTCCGGCATGCCGTAGAAGTTGAATCCTTCCCCCGGCTTCACATAAGGGTCGGTGCCTTCGCGATAACGCCAGCGCGTTTCCTTGCCGTTCACCACCGGCCAGCGCAGGCCGCGTTCCTTGTGATAGGTCTCGAACGTTGCCAGATCGTGACCGTGGCCACGGCCGAATTGCGCGTATTCCTCGAACAGGCCTTTCTGGAGGTAGAAGCCGAACGCCTTGGCCTCGTCATTCGCGTAGCCGGCTTCCATCTGCGACGCCGGGAACTTGTCCACTTCACCGTTCCGGAAGAGCATGTCGTACATCGTCTTGCCGCGATACTGCGGCGCCTTGTCGAGCAGTTCCGGCGGCCAGACTTCCTCCATCTTGAAACGCTTGGAAAACTCCACCAGCTGCCACAAGTCCGAGCGCGCCTCGCCGGGCGCATTGACCAGCTGGTGCCAGAACTGCGTGCGGCGTTCCGCATTGCCGTAGGCGCCTTCCTTCTCCACCCACATGGCCGCAGGCAGGATCAGGTCCGCCGCCATCGTTGACGCAGTGGGGTAGACGTCCGATACCACGACAAAGGCATTCGGGTTGCGCCAGCCGGGCAGGATTTCCTGCATGACGTTGGGGCCCGCCTGAACGTTGTTGGTAACTTGGGTCCAGTAAAAACCGAGCTTGTTATCCTTCAGCATGCGGCTCTGCACCACGGCGTGATAACCGGGCTTGTCGGGAATCGTGCCGGGCGGGAGTTTCCAGATTTTTTCCGCAATCTCGCGGTGCTTCGGATTCACCACCAGCATGTCGGCGGGGAGACGGTGAGAGAAGGTGCCGACCTCGCGCGCCGTTCCACAGGCGGAAGGCTGGCCGGTCAGCGAGAAGGGACTGTTGCCGGGCGTGGAAATCTTCCCGGTCAGCAGGTGCAGGTTGTACAGCAGGTTGCTGCACCAGGTGCCGCGCGTATGCTGGTTGAAACCCATGGTGAAGAAGGACATCACCTTCACCTTCGGATCTGCATACATCTCGGCCAGCCGCTGCAGGCGGTCCTTGGGGACGCCGGACAGCTGCGAGACGGAGTCGACATCGTAGGTGCTGACGAACTTCGCGAACTCCTCAAGCGTGATCGGCTTGCCGCCGCCTGCTTCGGCGACATTCTTTGCCGCCTTCTGCAGCGCATGGTCGGGGCGCAAGCCGTACCCGATATCGGTGTTTCCCAGTACAAAGCGCGTGTGCTTATTGACGAAATCGCGGTTGACCCGGTTGGTGCGGATGATGTGGTTGGCGATGTAGTTCATGATCGCCAGGTCGGTCTGCGGCCGGAAGATCATCGACAGGTCGGAGAGCTCGAAGCTGCGGTGCTCGTAGGTGGAAAGGACCGAAACCCGGACATGCGGCGCCGACAGCCGGCGGTCCGAGACCCGCGTCCAGAGGATCGGGTGCATTTCCGCCATGTTCGATCCCCACAGGACGAAGGCGTCCGCCGCCTCGATGTCGTCATAGCAGCCCATCGGCTCGTCCATGCCGAAGGTGCGCATGAAGCCGGCCACCGCTGACGCCATGCAATGCCGGGCGTTCGGGTCGATATTGTTTGACCGGAAGCCCGCCTTGAACATTTTCGCGGCGGCGTAGCCTTCCCAGATGGTCCACTGTCCGGAGCCGAACATGGCGATGCCGGTCGGGCCCTTTTCCTTCAGCGCCTTCTTGGCTTGCTGCGCCATGATGTCGAACGCGGCGTCCCACGAGATCGGCGCGAACTCGCCATTCTTGTCGTACTTGCCGTTGGTCATGCGCAGCAGCGGACGGGTCAGCCTGTCCTCGCCATACATGATCTTGGAAAGGAAATAGCCTTTCACGCAGTTGATGCCGCGGTTGACCTCGGCATTGATATCGCCATGGGTCGCGACAACGCGGCCATCCTTCACGCCTACGTTCACGCCGCATCCCACGCCGCAGAAGCGGCACGGCGCCTTGTTCCAGGTCAGTTGGGTTTTCGCCGCGTCGGTGACGACGTTGGAGGCGAGTGTCTCGAGGGGAATGCCGACTGTCGTGGCCGCGGTCACCGCGGCCGTCTGCTTGATGAATGCGCGTCGCGTCATCTTCATGTTTCGATCTCCTGTTCGATGTCTGCCAGCGGCTCGGCATGCTGGTACACGAGCGCGACATCGGCGACGCCGGGCAGCGCGCGCATGGCATCCATGTAATCGAGTGTCCGTTTCGTGCTTTCCGTCTCAAGGGTGACGATCATTTTTCCATCCGCGGATGTCGCGTGTATCGTCGCGCCCGGAATCGCGCGGACATGGGCGGTGACGGCATCAACGCGTTCTGGCCGGGCGAAGACGACGACACCTGCGATATGCACTTCCTGTTGCATGGACGGGATGCTTTCGGATGCGGTTGATGGGATCATGGGCGGTTCAGCCGGAGGGCAGGGAACCGGTCATGAGCTGGTACATCCAGATGAAGAAGCCGTACCCCCCGACAACGGCAACCGCGAGAATGGGCGCCGTAATGACCGTAAGGAAGAGGAATGCCCGCAGTTCCTGCGCTTTTGTTGCCGGTAGCTGTCTATCGTCCATATCTCTCCGTTTGTCCCGTGATGTGACGGTAGGGATGGCCGAGCCGTTGTGCGCCGCCTGCATTCAGGGTGGCGCGGAAAACGCGGACGGTTATAGGTGAGCGGGCCCGGCCAATAGGTATTTTGGCAATATAGATACTCGGGGAATCATGATGGTTCCCTTCCGCGAGACAAAATGGCACGCATAGACGATGCCGGAATGCAAGGGGCGCTTATTTGCGGGGCTTCAGCGCGTTTCCAGGCTCGGCGAGGGTGCACGCCATCAGCCGCCACATCGCATCCTTGATCATGGCAAGCGTGATACGGCCCTTGCCGCGTTCAAGGTAGTAGCGGTACCCGAGGAACTCGATGCCGGTGACCATCAGTTCGACCAGGAGGCGGCTCTGCACCTTGGCGCCGCTCGACTCGATGGTTTTCGTATAGAGGTCGACGATGCGTGCGAGGACCTGCGGACGCAGCTCGGAAACCGGGGAATACGGGTCGTGAAGCTCGACGTAGAAGGGGCGAAGCAGCGGCCCCATGCTTTTTGCCCAGTCCAGGTACAGCTCGACCGCATGGGCCATCTTCTGCTCGATCGGCGCCTCGGCCGGAATGCGGGTGACGAGGCGATCGACGAGTCCGTGATGCGCCCCGGCGATGACCAGGCGCAGCGGCTCGTCGACGTTGCTGAAATGCCGGTAGAAGGTGGGACGCGAGAGCTCGGCCTTTTCCAGGATGGCCTTGACACTCAGCGCGTGGTAGCCGGTTTCGCCATAGGCCGCAGCCGTCGCATTGAGGAGGCGGTTGCGAATCTCGGCCTGGTCCGCTTCACTCTTTGTCGGACGGCCGCGAGGGCGGGAGTGGTTGTCTTCTGGCGTGGCTGATCGCATCGCAGTCTGCTGGTCGGGACCTGGAAAACGGAGGGCGCTTGTGGCGCTGTCCGGCTGTTACCGCATTTTAACAAAGCGGCAACTGCATTATGAAATCTCAAGAGTGGTGCACCGATGCTGCACCGTGCCTTGAATTAAAGTGACAGTGCTGTTACTTTAATTCAGCCGGGCCCCGAAAAACGGTCAAAGAACCGCCGCGCCGGCATCAAGAGAGTGGGACAAACCAACACCAATGGAGACAATCAATGACAAGCAGACCGGTCAGGTCCGCCTGGCTTGCGGCCGCGCTTTGCGCCGCAGCCGGCGCCTTCGCTGCAACTGCCTCGGCACAAACCAGCTTCTCCGCCACGTATAGCGGCGCCGGCATCAACGGCGGGAGCTGCACCAGCACCTACAACATCTCCGGCATGGAGCCGGCGGACACCGGGACCCATCCCGTATTTGTGTACATGGTCGGCACCGCCGAGACTTATACGAATGCGGCCGCGATGGAGGCGGTCCGGCGCATGGCGGCCAAGGGCTACGTCGCCGCCACGATCGAATACGCGAGCTCCCAGTTCGGCACATGCTCAGTCATCAGTGGCAAGGCGTCCTGCGTTTTCAACCCGGCCAACGCCGCGAGCGCCGTCTCCCAGCTGTGCTCGCGCGCGAGGGCGGATTGCTCCAAGGGCATTGTGGTGGCGGGCTTTAGCCAGGGCTCCATCATGGCAATCCTCGCAAAGAATTTCGATGCGCGCGTACAGGCGGCGTACGGAATCGGGGCCGGTGTGCAGTATTCGGCCTATGATCTCCGATCCTGCGTTGCCAACGGCAACCGCGTCCTGCATAGCGACCGCCTGCGCGCGGTCAATGGGGAACGGGACAACTTCAACGGCGGCACGGCCTCGGCGGCGCGCAGCCAACTGCAGGAACTGACCGGCCTCAACTGCGGGTCCACTGCCTATGGCTGCCTCAGTCCGAACAACAGCGGCTGGCTGATCGTGAAAAACGCCCAGGTTGCCGACCGTTCCGCCGATCACTGCTACATGCGCCGCTCGGGAGACTGCCTGGGCAGCCAGAACAGTCTTGATGCCGGCTGGCAGGGCGGCACCACGAACTGGCAGCTCGAATCCAACCTCCAATGGCTCACGACATTTACCGCGAAGTAAGCGCAATGCGATGACCCGTGCAGCAAAAGGCTTGCAGGTCCTGGCAGTCGCCGCACTGATGGCATCTGTCATCGGCGGCGCGTTGCTTGCGGGGGGCGAAGTGCCTCCCGCTGCAGCGGCGCGCGAACCGGACTTCTTTGCTTTCGTGCGCCCGCTGCCGCATTCCATTACTCCTGAAAGCCAGCATCGGGAGCCCGCTCCCGACCCACGCTGGCGTGCCATCTTTGAACGTCACCTGGAATTGGCTGGCGAAGGGCCCGGTACCCATGAAGCAATCGCGCGCGAGTCCGGTGGGTTAACGCCTGCGGCGCGCGACGCTCTGGACAAGTACCTCCGCTATCGCCGGCAAATGCGTCCGCTTCAGGCGGCGATTGACGAGGGGCGCGATGTCCCGGGTTCAATCGCAGCGCTGCAAGCGCTGCGTGCCGAGCTCTTTTCTTCTGTGGAGCGCGAGATGCTCTTCCCGGCTGACGATGCCTATGAAGGGTTCCTGCTCGCGCGACAAGCGCTCATCGCCGATGCCACTCTCGGCGACGATGAACGGCATCACCGCCTCCTACAACTGGAGGCGTCTCTTTCTCCTGAAACAAGACAAGTGGAAGAAATGCGCGGCGGCATCGTGCGCCTGGCGCCCTCACTGCAGCCGGGGGACGAGGAGGACGTGTATCGGCTCGCCCCCGGGCAGTGACGGCAGCCTGTTGCTACCCGCGATCAGCGGGTAGTCGACGAAGTGCCTGACGGCGAAGTCGTTCCATAAGGCTGCGTCGCCGACGATCCCGATCCTGACGTGCTGTCGGACGAAGTCGAGCCGCTGCCGGAGGACGTGCCTGAACCGGTCGTCGAGCTGTCCGTCCCTGACGTGCCGGACGTTCCCGTGCTCGATCCGCTGCCGCTACCCATCGTACCGCTGGTCGATCCGGAGCCGGAGGTGGAACTGTCCATGCTGGATGTGCCGGAGGTCGAACTACCTGTTCCAGAGGTTCCCATTCCAGAAGTACCGCTTCCTGATGTTCCGGACGAGGTGCTGCTGTCCGTCGTGCCGGTACCCGAAGACGACGTGCCCGATGTGGAGCTGCCCGAGCCCGAGGTGCCGGAGCTGCTTGTGTCGCTGCCTGAGGTTCCCGAGGTTGAACTGCCTGATCCGTAGCTCGGCGTCGACGGTGTGCTCAAGCTTCCCGAGCCGCTTCCCGAGGAGGATGTGCCGCTCGACGGCGAGCTGCCGCTCGTGCTGGAACTGCCGGACATGTCGCTGCTTGACGAGCTGCTGCCGGACGTGCTGCTGCCGCTCATGCCCGAGCTGCTGGAGGAACTGTCGCTCTTTGGCGTTTCCACCGTGGTCGTCGTCGTAACCGTTCCCGATGCGCCGCTGCTGGGCGAGGATGAACTGGCGCCGGACGAAGAACTACTGGCCTTGGACGGATCGGTTGTTGTCGTGGTAGTCGTGGTTTGCCCGAACGTCATCGTCGCCGTTCCGAGCAGCGACAGAAAGATTGCAATAGGTAATTTCTTCATGTTCGCTCCTAGTTTGATTTGGATTCGAAAGACCCCGGAAGGTAAGGATTTAGACTTGAAATTGTTGACAGGTTCGCAGTTTTTCAGCATCGGAACGCTGAGGGCGAGCAGATTGACTCCTGTCATTGCTCCGTGGATTGCAAGATCGGTCGCTGCGCTGCACTGGAGAGCGATGTACCATTGGAAAATTTCTTGAGCGGGAGACGCGTGATGACGGAAGGGTGCGGCAGGATGGGCAGTCGAAGCAGTGCCGCAGCCGTCAGTCGGAATGCGGCATGAACATGCAAAGCGCACCGGTCGCGGGGAAGTCCTCCATGCTTGCGGAGGGGCAAGCCAGCGAGGCGCCGTTTCGAACGGTCTGGGAAACCGACCACCGTGGCATGAACCATTACCAGAGTCCTTCGTGGTACAGGTACGTTGGTGAGGGATTCGGCAGTTCATTCGGCGAGGATTGGCTGCGCTTCTATCACCCGGCGGACCGGGAACACTTGACGTCGGAATGGGAAAAGAGTCTGCGTACGGAAGGCGAACATCCCTACGACATCGAGGTACGCATTCGTCGCCATGACGGCGAGTACCGGTGGTTCCGCGTCACGGGGACGCCGCAGCGCGCCCGGGACGGAAGCGTCGTCAAATGGGCCGGCAGCTGCACTGACATTCACGACGAGAAACTGGCACGGCTTGCTTCCGACACGCTGGAGTCGCCCCCGGACACGCCTTCAACGCAGGCGGACACAGGACGTCGGCGCGGGTGGGGACGCGTGCGGCTCGGCGCGCTTGAAACACGCCTCTTCCTGATCGTCCTTGCCGGCTTGCTGCCGCTGGTCGTGCTGTCCTTCGTTACCTTGTCCTACAACGCACGCGTCCAGCGCAGCGAGCTGATCGAAGCGAACAAGGACACGATGCGAGCGGTCATTACCGCCGTCGACGCGGAACTCTCCATGTCCCTCGCTGCCCTGGATGCGCTTGCGGCCAGTCCGCGTCTCGCGACGGGCGACATTGCCGGGTTCCACAAGGAGGCGAGGGAATTGCTGGCGCATCGTCACGGGTGGCTCAACGTCGTGTTGTCCGACCGGTCGGCGCAACAGGTGATGAACGCTTACCTGCCGTTCGGTACCCCGCTTCCCGCGAGAGTGGATCCCGCTTCGATTGACGAGACGGTGCGCAGCGGGACACAGGGTGTCGGTGATGTCATCCTGTCCCCGGTCCTCAAGCGGCATGTCTTTTCCGTACGCGTACCGATCATGCAGGATGGCGCCGTACGTCACGTGCTCACCGCCGTCATCAGTCCCGACAGCATCCGCAACATCCTGGAACGGCAACGGATACCGGAAGAGGGCGTCGTTGCCATTTTCGACAAGCGGTATTCGATCGTCGCGCGCACAATCTCGCAGGATGAATGGGTGGGGAAGAAGCCCTCGAAGGGTTTGCTGGAGCTGCTGGAACAGGGCGGCGACGGCGGGTTCGCGGCGACGAAGACGCTCGAGGGGCGCGAGGTTTATTCGGTGTACTGGCGTTCGCCGCTATCCGGATGGTCGGCGGCGGTCGGCATTCCCTCCGAGGTGATCGATTCGCCGATCCGGCGTTCCTACGTGCTGCTCGGCGGCGCAATCGTGATATCGCTCCTGCTTGGCTTGTGGGCAGCATACCTGCTCAGCCGCACGGTATCGCGTCCGTTGCAGCACCTGGCAAGGGCCGCGGCGGCGATGGGGCAGGGCGAGCTGCCGGCGGTGCCGCGGTCCGACCTGCCGGAGGTGCAAGAAGTGGCATCCGCGCTGTCGATCGCCCATGTGGAGCGCGAAAAGCTCCTGCAGGGAGAGCGCAATGCGCGTCTTCTGGAGCAGGAAGCCCGGTTGCTGGCCGAGAATGCCAACAAGGCCAAGGACGAGTTCCTTGCCATGCTTGGACACGAGCTGCGCAATCCGCTCGCGGCCATCACTACGGCCTCGGAAATCCTCGACCTCATGGACCAAGCTCCGTCGCGCGACAAGGAGGCAGCAGGCGAGGCGCGGGCCATCATCCGCAGGCAGGTGCGTCATCTCGCGCGCCTGACCGACGATCTCCTCGATGCAGGGCGTGTCATCCTCGGCAAGATCAGCCTCGAGCGCAAGGCCGTGGACCTTGCGTCGATCGTCCATGCAGCCGTAGAGACGCTGCGCGGGACAGGCCGGCTGGGAGAGCTTGTGCTGCATGTGCACCTGGAACAGGCGTGGGTGGAGGGCGATGCGACGCGGCTCGATCAGGTGGTCGCGAACCTGTTGGGCAATGCCGTGAAGTACACGCCCGCACCGGGCAACATCTGGGTGTCGCTCTCACGCCGCGAGGGCGAGGCCGAACTGCGGGTGCGCGACAACGGCCTGGGGCTGGAAGCCGATCTCCAGCCACGGATCTTCGATCTCTTCGTTCAGGGAAAGCGCTCGCTGGACCGTTCGCAGGGAGGTCTCGGTATCGGCCTCACCCTGGTGCGCCGCCTGGTCGAACTGCACGGCGGGCGCATCGAGGCAAGAAGCGAGGGCGCGGATAAAGGCAGCGAATTCATTGTGACGCTTCCCTCCATTCCCGCGCCGGAGCATGTGGCGCCTGCATTCCTGACGGGGACGGCGCACGCGCCGCGCACGATCGTCGTCATCGAAGATAACCGCGACGTGCGCGCCGGCCTGCGCGCGGCGCTGGAACTGGACGGCCATCGTGTCATCGAAGCGGACGATGGCCCCGCGGGGATCGACGCCGTGCTGCAGGAAGAAGCGGAGATCGCGCTCATCGACATCGGGTTGCCGCGCGTGGATGGCTTCGGCGTCGCTCGCGCACTGAGGGAACGCGCCGTTCACAACGTGCGGCTCATCGCCATGTCCGGCTACGGGAGCGAGGATGACATGAATCGTGGCAAGCTCGCGGGCTTCGATGCCTATCTTGTGAAACCGGTGGATATGGGGGCGCTGCAGCGGGTCATGACGGAGGGTTAGTGGAGCCGGCGCAGGCTTGGCTCCATGCTGTCCCTGCTTGCACGCGATGTGCCAAGCAACTGCTCGAACTGTTCCGCCGGCACCGGCTGGGAAAAGAGATATCCCTGCCCGTAATCGCAGCCCGCCGCCACCAGGAGGTCGCGTTGCTCGTCGGTTTCGATGCCCTCTGCAATCACCTTCAACCCCAGCTTGTGCGCCATGACGATGATGGATTCCGCAATGGTCTGGTTGGTCGGATCGGTCGTGATGTCCCGGATGAAGGATTGGTCGATCTTCAGGTAATCGATATCGAACTTCTTCAGGTAGCTCATCGAGGAATAGCCGGTTCCGAAGTCGTCGATGGCCACCTGTATGCCCGCGTCGCGGTAGCGCAGCAGCGTGTCGGCGACGTTGTCCGCGGCATGCAGGAGCATGCCTTCGGTAATCTCGACGGAAATGGCGGCGCCGGGCAGGTTCATGCGTTCAAGATAAGTCAGCCAGCTTTCCCCGGAATGCGACATGAACTGCAGCGGCGACTTGTTGACGGCGATCTGGAAGGGCGCTTTCATGTTCGCGCTCCAGCGGCGTGAGCAGTTTGCCGCTTCGCGGAAGACCCAGTTGCCGATATCGGTAATCATGCCCGACTCCTCGGCCAGGGGAATGAAGCGGGAGGGTTCGACCGAGCCCATGCGCGGATGCTTCCAGCGCAGCAAGGCTTCGGCCTTCACGATCTCGCCGGTACGCAAATCGACCACCGGCTGGTAATGCACTTCCAGCTGGCCGCGCGCGAGCGCACTGCGCAGCTCACTCGCCAGGCGCAAGCGCAGGTGCGCCGACTCGTCCATTGAGCGCGTGAAGTAACTGAACTGGTTCTTGCCGGCGTGCTTGGCGGCGTACATGGCCTGATCGGCCTTGCGGATCAGCTCTTCCGATGTGGTGCCGTCGTCGGGGAAGATTGCCACGCCGATGCTGCCCGAGACATAGGCCGACTCGGTATTCAGCTTGAATGGCTTGCTGAGCGAATCAAGCAGCTTCTGCGCCAGATGCTCCACATGACTCAGATGTCCGAGCGCGGTCAGGATGATGGTGAATTCATCCCCGCCAAGGCGGGCCACGGTATCCGACACGCGCACGCAACTGGTTATCCGCTGCGCGGCCTCCTTCAGGAGCAGGTCCCCGGCATCGTGACCGAGGAGGTCGTTGACCTGCTTGAACCGGTCGAGGTCGATGAACATCAGGGCTACTTTCGATCCCTCGCGTTCGGCATTGACCACCTCCCGGTTGAGACGGTCCCGGAAGAGCCGGCGATTGGGCAGCCCGGTCAGGGCGTCAAAATTGGCATGGTGCCAGATGCGTTCATCGGCTTCCTTGCGCTCCGAAATGTCCGTGATCATGCCGGTCATGCGCACCGGTTCGCCGCGCGCATCCCGCGCCACGACAATGCCGCGCGACAGCAGCCATTTGTAACTGCCGTCATGGCAGCGCATGCGGTACTCGCAGGAGAGCGTGCCGCCGTCGCGCAGGCAATCCTCGGTTGTGCGTTCGAGCTGCACGGCATCATCGGGATGGATCAGTTTCATCCATTTGCGCACATTGTCGGGCATCGCATCGTCCGAATAGCCCAGTATCTCTGTCATGCGCGGAGACAGTTCGACACGTCCATCCTTTACGTACCAGTCCCACACCCCGTCGCCCGTGCCGGCCACCGCGAGGCTCAGGCGTTCTCCGGTCACACGGAGTTCCTGCTCGGCGCGGCCGCGCTCCACGGCATCGCGGGCGCGGGCAGCCGTTTCTTCGATCAGTTGGACCGCTGCTTCCGCCCACTCATGCCGCTCGCAGCACAGGACGACGAATACGCTGCGCAGGCGCCCGTGGCGAATCAGGGGGACGGACACGCCGGCCAGCGCGTCGATCTCCTTGAACAGCGATGGCCGGATGCCGGCAACCTGTTCGTCTTTGGTGATATCGTTGATGACAACCGTCCTTCCCGAACGCAGCGTGCGCACGACATGCTCGCCAAAGTCATTCAGGCGCCAGTACCCCGAAAACCGCCGCTTGCCCTTGCTGTAAGCGGCGCGGATGACCAGATGGTCTTCGTCATCCTCGAATTCCGCGAAATACACGTAGTCCGCCGACAGTCGTTCACCCAGCATGTGGCAGACGGCGCGCGGAATCTCTGACGGATCGGTGACGTCGCGAAGGCAGGCGTCCAGACGCAGCATGAAGGTTTGCCGCTCTTCGTTCTGCTTGCGCTCGGTGATGTCCTCAATCACCGTCACGTTGTACTTCACGGTGCCGGCTGTTTCGTCGACGATCGAAGTGGAATTGATTCGCGCCCACATGATGCTGCCGTTCTTCCGCAGGTAACGCTTCTCGACTGTGAAGCTCGGAATTTCACGGCTGATGGATTGCCGGAATGCCTCGAGGCCGATTTCCCGGTCGTCAGGATGGGCGAGGTCCACCATCGTCATTCGCGTCAACTCGTCGGGCGTGTAACCGATCATTTCGCAGAACTTCCGGTTGACCAGGCGGAAATGCCCGTCCGGCGTGATGTGCGTGATGCCGATGCCGGCATGCTCGAAGGTCGCGTTGAAGACGTCTGCATTCTCCCGCAGGGACTGCTCCGCAAGTTTCGCATGGCTCGTGTCTGTCACGACGCCAAGGATGCGGGTACACGGCCCTCCCGCCTTGCAAAAACCTTCGCCGATGGCAGTGACGTAACGGATGCGTGAATCGGGCAGGCGAATGCGGAAGTCGACTTGCAGGCGCGGCTCCTGTGCATTCAGGTTGTTGATGATGCCCCCGATGTGGTCGCGGTCCTCGGGCAGCATGCGTGCAAAATAGTCCTGCGACCGCCGACCTTCATTGCCTGAAAGGCCGAAGATCTCGCGCGTACGTTCGGAATAGATGATCCGGTCGGCTTGCAAGTCCCAGTCGAAGGTGCCGAGCTGGGCGATGTCGAGTGCCGTACGGAAACGTGCTTCACTCTCGCGAAGGGATGTCTGCGCGCGCGCACGCTCCACCGCGTCCCAGGCCAGTGCCGCGACTTCCTCGACGCAGGCAATCTCGCTTTCACTCCAGGAGCGGGGTTGGCTGCAGTGCACATAGAAGCCGCTTCGCCAACGCCCGCGCCGGACGATGGGAACGCCGATGCAGGAGCGCACCCCGAGGGACGGAAAGAGGGAATCCACGGTGAGCGGATCGTCAAGAACGTCGCGGACCGCCATGACACGGCCTTCATACGCTCCGGCACGCATGCCGGAACCTAGTGCCGCTTCCGGCAGATCCCTGTCGATAGGCGCAAGCGAGCCATCGGTCCAGGTGACGGTATGCCGCAACAAGTGATCCTCGGTCCATTCGGCGAAACCGGACCGGTTGACGCCGAGATGGCGGCCGACCGTCTCGGCCGCGGCCTGCATGATGTCCTCCGGATTCTTCAGGTCGCGCAGCAATTGCGTCATGCGGAGAAGGGCCGCATGACGATCGCTCGTCGCCTGAAGCGCCGCGCGCGAACGGACTGCATTGGTGGTGTCGAATCCGACGGCGAGAATGCCCGCGATCCTGCCGTCGTCCCCCCATAAGGGGCTGTGGCTGTGGGTAAAATAAAGTTCATCGACACCGTTATCGCTGCGCAAGACGTCGTACGAACTGTCTACCGCATAGGTGGCATGTCCATGCATGGCTTGTTCGAAGATGACGCCGAGCTTGTCCCAGACTTCGAACCACCATTCCTTGGACGGTCGCCCAAGCGCGCCTGGATGCTTGGCGCCGAACACCGGGATGAAGGCGTCGTTGTAGATGCAGACAAATTCCCGGCCCCAATGCACCGCCATGGGGAGCCTTGAGTGCAAGACCGCGCGAACCCAGGTCTGGAGAGATTGCGGCCAGGCTTCAGGTGGGCCAAGCGGATTCGACTTCCAGTCCGTCGCGCGCAAAAGCTGTCCGCATGCGCCGCCGCCTTCCAGGCAGGAAAGAGGGGGAGATGCGTTGTCCGGCATGAATGGGCTAGCGTCGTGTTCCACGGAAAATGGCGGCAACAACGCGCGCGGCCACGCATGCGGTGTTGCCTCGCAGGTACATGGATTAGACGGCGCGGTTCTGCATTGGTGCCGTGCGCCGGTGAAGGGACTAACCGGCGACGGTGGAGCGGGAAGTGTCCAGTGGAGGTTGTGCGGCGATCGCATCCCGTATTCCTTGCCGCAAGGCATCGATGGATGCGCTCGTTCCGAGCTTATCGGAGAATCGCGTCAGGTCGGTGAAGGCGGTGACTTTAAGGAGCTTTGCCGCCGCGCGGATACCTTGCACGATGGCCGGGGAGTACCGGCTTCCCGCACCGAGGAGGATGAAGAAGGGCAGGTTCGCAGTGCGCGGGTTCTCCCGCACAAAGCGAAGCAGGTCGAAGACCCTGCCATTGTCGAAGTGCACGCCGCAGGTCACGAGGCGGACATCATTCTTGAGCTGGGCACAAGCTTCAGCGTACGAGTGGCAGAACACCGCGTTGAATTCCTCGCCAAGAATGCCCTTTGACATTGCAACATCTTCCGGCCGGACCGCAAGGAGCAGCTGGGGCCGGGGATCTTCCTGTCCCTGGCGGGCGGCCTGGAAGTCGGAATCGTAGGCAAGGTAAAGGCCCATGGCGGGCTCCTTTAATCTGGATCAAAAGGTGGCGGAGAGTGTACGGCAGAAAAATTAGATAGCGTGCTCTAAATTCGCAGTGCGATCGACCCCCTCTGGCGCAGACAGTTCCCTTGGAGAACAACATGCAGGAACAGGCACGGGTGCGGAACCAGTTGACCGTTCGACCAATCGGTTGAAAGAACGAACAAGGGAAGAATTTCCGATGAGCATGACGCACAAGCCGAAACTGCAGGTCTATCTGGATCTCGATGGCGTGTTCGCTGACTTCGACGCGCGCGTGAAGCGCCTGACCGGCAAGCACCCAAACGAGCTGGACCGCAACCGCCTGTGGAAGATGGTCAATTCCGACAAGCGCTTTTTTGCGGAGCTTGAATTGATTGAAGGCTGCATGGTGCTGTGGGAGGCGACACGTGACCTGGAGCCGATCTTCCTCACCGGGGCGCCATCGTCAAAGGTATTTCAGGAACAAAAGCGCGAATGGGTCGCCCGCATCTTCGGCCCGGAATTCATTGTGCATGTGGTGCCGAGGAAACTGAAGGCCGACTACAGCGGTCCCCACAGGGTCCTGATCGACGACACGCCGGACAACATCTCTGCATGGGTAGCGCGCGGCGGGCACGGCATTCTGCACGAGGGCAATCATGCGTCGACCGTCAAGGCGCTGCGGGAACTGCAGGCGCTGTATTCGGCCAGCGATTAAGCGTGCATTGAAGCGGCGCAAGACGTGCGCACATGGCGGCGCCTATAAATAGTGTTTGTGCCCGCAGCACGCAGAAAGGACACGCGATGGATACCGCCCCGAATTTCGAATTGATCAAGGATGCCTATGCCATCATCGATGGCATTCCCGAAACCGCCATCGACCTCGACAGTCTGGTGAGCCGCCGCGGCGAAACGCTGGAGTTCGGCACAGTCTGCTCCCCGGCCGGATGGCTTGCACAGCATCCGAAATTCATGGCGCTAGGACTGTCGCTTGACGAGGACGACAGCAGGCTCGTCCTGTCGGGCGAGCCGCCGGTGGCTGAGTCAACGACCGCAGTCCTGGCACATACCTTCGGCCTGGAACCGGGCGACGCCGAACACCTCTTCAGCGGCAGGAATACGTATACGCTCGGCGACGATTCCGGCCTCAGCGACAAGCGCCTCTGGTTGCGCGAGGTGCGCGAGTTCCTGAAGCAGCACGGCCAGCTGGATGCAGAATTCGAAGAGCACCTCGAGACCCGCGGACCCTTCGCCGAGCCGGCGAACCCTTCCGAGATCCGCGCCATCTGATCCGCTGTTTTCCTTTCCGCAGTGCATACCCGTGCCGGTACGCCTGCGGAAGATTTCCGCAGCTTCCCTGATCCGAATCGCCTCAATGCTGAAACGGCTTGAACTTGCCCAACGCCGCGAGGACAAAGTAGCAAGACGGACAGCTGCCGCACAGCGGCTTGCCGAGCCGCGTTGCGGCGCGATACCCGGGGAAACCATCATGGCCTTTCTGAATATCTTCTTCATGCTCATGACTTTCGATCTCGCCTGGCAGGCGTGGAAGGTCGGCATGCGGCAAATGGGGAAACTCCTCGCCGCGTGCGCGGTCCTGGGCTTCGGCGGCGCAATCTTTACCGATTCGCCCCTCATCCTGATTCCGCTGCTGGGTGTCCTCGTCCTGGGCGGCACCGCCAATTACCAGATGCGCAAATACCGCGTCGGCCGCTACAAGGACCTCCGTTGAGGCGCGGCCGGGGATGAAAAGGACGCCCATCTACAGCAGGTCCGCGCGCAAGCAGCGCAGCGGCGCGGCATCACACCCGTCACCCGGCGGGCAGGCGCAGCCGCAGGAAGCTGCGCCCGCGCCGCCGCCGCCGCGACCTCCGCGGTTTGTCCGCACACGTGCCTTCATTGCGCGCCGCGAACGAATGCTGCTGATGGTCGTTCCGGTGCTGATGTGCGTGCTGATGTTCCTCGCGTACTTGTCGCTTGTGCCCGGCGAGCGCCGCTTTACCCAGCACGACATTGATGCCGCTGTGTTGCATACGCTTGAGAACAACGTGCTTCCGTCGCAGGAGTCGAAGGCCTACGCCCGCATCCGTCCCTCCGTCGTGCGCGTGGTGCAGGAGGGCGAGCAGTCAGGGCCGCACAAGGGAATGCGCGGCGTGGGAACGGGCGTGGTGATCATCGACAAGGGCGTCATCCTGACCAATCTCCACGTTGTCGGAACGGACGACAAGATCCGGCTCAAGGTCCATTTCGCCAACGGTCATGTGGCGGACGCGATCGTCCTGCGCCGCCAGCCTGAGAACGACCTGGCAGTCATCCAGGCGCTGAGCGTTCCGGACGACCTCGTGCCCGCGACCCTGCGTTCGACCCAGGGCTTGGCGGTGGGCGACAAGGTGGTTGCCGTCGGCTTCCCGTTCAATATCGGTCCCTCCGCTTCATCCGGAATCATTTCCGGCCTCAAGCGCACGTACATGTCGCCGCGTGACAACGAAGTGCTGCGCAACCTGATCCAGTTCGACGCCGCCGCCAATCCGGGTAATTCCGGCGGGCCGCTGATCACCATGAGCGGGGAGGTGGTTGGCATTGTCACGGCCATCCTCAGCCCGCATGAGCAGGGGAGTTTTGTCGGCATCGGCTTTGCGGTGCCGATCGAGATCGCGGCGGCAGCGGCCGGCGACTCCCCCTTCTGAAACCCTTTACAGGACATGCATGGATACCAACGAGAACAGCCGGCCCGACGTTTCGCTCCAGATGGAGCGCGTCCTTTATGAAGTGAAGCGGGTGGTGGTCGGACAGGACCACTTCCTGGAACGCGTGCTGGTGGCCATCCTTGCAGGCGGGCACCTTCTGGTCGAGGGCGTCCCCGGGCTGGCGAAGACGCTGACCGTCAAGACACTGGCAAAGACGATCCGGGGCAGCTTCCACCGCATCCAGTTCACGCCCGACCTGGTGCCGGCCGATCTTGTCGGCACCCGCATCTACAACCAGAAGACCGGCGAATTCAGTACTTCCCTCGGCCCGGTCTTTTCGAACCTGCTGCTGGCGGATGAAATCAACCGCGCGCCAGCCAAAGTGCAGAGTGCGCTGCTGGAAGTCATGCAGGAACGCCAGGTCACCATTGCCGGGACGACGCATCTTGTTCCCGAACCCTTCCTGGTGATGGCGACGCAGAATCCGATCGAGACGGAAGGCACTTATCCCCTGCCGGAAGCGCAGGTCGACCGCTTCATGATGAAAGTGCTGGTCGACTATCCCACCGAAGAGGAGGAATTCGTCATCGTCAATCGCGTCACCAGCCATGACCAGGAGGTGGCTTCCGTGACGACGACGGAGGAGCTTGCCCGACTGCAGCGGCAGTGCCGGGACTGCTACATCGACCCGTCGCTGGTCCGCTACGCGGTGCGCCTTGTCGCGGCCACGCGCGATCCTGACCGTTGCAACGTGCCGCACCTGAAACATTACATCTCCTGTGGTGCCAGTCCGCGCGCCTCGATCCATCTGGTCGAAGGGGCGAGGGCGCTGGCCCTGCTGCGCGGACGCAACCACGTGCGTCCCGAGGACGTCGTCGATCTCGTGCCCGACGTACTGCGGCACCGGCTATCGCTGTCGTATGAAGCGTTGGCCGACAATGTCACGCCGGACCAGATCGTGCACCGCATCCTGAAACACCTGCCACCCCCGGAAAGAGTGCTGGAAAACCATGTCAAAGTCGACGCCAACGCCTGAAGCCATCCTCAACCGTCTCGAACTGACGGTGCTGCGCCGTCTCGACGGATTGCTGCACGGCGATTACCGGACGCTATTTCGCGGGCTCGGCGTCGATCTTGCCGACCTGCGCGAATATCAATACCAGGACGACGTGCGGCATATCGACTGGAACGTCACCGCACGCCTGCAGACGCCCTACGTGAAGGAGTACTACGAGGAACGGGAACTGACCGCGTGGTTCCTGCTCGACCTGAGTCCGTCGGAGGATTTCGGCTCTCAGTCTGTGACCAAGCGCCGGCAGGCGGTGGAGCTGACCGCCATTCTGGCCAGCATGTTGAACCGCCACGGCAACCGTTTCGGCGCCTTGTTCTATGGCACCAGCGTGGACACCGTTCTTCCGGCCAGGACCGGAAAGATGCAGTTGCTGCAGTTGATTCATCGCATGGCGCATCGTCCCCGGCCCGGGCCGGGGACCGCTTCGACGCGGCTCTACGACCTCCTGCAAACCGCTGCGCATGTGATGCATCGGCGATCGCTGGTATTTGTCGTGTCCGATTTCATTACCCAGCCTGGCTGGGAAAAGCCCCTCGCCATGCTTGCGCAACGTCACGACGTCGTTGCGATCCGCCTGTACGATCCATTGGAAATGGAATTGCCTGATCTCGGGCTGCTGACGATCCAGGATGCGGAAACCGCGGAACAACTGCTGGTCGACACGCACGACAAGGCCTTCCGCAGCCGCTTTGCCGCGGCCGTGACGAAGCGCGAGGACGACCTGCATGATGCCTTCGCTTACGCTGGTGTGGACGTGCTGGAAATATCCACCGAGGACGATATCGTGGACGCGCTGTTCAGGTTCTCCGAGTTGCGCCGAAACAGCGGGCGCCTCGCCGCGGGGGCGACTGCGGGCAGGGGGATGTAATGACTTTCATCTGGCCGGAATTGCTGTGGCTGCTGCTGATCTTGCCTGCCCTCGTGCTGGCGTACTGGTTCATGCTGCGCCGGCGCAAGAAGGTCGCCATCCAGTACGCGGGCCTGGCCACGGTGCGCGATGCCATGCGCGGTTCGCAGATCCGGCGCCATGTTCCGCCATTGCTGTTGCTGCTGGCGATTGCCCTGATGCTGGTCGCGGTCGCACGCCCGGCCGCGGTGCTGACACTACCCTCCGACCACAAGACCATGATTCTTGCGGTCGATGTATCGGGAAGCATGCGCGCCACGGATGTCGCGCCGAGCCGTTTCTCCGCGGCGCTCACCGCGGTGCGCACCTTTGTCGAGCAGCAGCCGCGCAACACGCGCGTCGGCATTGTGTCCTTTGCCGGCGCCGCCAGCCTCATCCAGCCGCCGACCTCCAATCGGGAAGACCTGCTGGATGCGCTTGGACGCATGCAGTTGCAGCGCGGAACCGCCGTTGGAAGCGGTATCCTCGTTTCGCTGAAAGCCATCTTCCCGGACGTCCGCTTCAATCTCAACAGTTCTGATCCGCGCGAGGTCGAGCCACGTCACGGATCGGCTGCCCGCGCGCTGGGCGCGGATGTTGCGAAGGAGCCGACGGAGGACTTCCGGCCGGTTCCTCCCGGATCCTATGGTTCCGCCGCGATCATTCTCTTGACCGACGGACAGACGACGACCGGGCCGGATCCGGTAGAGGCGTCACGCATGGCAGCAGAGCGCGGCGTTCGCGTGTTCACGATTGGTATCGGCACCGCCGCCGGGGAAGTCCTGACGGGAGACGGCTGGGCAATGCATGTACGTCTGGACGAGGCGCCGCTCAAGGAAATCGCGGAACTGACCAAAGGCCAGTACTTTTACGCCGGCACCGCTACCGACCTCGCCAAGGTCTACAAGACACTCAGCTCCCGTCTGACGCTGGAACGGCGCGAGAGCGAAGTGTCGGCATTGTTTGCAGCCGGCGCGGCATTGCTCGCCGTGCTGTCGGCTGCGCTTTCGATGCTGTGGTTCAACCGGATACTCTGAACGCTACACGCGCACAAGCCGGTGCAGGAATCCACGCTTCGGAAGTTCCGGCCGCGCGCGTTCGACCACGGCGGCCCACTGGTCCGAGAGTTGTTGGCAGGTCGCACGCAGCACCGGCGACAAATCCGGAAAGTCCGCTAGGGCGCGCAAGTGCCGTTCGATGATCGAGCCGAGCTTCAGGCAGGGTCCCGACTCCGAATTGTTCGCGGCATAGTGCGACATCAAGTGCAGTACCGCAGAGACAAGCAATTCGGGCTTCGTGGCAGTGTCCGGCTCTTCAAAGAGGGAAGTTCTTGCATCGCTATGCATGGCAATCCTTTCATCGGGGCATCCGGGCTGGCTGCCGCAATAGCGCGGTTAGCTGGCGTGGTTTTTAAATGAGAATCATTCGCATCTGATTGTTGCCTAAATGGCGACGGTATGCAAGTGGAATTTGCGGCAAGGATGCTCGAATGATCGATCGCCAGAGACGGTGATATTCAAGTAGCGAATGTCGGCTATCCCGGCTTTGAATTGGCGTGGCCGTCCCGAGCTCCGTATGCTGTGCTCCAATGCATGATTGATTTGGAGCACACCATGGAATACGCAGGAATTCTTTCTTTGAGCGCCGCTGTCGCGGCCGTCGGGTTGCGTTGCTATTTCTCCCTGAGGGAGAAAGCGGAGATCACGCAGGAGCGAGGCAATCCCTTGTCACCTCGCGCCCGACGTGTTCAGGAGGCTGCAATCGTTCGCCGACTCTTGCGTTATCACCGCGGTTTGTCCCACGCCTGACGGCTGCAGGCGGGGCGCAAGGTTTTATGCGTCGTCTTTGCGCCAGCGATTGAATGGGGCGAGATCGACCCCTGGCGGCGCGTACCAGGAACGCCGATCGGCATTCCAGCGCGCCCCCAGCTTCTTGGCCGCATCCTTTTCAGCAAACGGGACGGCGAGGAGGGTAGAACCCGCCGGCATCCCTGAGGAGGGCCGGGCGGCTTTCTTGGGACTGGGACGTTCAGGGGCGGTTGGTGACCTTGCCCCATCGTTCGGTAACCAGGCTGCCTCGCCCATGGGCATGATGCGTTCCTGTTGGCTTCCGTCAATACCGGTTTCAACCACGCGCAGACCTTGTTCGGTCTTTTCGATAAAAAAATAGGGCGGGTCAAAGGGTGGGGCGTCCATCATGGCTGTTCCGGCGGTAAGGGGATCGGCATTATCGCAGGGTTGCCGTGTTCCGGCTTCACCCAATTGGTCAGCAAACGTCTTGTCATGCCGACCATCGGATGCAGAAAGTCGGTTGCCATGGCGCAACTATCATGAGCGGCCGGTCCTGCGCGTTTGAGTTCCGGTCTGCCCCGGGCTATAATGCCGGTTGCATGTATGCAATGAAATAGTCGCCGAAAGGGGCCCGGGATCACCGGCGCCGCCACGACAAGTGTTCATGCGGACGGCGGCGTGCACGACACCTCCCCCTGCATTTTTCGATCCTGATTGCGCCCGCATATGACGCGAGTATTGCCGCGTACAAATTTCCATAGTTCAAAACTCATTCGTTGTCTCGCTGATCTCGCTTTGGCGGATGCTGGCGATTCGGGGAATGCGTTTGCGGAACAACTGGGACAGTGGGTGCATTTTGCCGATGCCATCACACTTTCAGCAGTGCACAGCGAGGGCTTGCCGCGCGTGCCGACAGCGCGGGCGGAAGTGCAGGCGGCAGCGCGCACAGCCGTCGCCGACGAAGCGGAGCGGATTCAGGCTTTCCTTGTCAATTCGGTTCGACGCAGCTTTTCGCCAAAGCTGGGCCGGACACATATCCAGTTGCCCATCCCGGAGCTCGCGTTGCCGATGAACGTTGGGACCGCATACGCGCCGTACCGCCGGTTTTACGAGTCGCATCAGCGCGACATGGAGCTGAGCATCCAGCCCCTGCGCACCAATGTCAGGGAAGCGCTGGCGAAGGCTTCGCCAAGGCTCAGGAAACTCGCCGAGCTGGATGTGACCCTGGAGAAGATCCTGCGCGACCGCGAGGGAAAGCTGCTTGCGCGGGTGCCGCTGCTGCTCCGAAAGCGTTTCGAACAATTATTCAAGGAACATCAGCAAAAGCTCGCCGATTCCGCGCAGGCGGATAACCCCGCCGCATGGGCGCAAGCGGGCGGCTGGCTGGCCCGTTTTTGCGACGACATGCAAATGCTGCTGCTGGCTGAAGTGGAACTTCGCCTGCAGCCGACGCTTGGTCTCATTGAAGCATTCAAACAAGACACGCAATGAATAAACATCTATTTTCAGGCGCTTTCGTTCTCGGAGCGCTCGGCATCATTTGGGTCGGCGCCGGATTCTTCGGTTCCAGTTACCTGGCGCTGCTGATGACGGCCGTGATCGGCGGCGTCTATGCCTATGGCGCCCTCGAATTGCGCCAGTTCCGGCAGGCGACCTCCACGCTGAGCACCGCGCTAGGCGCGATTCCCGAGAACCTGGCAAGCCTTGATGACTGGCTGGCCGGCCTGCATCCTTCGCTGCAGAATCCAGTGCGCTTGCGCATCGAGGGCGAACGCGCCGCCTTGCCTGGCCCCGCACTGACACCCTATCTGGTCGGCCTGCTGGTCATGCTGGGCATGCTCGGCACCTTCCTGGGCATGGTCGTTACCCTCAAAGGCGCGGTCTTCGCACTGGAAAAGACGACCGACCTCCAGGCGATCCGCTCCGCGCTCGCGGTACCGGTGTCAGGTTTGGGGCTGGCGTTCGGCACGTCGGTAGCCGGCGTTGCCGCATCCGCGATGCTGGGCCTGATGTCGGCGCTCAGCCGCCGCGAAAGATTGCAGGCATCGCAATTGCTGGATTCCAGAATTGCCACGGTATTGCGCAGTTTCTCCCTCACGCACCAGCGCCAGGAAACCTTCAAGGCGCTGCAATTGCAATCCCAGGCCTTGCCGCAGGTCGTCGACAAGCTGCAGGCGATGATGGCGCAGATGGAAGGCATGAGCCAGCAATTGAACCAGCGCCTGCTCAGCAACCAGGAAAGCTTCCACAGCAGTGTCAAAGGCGTCTATACCGAGCTGGCTTCTGCGGTCGACAAGTCCTTGCGCGAGACCCTGAGCCAAAGCGCGCATGCAGCAGGGGAAAGCATCAAGCCCGTGGTTGAACTTGCAATGAGCGAGATCGCGCGCAATGCCAACGTGTTGCACGAGCGCACGGCCGAAACGGTAAAGATGCAGCTCGACGGACTCTCATCGCGCTTCGGCGACGCCACCGCAGCCGTGACCGATACCTGGACGGCATCCTTGAAGAGCCACGAGCAGGCAAACACGGGCATCGTCGCGGAGGTAAGCCGTTCTCTGGCCGCCTTCAACGAGACCTTCGAGCAACGCACGGCCGCCCTGGTGGCAAACGTCGGCGAGGCCTACACCCGCCTGCAGGCCGATCAAGCAGAGCAAGACCAGCAGCGCCAGCAGGCGTGGACGCAATCGCTGGAGGCATTGGCAGCGGGCCTGACACGCGAGTTGCAGCAGTCTGGAGCGCAAACGCTGTTGCAGCAGCAGGAAATCTGCACGACCTTGACCCGGGCCGTGCAAGACATCACCCAGCAGGCGCAGGACAGTGCCGGCAACGCGCTCGCCGAGACGACGCGCCTGGTAACCGGCGCGGAAGAACTGATGCGTTCCCGCATCGCCGCCGAAGCGCAGTGGATCGAACAGCATCGCGAGCGCATGGATCAACTCGCGAATACCCTGCGAACCGAACTTGGCGCCCTCAGGGACGACCAGGCAGAACGCGACAGGCAGCGCCAGGAGGTTTGGGCAGCGTCGCTGGAATCCATGGCGACAACGCTCACCCGCGAGCTGCAACAGTCGGGCGTGCAGACACTTTCGCAGCAGAAGGAAATCTGCGACACCTTGGTCCGGACCGTGCAGGATGTGACGGGACAGATGCAGACAGGCGCCCGCGAAACACTGGCCGAAACGACGCGCCTGGTGACCAGCGCGGAAGAATTGGTGCGTTCCCGCATCGCCTCCGAAGCGAACTGGATCGAGCAGCATCGCGACCGCATGGATCAGCTGGCCAGCCTGTTGCGCTCGGAACTCGGCGCGCTCAAGGAGGAGGAAGCGGCGCGCGGCAATGCGGCGGTCGAAAGGCTGGGCCAGTTGCAGGCTGCACTGGCAACGCACCTGACGACGCTGGGCACCGCGCTGGAAGAACCGATCACGCGCCTCATCGAAACCGCGTCGGAAGCACCGCGCGCCGCGGCGGAAGTGATCGGACAGCTGCGCCAGGAAATTTCGAACAGCGTCGCGCGCGACAACGCCCTGCTGGAAGAACGCAGCCGCATCATGGAAACGCTCAATTCGCTGCTCGAGGCGATCAACCACGCGTCCGCCGAACAGCGTTCCGTGATTGATGCGCTGGTGGCTTCCTCTGCAACAGCGCTCAATACGACGGCGGAGGCATTCTCGGAGAACGTGGCCGCCGAAGCCGGCAAGTTGACCGACATCGCAGCGCAAGTCACCAGCAGCGCGGTCGATGTGGCGAGCCTGAGCGAAGCCTTCGGTTTTGCCGTGAATGCGTTCAATGATGCCAACGAAAAGCTGATCGCCAACCTGGAACGCATCGAAGGCGCGATGGACAAGACCATGTCGCGAAGCGACGAACAGCTCGCTTATTACGTGGCCCAGGCACGCGAGATCATCGACCTGAGCATGTCCTCGCAAAAGGAAGTCCTCGAAGAGTTGCGCCAGCTGCCGGCAAAGCAGGCTGCATTTGCTGAAGAGGCCAGGTGATGGTGGACACCGAATCGGGCGTTGAAAATACCGCACCGGTCTGGGCCGTCTTTGGCGACCTGATGTCCAGCCTGCTGGGCGCTTTCGTGCTGCTGCTGGTGGGTGTCGTGGCCGTGCAGATGGAGTTGACGTCCAGCTTGCAGGACGAGGTGAAGAAGCGCCAGCTCGAAGAACAGCGCCGCATGAGCCTGGAGAAGGCGCTGGCCATTCCGCTTGCCTCGGGGCGGATCACGTTGAACAACGGGCGCATCGGCATCAGCGGCCAGGTGCTGTTCGCGCTTAATTCGGACGAATTGCAGCCGGAAGGGCGGCAACTGCTGACGAGCCTGGTCGTTCCCCTGAAGGCTTACCTTGCGTCGCGCGACGAACTGCTGATGGTGAGTGGTTTTACCGACGACCGGCCCATCCGCGGCGGCCCTTTCACCGATAACTGGGAACTGTCGGCACAGCGCGCGTTGACCGTGACCCGCACCCTGATCGAGGAGGGGATGCCGTCGTCGATGGTATTTGCGGCCGCCTTCGGCTCCGAACAGCCGGTAAAGCCGAATACCGACGACGCCGCACGCGCACAAAACCGCCGCGTGGAAATGGCGCCGGTGCCGAAGTCCTCCAACGCAAAACCTGCTTCGTGATGAACGCCCCGGATCACATGGAAATCGAAGGGGGCGCGATGGACGCGGCTCCGGATTTCATGACGCAGATCGCCTCGCTGCGTGCGGCTGGCGGCGAACGCTTCGATCCCGTGCGCCTGCATTACCTGGATGTGCTGGCCAGGCGTTCAATGGCGCACGAAGGTAGCGTTAAACGCATGCTTGACGCCAAGCTCGAGAAGGCGCTGGCCGCATTCCAGGAACGTTTTCACGCGGCGCAATCCCCTGCACGGGAAGCGCTTGACCACAGTGTCCAGCAATACCCGGATGCGGCCAGGGAACTGCAGCAACTTTTCGCCGCAGGCGATTTCAATGCCTTGCAGCGATGCATTGCCGACCTGAAGAGCCGCGAGCAATGCGCTTCGCTGGGGGCTCTGGTGCGCCGGCTCGACCAGCATTCTTCGGAAAGCACGGATGCGCGGCCGGCGGCACAGTCCGGTTCGCGCACCGAACTGAAGGCCATCCGCAATTTCAGGAATACGTGGGCAAAACTGAGCGTGGACAAGCAGGTTGCCCAGGCGCTCCAGCAGGCGCCCAAGAATGCCGGTCCGATCAACTCCCACATGCTGGTACTGCGCTCGCTGACGCTGATGCGCGACATCTCACCGGATTATCTCGGTCGCTTCATGACTTACGCGGACACCTTGCTGTCCCTCGATCGGTGCGAGATGGAAAAGCCGGCTCCCCCCAAGAAACAGCCGACCGCGAAGTCGTCGAAAAAATAGCTGCCTTTCAAGTGGCGCCAGCAACAGTTTCTCCGCCACATCCTTCCATGTGATCCGCCCACGAGCCGCGCGCAGCCTCGCGCGTTGACGGGTTTCAATGCTCCGAATCAATCGGAACTCGCGTCAAATTTTAGCTTCTTACTAACCCATTGCGATATTTGTATCGCCCCTGAAACGTCGAAGGACGCAAGGCGCGTGGTTGGCGGCGCGCACATCGACTCTTCAAACAACCGAAGGAGAATGGAAGATGGCAAACCAAACCAGAGACAACACCGGCATGCTGACAGGTCTGTTCAACGACAGGGACAGCGCAGAACGTGCCTATCAGAGCCTGGCGACTCGCGGCTATACGAAGGACGACATCAATGTCGTCATGTCGGATGAAGCCAGGAAGAAGCATTTCGCCTCCGGAACAGCGGAAACCGAGCTGGGCAGCAAGGCAGCCGAAGGCGCGGGTGTCGGCGGTGCCATTGGCGGCACGCTCGGCGCCGTGCTTGCAGCGGCGACCGCTACCGGAACCAGTCTGGCACTGCCTGGACTCGGCCTGGTCATCGCCGGACCGCTTGCTGCTGCTGCAGCGGGGGCGGGCGCAGGCGCCGCCACGGGTGGCCTGCTCGGCGCGCTGGTCGGCTGGGGCATCCCGGAAGAGCGCGTGAAACACTATGAAAGCGGCCTGAAGCAGGGCGGCATCCTGATGGGCGTGCGCCCGCGTTCCGACGAAGACGCCACATGGCTGGAGCAGGATTGGCGCAAGCACAACGGGCAGCACATCTATCGCCCGGGAAGCACGATGACGTCCTCGTCCTCGTCCTATGACGACGAAGGCGGCGCGCGCAGCGTGGTCGGGGTCTACGACGAGTATTCGGACGCCCAGGCCGCCGTGCAAGCCCTGGTGGCGGACGGTTTCCAGCGCACCAATATCCAGTTGAGCGATGAGAGCAGTACGACGGACACCACCACGGCAACCACGACGAAGAAGGAATCGGGCGGTGGCATCGGTGGATTCTTCCGTTCGCTGTTCGGTTCGGAACAGAACCCCTATCACGACACCTACGCGGAGTCCGCGCGGCGCGGCAGCTACGTACTAACCGTGCATGCGCGTGACGATGACGAAGCCGATCGCGCTTCCGACATCATGAACCGCTTCGACCCGGTGGACGTGGACGAGCGCGCCAGCTACTGGAAGCAGCAGGGTTGGTCCGGCTACGACGCGAAAGCGCCGCGCTACACCGACGACCAGATCCGGACCGAACGCAGCGCCTGGCAGTCCGCTCGCAGCGGCAGTGCCACGACCGACGAGACGCGCATCCCGGTCGTCGAAGAGCAGCTGAAGGTCGGCAAGCGCGAAGTGCAGCGGGGTGGCGTACGGGTGTTCCGCCGCCTGACCGAAAAGCCGGTCCATGAACAGGTGCAGCTGCGCGAAGAGCGCGTTCGTGTCGAACGCCATGCGGTCGACAAACCGGCGACGGAAGCCGACATGGCGGCGTTCAAGGAAGGCTCTGTCGAGCTGCGCGAAACCGCGGAAGAGGCGGTGGTTTCCAAGTCGGCCCGTGTGGTCGAGGAAGTCGTCGTTGGCAAGGAAGTCACGCAGCGCACCGAGCAGGTCAACGACTCTGTCCGCAGGACCGAGGTGGAGGTCGAACAGCTCGGGGCAACGGGCACGACGACCGACGACACCGACTTCCGTCGTCACTGGCAGACCACCTACGGCACCTCGGGTGGACGTTACGAGGACTATGACGCGGCTTACCGCTATGGTTCCACCATGGCAGGCAGCGACCAGTACAAGAACTACCAGTGGAACGATGTTGAACCGCGGTTGCGGAACGACTGGGAATCCAGCCACCCCGGAAGTACCTGGGATAAGGTGAAGGATGCCGTCCGCTACGGCGCTGAACGCGTAACAGGTCATCGTCGTCATTAAGAAGCAAGGAAGAACAGGCCGCATGTGCAACGCATGCGGCCTTTTCCTTTGAAAGGAGGATGAACATGAATACCAAGCTCAGCGTGATCGCCGCATCCCTCGCATTTGCACTGTCCGGGGGCGTCCAGGCGCAGCAATCTTCCGGCGCCTCGGGCGCATCGTCGCAAAAATCCGGGCAGCAGTCGCAGAAGGACAGTATCGAACAGCAGCACCAGGCTGCCATGGAGAAGTGCAACGGCATGAAGGAAAACGCCAAGGACATTTGCAAGGCCGAGGCGGACGGACAGAAGAAAGTCGCCGAGGCGCAGGCAAAACTGACCGAACGCGACACGCCGAAGAACCGGCTGGAAGTGGAAGAGGCCAAGGCCGAGGCGCAGTACAAGGTCGCCAAGGAGAAATGCGACGACCAGGTCGGCGATGCCAAGAACGCCTGCCAGAAGGAAGCCAAGGCCACGCGTGACATGGCGATGGCACAGGCGAAGAAGCAGTCCCAGACGCAAACCTCGTCTGGCGGCAGCAGTTCCGGCGGATCGTCGGCATCGGGACAGTCGCAGCCGTCGTCGGCCGCAAGCAGCGGGGGGGCTGCGGGACAGCAGCCACAGAGCAGCGGAGGTTCGTCGTCGGGCCAGATGCAGTCCTCCGGCGGCAGCGGAACGGCCGGTAGCAGCGCCTCGGGTGCATCGTCCTCCAGCCAGGCACCCGTATGGAGCAGCGGATCGTCAGGTCAGCCGTCTTCCGGAGCTTCCGGCGGCGCGACGATGCAACAACAACCGCAGCAGCCCCAGCAGCCTCGTTAAGGCGCTTCAGCCGGTTGCAAGACCGGCCGCGCGTTGCAACAGGAGTTCACGTTCCCGCGCATTGCGGGCCATCGCGGCTGCCCGTTCAAACTCTTCGCGTGCCTCTTGCGTCCGGCCGAGTTTGGCAAGCAGGTCGCCGCGCACGCTTGGCAGCCATTGATAGTTGCGCAGCGACTTTTCATCGCGCAGCGTATCGACGATGTCGAGTCCGGCGGCCGGCCCGAATGCCATGCTGACGGCGACAGCGCGATTCAACTCCACTACCGGGGACGGCATCGCGCGCGCGAGGGCGCCGTACAGTTCCGCAATACGCATCCAGTCGGTTTCGGCGGCACTTGGCGCCTGCGCATGGCAGGCGGCGATGGCGGCTTGCAGCAGGTAGGCGCCGGGCTCCTGCACGACAGCGAGGCCGCGGTCCAGTGCCGCGAGTCCGCGTCGGATCAGCAGGCGGTCCCAGCGTCCGCGGTCCTGGTCCGCCAGCAGGACCGGCCTGCCGGAGTCGTCGACCCGTGCCTTCGCGCGCGAGGCCTGGATTTCCATCAGCGCCGCCAGCCCATGGACTTCCGGCTCGCCGGGTGCAAGTTCGCCAAGCATGCGGCCCAGCCGCAGGGCTTCGTCAATGAGCGCGGGACGCATCCAGTCATCGCCGGCGGTGGCCGTATAGCCTTCATTGAAGACCAGATAGACGACCTCCAGGACCGATGCCAGCCGCTCTGCCAGGGCATCGCCGTGCGGCACTTCGAAAGGCACGCGGGCGTCCCGCAGCGTCCGTTTGGCGCGCACGATCCGCTGGGCGATGGTGGGCTCGGGGACGAGGAAGGCACGCGCGATTTCGTCCGTCGTCAGGCCGCCCAGCAGCTTGAGCGTCAGCGCCACACGGGCTTCGGTCGACAGCACCGGATGGCAGGCGGTAAAGATCAGGCGCAGCAGGTCATCGCCGATATCGTCCGACCTTGCCGCGTCCAGTTCATCCACGAAATCGGGCACGATCAGGGCCTCCTGTGCGTCGAGGTCATGGCCCAGCTGTTCGAGCTTGCTCGCGGCCAGCTTCTGGTGGCGCAGCCGGTCGAGCGCGCGGTTTTTTGCCGTGGCCATCAGCCAGGCGCCGGGATTGTCCGGCACACCGCCTGATGGCCAGTGCTCGAGCGCGGCGACCAGCGCATCCTGGGCGAGCTCTTCCGCCAGGCCGATATCCCGCACCAAACGAGCGACGCCGGCGACGATCTTCGCCGACTCGATGCGCCATACGGCGTCGATCGCCTTGTGGGTGGGGGATGCCATCAGGACTGTGCCGGCGGCTCGCCAACCATGTAGACCAGTTCCCAGATATGGCCATCCGGATCCTCGAATCCGTGCTGAACCATGAAGCCGTGGTCTTGCGGTGCGCGTGGCGCCTTGCCGCCTGCGGCGACCGCCTTTGCAACCAGGCCTTCCAGTTCGGCGCGGCTGTCGCAGGACAGGCAGACCAGTACTTCGGTGACCGCGTTCGCGTCGGCAACCGGCTTGTGGGTGAAACCCTGGAAGAAGGGCTCGGTCAGCAGCATCACATAGATGGTGTCCGAGACAACCATGCACGCCGCCTTCGCGTCGGTGTACTGCGGATTGAAGCTGAAGCCGAGCGCGCCGAAAAACGCCTTGCTGCGATCGAGATCCTTGACCGGAAGATTGACGAAGATTTGTTTGCTCATGGTTGCGTCCTCAGTTCCCCGCCGACGCCCAGGTCGCGGAATTGCCGGATTGCGTCACTCTGTTCAAAGTCTTCCAGCGCGTACAACTGCCGCACTTCGATCTCCGCCGTGACGTCCTTGCCATGCGGCGCCGGGAAGCGTCGCGACCATTCGAGCGCTTCCTCGCGCGACCGGACCTGGATGAGGGTGTAGCCGGCAATCAGTTCCTTGCTTTCCGCAAAGGGACCATCAACGACGCTGCGCTTGCCTTCCGTGTAGCGGACACGCCAGCCCTTCGAGGTCGGCTGCAGGCCGTTTGCGTCCAGCAGGACGCCGGCCTTTGCAAGTTGCTCGTGATAGGCCGCCATTTCGGCGAACAGGCTTTCGGGCGGCAGAATGCCTGCTTCGGTATCCGCCGTTGCCTTGACGATGATCATGAATCGCATGTCGGGTATCTCCTGTTGAGAGAGCCAGCCGGAGTGCAATATGCACATTGTGCCGGCCCCTGACCAGACGACGATCGGGCGACGGCGGAATCGACAGATGTATCGAAAAAATCCTAGCTGACGTAACAGGGAGCGAGGCTGCGCACTTCGACCGTGCACCATTCGGCGGCGGGGCAGCGCGCGGCGATCGCCACCGCTTCCTCGCGCGTGGCGCAGTTGAGCAGGAAAAAGCCGCCGATCATTTCCTTGGCTTCGGCAAACGGACCGTCGAGGACAACCGCCTGGCCGCCGCGTACCTTTACGCGGGCTGCCGTCGACTGGGAGGCGAGCGATTCCACGCCCAGCAGCAGGCCTTGTTCCTTCAGTTCCCCCGCGAACCGCAGCATGCGGTCATACACGGCCCGGCCTTCAGCCTCGGTACGTTCCTGCCTCTGGCCGGTTGGCTCGACGATGAGAAGCATGTAGGTCATGGCGTTTTCCGGTTGTTAAGAAAACCTGATTGTAACCACGCTTCGGGTGGGACGAGGCCAGGATCAATGCAAGGTATGGTAGGCCTTGCGGATCAGGGTGAGGGTGACGGGGAGGGCATCGTGGCACCGCAAATCGGCCGGCTGGTTGACGCGCGGGACGTAACCCCAGCGCGACGACTTCAGCATCCGCACATACTTGCGGTCCAGATCGCCGGCCTGCTCCAGTGTCTTCAACGCTTCCTTTTCGATCTCGTGCACGAGCCGCCAGGTGAGCGGCCGGCCCTCTGTCCGGTGGCGTTCGACGATGGCATCGACAGCGAGTGCGAGTCGCGCTTCCGCGGCATGCAGTTTGTGTACTTCGAAGAATTTCATGGTGCTCACCTGCGACATTACTGTATAGGTGTACAGTATAAATCGGAAAAGCGAGCCGGATTATGAGGACGAGCAAAAAGTCCGTGCAGCGCGACAGGAACTTTGCCGAAGGGAAAGTATTTTTGTCCTTTTCGCCATCAATTACGGATGTTTTCGTTAACTCAATGCAAACTTGCAGAAGGGAAATGCTCCGGCGATGCCTGCCAGCGCCAATACCATTCTTCAAGTCCCTCGGCGGGCACGGGCGGACAGAGGAAGTAACCTTGCATCTGATGGCAGTCCTTGCTGCGCAGCGCTTCCAGCTCGTGCTCCGACTCGATGCCTTCGGCGATGACGTTCACGCCGAGCGCCTTGCCAATGGCGATGATTGCTTCGGTGATCGTCATGCTGGCGGTATCCGACACAAGGCTGCGGACAAAGGCCTGGTCGATCTTGATGGCATCGAGCGGCAACTGCAGGCAGTTGAGGTTGGAGTACCCTTTACCGAAGTCGTCGAGCGCGATTCGCACACCCAGCTCCTTGAGCGCGCGGGCGGAGGCCATTGCCTCATCCTTGTTCTTGAGCATCGCTGTTTCGGTGACTTCGAGCTGGAGTTGCGCCGGGTCGACTTCGTGCTGCGCAAGGGCGCGAACGGTCGTGTCGTAGAGGCCACCTTGCTTCAGCTGCAGGGGCGAGACGTTGATGGACAAAATCCAGGGCGGCAGCCCACGCTCCCGCCATTGGCGGATCTGGCGGCACGCCTCCTGCACGATCCATGCGCCCAGTTCGTCGATCATGCCTGCCGACTCCGCCACCGGGATGAAGCGGTTGGGGGCGAGGTCTTTCGCCGGCCAGCGCAGCAGTGCCTCGACGCCGGCAAGTGTACCGCTGGCAATGTCGATCACCGGCTGGTAGTGAAGCCGGAACTCGGATTGCGCAAGTCCCGCACGCAGCTCCGATTCGAGCAAGTGCATGCGCGCGGCCTGCTCGTTGAGCTCATTGGTGAAGTACTGGTAGTTGTTGCGGCCCTTCTCCTTCGCGTGGTACATCGCCACGTCGGCATTCAGGATCAGCTGTTCCATATCCGCGCCGTCGTCCTGGAACAGCGCGATGCCGATGCTGGGACTGGAATGCAGTTCCAGTCCGTCGACGAGGTAGGGGCGGCCCAGCGTCTCGATCACGTGACGCGCCGCCTGCGCGGCATCCTGGCTGTTATCGACGTGCGAAAGGACTGCCAGGAACTCGTCCCCGCCCAGCCTGCCGACGACGTCTTCCGCGCGCACGCAGGATTTCAGGCGCCGCGCGATCTCCTTGAGCACGGCATCGCCGACCTTGTGGCCGTAGGTGTCGTTGATGGGCTTGAACCGGTCCATGTCGATGAACAGCACGGCGACGCGCTTGCCGTGCCGCCGCGCAAAGGAAAACAGCCGATCGGCCAACTCCAGCGTGAGCTTTCGATTGGGTAAACCGGTCAGGGCATCCTGTTGGGCGGAGGTCACTGCCTCCTGCCGCAGACGGACGATGTCGAGATGGGTCTTGACCCGCGCCAGCAATTCACGCGGGCTGAATGGCTTGACAAGGTAGTCGTCGGCACCGGCACTCAGGCCCTCGATTCGCGATTCTTCACCCGCCCGGGCGGAAATCATGATCACCGGTGTCGCGTGGGTGCGCTCCTCCATCCGCAGCGCGCGCAGCAGGCCGAAGCCGTCGAGATTCGGCATCATGACGTCGGTCAGCACGAGGTCGGGCGGGTTGCGGCGTGCCGCCGCCAGTGCCTGCATACCATCCGCAGCCGCCTCGACGGTCCAATGCGGCGCAAGCAGACGACTGACATAGTCGCGCATGTCGGCATTGTCATCGGCCAGCAGGATGCGCGCGGGCAGGGCGGTGCCGGGCGGATGCCCGATCGCATCGACGCTCTCGGGAGCGTCCGTATTGGGGAGCCAACGGCGCGCTTCTTCAACGAAGGCGCGCACGTCGTTTGCCGTCGATGTTGCGGGCGGACGGGCATCGACCTGATCTGGCGGGAGGTGCGCCGTGCCGGCGGGAACAAAGATCGAGAAGGTCGTCCCTTGGTCGAGGACGCTGTCGACATCGATCTTCCCGCCGTGCAGCCTGACCAGTTCCAGGGTGAGCGCCAGGCCGATCCCGCTGCCTTCGAAGGTGCGGCTGCGGCTGTTTGGCACCCGATGGAAACGCTCGAACAGCCGGGGCAGGTGTTCCGACGGCACGCCCACGCCGGTATCCGACACCGTCAGCAGCGCGCCTTCATCCTGCCATCGCAGGCGAACCTCGATCCTGCCGGCGAAGGTGAACTTGAAGGCGTTGGAGATGAGGTTGAGGACGATTTTTTCCCACATGTCCGCATCGACATGGATAGGTTGCGGCAGCGTCTCGCAGTCCACGATGTATTCGAGACCGGCCTTTTCGACCACCGAACGAAACATGGAAGCGAGGTCGCCGGTGTACTGCGCAAGGTCGGTTGCGCGGAAGGCAGCCTGCGCGCGGCCGGCTTCTATCCGTGAAAAGTCGAGCATGGAATTGACCAGCTTCAGCAGGCGTAATGCATTGCGGTGCGCGATGTCGACGCGATGCCAGTCTGTCCTTGCCAGCACGCCGGACGGGGTATGGAGCAATTCGTCGAGCGGGGCGAGCATGAGCGTCAGGGGCGTGCGGAACTCGTGGCTGATGTTGGAGAAGAATGCCGTCTTGGCCCGGTCGATGGCGGCCAATGCCTCCGCGCGCTTGCGCTCTTCGTCGTAGGCGCGCGCATTGGCGAGCGCGGCCGAGATGGCGTCGGCAAGCATGTCGTAGAACGTGCGGTACTGTGTATCGAGCGCGCGCCGTGTGCTGATGCCGGCAACGGCAATCGCCAGCGGGATGTCGACGCCCGGAACCTTGAGGGGAAGCAGCATGGCTTCCCGGATGGGCTCGGGATAGGGGCCGCAGTAGAGCCTGCCAACGGCGGGATCTAGTGTTTCCACATGCAGGTTCTTGCTGAACCTGAGGGCTTCCGCCAGCGGCCAGGGCGCGCTGGCGTGCTCGTCGAGTGCAATGCGTTCCGGACTTGCTGCAGCCCCGCGCGGCAGTCCGATCGCTTCAGCAAGACTTGCCTCCTTGCCGTCTCCGTCAATCGTGTAGATCAGGAAAAATGGAAGATCGAGCGCATGGTTGGACAAGGCCGTGGCGAGACTTTCGATGGCCTGGTTGACGGAGTGCGCGTTCGCCGTCCTGTCGGCGACCGCGCGCAAGACGGTCAGCCGGCGTTCCGCCACGATCTGCTGCGTCAGTTCGGTCACCGGGTGGAACAGGCCGCCGACCTTGCCGCTTTCGTCTTGGATCGGGCTGAAGGAAAAAGTGAAATACGTTTCCTCGAGATAGCCGTTGCGATCGAGGAAGATGCACCAGTTTTCAACGAAGGCTGTTTGTCCGGCCGCGGCCTGGTCGAAGGCGCCGCCGATGGCAGGGCGGGACGTCGGCCAGCACTCCCAGAAATCCTGTCCCATCGACATCGGGTGCTTGCTCCCGGTGATCGGCCAGTACCCATCGTTATAGAGCTGGACACGATGCGGTCCCCAAACGATGGCAATGGGAAAATTGGATGAAAGGCAGAGGCTGACCGTGGTGCGCAGGCTTTGCGGCCAG
Organism: Noviherbaspirillum sp. ST9; assembly: GCF_048799745.1. Taxonomy (NCBI): domain Bacteria; kingdom Pseudomonadati; phylum Pseudomonadota; class Betaproteobacteria; order Burkholderiales; family Oxalobacteraceae; genus Noviherbaspirillum; species Noviherbaspirillum sp. ST9. The sequence goes on along the minus strand of NZ_JBLWFR010000011.1, from coordinate 53,158 downwards.
GATTCGCGCGGGCCAAGCGGGGAGTCGGACCAGTCCATGGACCGGATCAGTTTTCCCATTTCTCCGCCGTCAACAAGCCACTCGTTATTCGTGTCCGGTTTGAAATGCGCGGGCTCGGAATGCTTGTTCATGTCTGTTCCGCTGCTCAGCTTTTGCCGGGTGAGGACGACAGTTGGAGTTGAATCCCGAGTGTTAGTTGCTTTTCAAGAGTGCTGGAAAGACAAATTGGTCGACGGCGGGCGCCGTCAATTTCCCGCGCACAAAATGGAAGCGCCCCATCCGTGATCCGGGTCCGCCGTTTGGCTGCCGACCTGATCCGCTCGATAGGGCGCTGGGCCTGCCGCCATGCCTATCAGGTGCATGTGCAGCAGATGGGAGAATCATAGCGAGCGCGTCGGCGCAAGTGGATGATCCAGATCAACCTTTTCGTTACGCATTTTTCAAGCTAGCTGAACTTGCGCGCCGCGTCGATTGCCAGACCGGCACCGATGCTGCCGAAGAGATCGCCCTCGACATGCGCTGCTGCCGGAAACATGGAGGCGATTTCCTGGCGTAACAAGGGCACGCCACTCGAGCCCCCCGTGAAGAACACGGTATCGACGCCATCGACGCCGACGCCGGCGTCCGCGAGCAGGCCGGAAACCGAGGTCCGGATGCTCTCGATGAGATGGGCGATGGCCGTGTTGAATGCGCCACGCCGCAAGGTGAACGCCAGGTCCGGCGCCAGCCGGTCGAGCAGCAGCGGCACGGCATCCGCATCGGACAAGGCAATCTTTCCTTCCTCGACCTTCTGCGCCAGCCAATGTCCGTCGCGCTGGTCGACCAGCTTGAGCAGGCGGGCGAGCTTCTCGCGCTCCTGCGCATCGCGGTAGACGTCCTGCAACTCGCGCCACACTTTCTGCGAATAGGCGAAGTTGATCGTGTGCCAGGTCGCCAGGTTGAAATAGTAGCTCGACGGCACTTCATTGTTGTTCGTCAGGCGGGTCCCGAGGCCGAGCATGGGCATGACGCCGGCCAGGCTCAGGTACTTGTCGAAATCCGTGCCGCCGATGTGCACGCCGCCGGTGGCAAGAATGTCGTCGTGCCGCTCTGCTTTGGTTGTGCCTTCGGGCGACAGCCTGACCAGCGTGAAATCGGAAGTGCCGCCGCCAATGTCGATGACGAGCACCAGTTCCTCGCGCTGGATGCCGGACTCATAGGTGAAGGCGGCCGCGATCGGCTCGAACTGGAACGCGACGTCGGCAAATCCGGCCTTGCGGGCGAGGTCGAGCAGGGTGTTTTCGGCAAGCTTGTCCGCGGTTGCGTCGTCATCGACGAAGTGGACTGGCCGGCCGAACACCGCGTGCGTGAACTGACGTTGCGCCGACTGCTCGGCGCGCAGGCGGAGTTCGCGCAGGAATTGCGCGAGCAGTTCGCGGAAAGGCACGGCCCGTCCCTGGACTTCGGTCTGCCCGTCCATCAGGCCGGTCCCAAGGAGGCTCTTCATCGAGCGCATCAGGCGTCCTTCGTAGCCGGACAGGTAATCGGCCAGCGCGGCGCGTCCGAACGTCGTGGTGTTGTCCTCGGCGTTGAAGAACACGACCGAGGGCAAGGTGGCTTTACCGTCTTCCAGCGGAAGAAGCAGGGATGCGCCCGGACGGATGCAACCGACCGTCGAGTTGGAGGTGCCGAAGTCGACGCCGCAGGAATGGGACACGTGATGCCTTTATTCGTTGTTGTTGCCGCGCCGGGCTTCGGCGAGGGCGATGGTCAATTGCTGGATCCTGGCTTTCAGGCTTGCGTTTTCCGCTTTCAGTTCCACGATACGCGCGTTGGCTTCGCCAACATCGTCGATCGTTTCGTGCGGTTCGGGAGCCGCTTCCACCTTTGGCGCCTTGGGCGGCGCTTTCGCCTCCCGCACCTGCTTGGCGACCTGCCGCAATTCCTTCTTTCCGCCGTTGACGGCGGCGACCTGTTCTTCGCTCGGCAGGGAGGCGACGGCAGCGGCTGCATTCAGCGAAATGGTGCCGGTGCGAACGGCTTCCACCAGCTCGGGCGTGGCCGTCTTCTGGATCTTTTCGATGCGGCTGACCGTGTTGCTGCTGATGCCGGCGACCTTCGCAATTTCTTCCCGGGTGGCGAGCGGCGCGCGCTCTGGCGCCGGTTCGTCCGCGGTTTCCGGTGTCGCTTCCGGCTCAGCCTCCTTTTGCGCCTTCAGGCGGTCGGCCAGGATCGCCTTCTTGCGCAGGGCCAGCATGCCGCGCTGGAAATCCGAGACGCTGCGGCGGGCAAGATGGTTGTCGATCATCCACAGCATCACATCCTCGATGCTGCCGAATTTGTCATTCTGGACCGTGTTGAAGGGAATGCTGTGTTTCTGGCAGATCGCGTAGCGGTTGTGCCCGTCGATCAGGATGTCTCCCCAGACGACCAGGGCGTCCCGGCAGCCTTCGGCAAGGATGCTGCGCTCCAGCGCTTCGTATTCATGGGAAGTCAGCGGGTCGACATAGGCCCGCAGTTCGTCGCTAATCCTGATATTCATGCTTTCCTGAAAGATTGAGAGTCGGCACCTTCGCAAGTGACGGCGCGATCGAGGGGGACGTATTCTAAGGGAAAGGGGCAGGAGGGCGCCACTCTCGCGCGAATATTGCTGTGGCATGAATTATGTTATATGCTTTCTGTAGAAAGGAGTGAGGCCATGACGACTGCCCTGTATGCCCCGCAAGCAGATGCTGCGGCCACCCTGACCAAGGCTGTAGTACGCGCGGCCGGCCTGGTCGGCGTCACGCAGCAATCCCTGTCCCGTATCCTCGGCGTCAGCGCCGCGACGGTGTCCCGCATGTTTTCCGGGCAGTACCGGCTTGCGCCCGAGCGCGGCAAGGAATGGGAACTGGCGGTGCTGTTCGTGCGGATGTACCGTTCGCTGGATGCCATCTTCGGTCATGCCGACGCGGCGCAGCAGTGGCTGAACGGCGACAACCTTGGCCTGATGGGCAAACCCATCGAACTGATCCAGAGCACCGAAGGCCTGGTTCGGGTCCTGCACTACCTGGATGCGCACCGTGGCCGTGTTTGAGCCGCGGGACACGGCACTCGACTTGTGGCGGGCGGTCGAGGCGCAGCACCGGGTTTCCACCATGGTGCTGGTCGACACGCTTGATGAACAGGCGCTGCTGGAAAGCATACTCGACGCTTCCAAGCCGCCGCTGGCGTCATCGCAGCGCAGCCTGCACTATCTGCTGTTTACTCCGTTCCGCTATCCGCCTCATCCCAATGGGTCCCGGTTTCGCGGACCGTTCGATCCCGGCGTGTTCTACGGCGCCGAGGCCATCCGCACTGCTTGCGCGGAACTGGGCTACTGGCGCTGGCGGCTCCTCAATGACAGTCCGCAACTGCAATCGATTCCCCCCGTCCCGCAGACCTTGTTCCGCACGGCAGTCGCTGGCCCGACAATCGACCTGCGCGAGCCGCCATGGTCCGAACGTCGCCGCCACTGGACCGATCCGCATGACTACGGTTCTTGCCAGCAGCTCGCGCGCGAAGCACGCGTGGAGGGCGTGCAGGTAATCCGCTACGAGTCCGTACGCGATCCGCAGCCGGGTGCTTGTGCCGCCGTACTCAGCCATGCGGCCTTCGTGAAGCCGGTTCCTGAAGAAAGCCAGACGTGGACGCTGGCGGTGTTCCGCCAGCGGGTGTTCTGGCGCCGCGATTCGATTTTTGACGAGGAAAGCTTCGACTTCGACGCAACCCGCTGGACCTTGCCGGACTAGCAGAGGCAGGGTTCATCGCTGCCTCTTTTCAGCGTTGTGCGCTCTCTTTCCGCACAGAAGATACCGCGAAGCGGAAATTTCATTCATAGTGGAGCGGCTGCAATCGCCGCTGCCATTGCGCGGAATGAACGGCAAGACAATGCGCTGACGCAGCAAGGTTCTGCAATCAATGCGTCCGGCAACGAACACGGAGACCGCTCATGGACGGTGCAATCAGATCGATCGAGGCGATCTTCGACGCCATGCCTCTCGCACTTCTGGAGGTATGGGGAAGATTCGGCTATCTGCTCGGCTTTTTCTTGATGGTCTGCGCTTTCGGCGGGTTCACCTTTCGACCGGGAAATCAATGGGGCCTTGGCCGCCAACGGCAGACATGGGACGCCAAGGCCCTGCGCAGCCTTGTGCTGACGTTCGTGCTTGTCCTTGGTTCAGGCTATCTCGGTTCGTTCATCGTCCTGGTCCCCGGCGCTCAGACCTTTGAATCGCTGAAAGACCTGTCGGTTTTCCTCTGCATTGTCCTGTTTGGTTATCCTGCGCTAATCATCGTCCCGTTCGCCTACGGCTTGTCGGACCTGATCGAAGGCGTTCCGCCGGCATTCCTGCTCGACTGGTTTTTCGGATACTTCATCAACCCCGCCTGCTTCTGGATTGCGTACCAACTGATCGGCAAGAATCCCGATTTCAGGCAGGTTCGGACCTGGGGCATGTACCTTCTCTTTGTTTTGGGTTTCATGGGCATCGAGCCGCAGCTCTGGGGGTACATCTGTTCCGGGAAATTCACGCCGGACATTTCGTATCGGACCATTACGCCGGCACTGTTTTTTACCACCGGAATTACCTGGATCATTGCGCCGTTCGCGATGCTGGTTGCATTGCCGCTGGCGCGCAGGGCCGGCATGTTCTGGGCGGAGATCCCCGGACATGTGCGCGAGCGGCTTCTGAGACGAAAAGAATGGCTTTGGGAATCCGGCAAAGCGGATACGTCGACTGTCGGTGACACGGTGCATCACGGGGTGCCGATCCGGATGTTTCTCGTCGCGCCCTTCATCGTGCTGGTGCTCGTCATGGTGGCATCCACGGCCTACTTTTCCTTGCGCAGTTCGGAACAGTCCGCGACCAAGCTGGCTGCTCGCATTCACGAGGACAACCTCTCCATTATCCGCCTCTACCTGAACGACCATATGGAAATGACGCAGGGAGCGGATGACCCGGCGCAGTTGGAGGCAATCAGCCAGTTTTTGCAGAGGCTGTCATTTGCCCAGCATGGCCGCATCTTCATTCTTGACCGCACCGGAAGGCAATTGGCCTCGTCGGTCAATTCCGTCCAGCCTGTGGGCTTGGAAAACGGGGGAGCGCTCGTGGAGCGGCAGGCTGCGGCCATGCTGACGCAGATATCCGGCTCGCTGGAGCAGTTGCAATCCGAAGTGCAGTTCAGGTTTGATGTCGTCACCGCCAAGCCCTTATCGCGCGAAACCTGGCTGTCGCATGCCGCGCCTTACCGGAGCGGCGCCGCAGACTGGATCATGGTGACTGCCATGCCGTCCGCTTACTACCTGGAAGGAGTGAGGACAGGAAACAGCCGGTCTGCAATGGTCTTCGCGGTGGCGCTGACGCTGTCGCTCTTGGTTGCGGCGTATCTCGCAACGGTCGTCACCGCACCGATTTGCCGTATCTCGCAGGCATCGGAGCAACTGATGAAAGGTGATCTGGCACAACGGGTTCCCCACAGCAGGCTGGGAGAATTGGGCATGCTTGCCCGCTCGTTCAACGGGATGGCCGAGGCGCTGCAGAAATCCTTCAGCGACCTCTTGAGCGAAGTGGAAATGCGGAAGCGCCGTGAACGGGAGTTGGAAGAAAGCCAGTTGCGTGTCCGGCTCAATGAAGACCGGCTTCAACTGGCCACGAGGGCTGCCGGCCTCGGTATCTGGGACTGGGATGTGGAGCGGAACGAGCTTGTTTGGGACGATGCGATGTATCAGCAATACGGCATCGACAAGACGGCGTTCAACGGCGCCTACGAAGCATGGTCGAAGTGTCTTGCCGCGGATGATTTCGAAAGAGCATCCGCCGATGTTGCCGCGGCCTTGCGGGGAGAGCGTGATTTTGACTCGGAATTCCGGGTCTGCTGGCCTGACGGCTCGATCCATACCATCAAAGGGATTGCACAGACGATCAGGAGCGAGGACGGACGTCCGGTACGCATGGTGGGCGTGAATTATGACATTACCCAGCAAAAGCACGCGGCGGAGGAAATCATGAAACTCAACGCGGATCTGGAAGCCCGGGTGATTGAGCGGACTGCGCAGCTGGAAGCCGCCAACAAGGAACTCGAGGCCTTTTCCTATTCGGTGTCGCATGACCTGAAGGCGCCACTGCGCGGGATCGACGGTTACAGCCAGCTGCTGGAAGAGAGCGTTTCGCCGCATCTCGACGAAGAGGCAAGGGAATTCCTGCGGAATATTCGCAAGGGCGCGGCACAGATGCATGCGCTCATTGAGGATCTCCTGGACTATGCACGCATGGAACGGCGGGCCCTCGGCGACGACGAGGTGAACCTGGCGGCCTGGGTCAACACCATCGTCCAGGAATTCCGCCATGACGTTACCGAGCGCAATTTTGAGCTCCGCTGCAATGTCCCTCCGCTTGCTGCGCGTGCGGATCGTGAAGGATTGGCGATTGTCCTGCGCAATCTGATCGACAATGCGCTCAAGTTCAGCCACAACGCGAAGCCGCCGATCATTGACATCGGCGCGCGCGATTCGGGCGGCAACGTCATCCTGTGGGTGCGCGACAACGGCATCGGCTTCGATATGAAGTTCCATGAACGCATTTTCGACATCTTCACTCGCCTGCACCGTACCGAGGAGTACGTCGGGACCGGGGTGGGCCTGGCCCTGGTGCGTAAGGCCATGCAGCGCATGGGCGGTCGGGTCTGGGCGGAAAGTGCATTGGGCCGGGGCGCTACCTTCTTTCTGGAGTTAAGGCATGGTTGACACTGCATCGCCTTCCCGGCCAGTCCTGCTGGTCGAAGACAATCCGGTCGATGTCGATCTGACAAAACGCGCCTTCGCCCGCCGCAAGATGGCCAACCCGATCGAGGTCGCGAGGGACGGGGAGGAGGCTGTTGCCTATATCGCGCGCTGGGAGGCCGGCGAACCGACGCCCTTGCTGATCCTGCTTGACCTCAAGCTGCCGCGGGTCGGTGGGCTGGAGGTGCTTGCGCAATGGCGGGCCCATGACGTCAGCCGGGCGATCCCTGTCGTCGTGCTCACGACCTCGAAGGAAGACAGTGATATCGAGGCCGCATACCGGCTCGGCGCCAATTCCTACATCGTCAAGCCGGTTGAGTTCAGCCGCTTCCTCGAAGTGGCGGCGCAGATCGAAGGGTATTGGTGCGCGCTGAACGAGCCGCCCCGGCCTGCGAGGAGTGGCGAATGAATACAGCCTTGCCTGACAGGGTTCTCTACCTGGAGGACAATCCCATGGATGCCGACCTGGTGCGCCGCGCGCTGGCCAGACAGGCACCGCACATGTCGCTGGATATCGCGCCTTCCCTGGTCGAGGCGATGCGTCTCGTGGCACCGGACATGCCTCCGTATGACTTGATCCTGTCCGATCTGCGGCTCCCGGATGGCAGCGGCATGGAATTGCTGGCCCATGTGCGGGAGCGGCGGCTGCCGATCGCAGTGGTGATCCTTACCGGCTCCGGGGACCAGGCGTCGGCCATTGCCGCGCTGAAGGCAGGGGCAGACGATTATGTCGTCAAGCGCGCCGAGTACCATGTCCGCCTGCTTCCCACCATGAAGGCCGCGCTCGCCCGATTCCGGTCCGAATTCAATCGCAAGGCGCGCATCCTGCGGGTTCTCTATGCGGAGCACAATACCTTCGACATCGACCTGACGCGGCGCCATCTGGCTCGGTACGCGCCCCACATCCGGCTCAATGTGGTCAAGAGCGGCGAGGATGTGCTGATGGCACTGCCGCGCGCCACTGCGCGGGCGCTACCGTTCGACGTGCTGCTCCTCGATTATCAGCTGCCCGAGGTCAATGCCCTCGAGGTGGTGAAAATCCTGCGCGATGAGCGCGGGCTCGATCTACCTGTCGTCATGGTCACCGGCCAGGGCAGCGAAGATGTGGTTGCCGAGGCGCTGCGTATCGGTGTGGCGGATTACCTGGTCAAGCACGCCGGATATCTCTCGGAAATGCCCGCAGTGCTGGAGCATGCGCACCGACAGGCCCAGCTGGAGCGCGAACAGGAAAAGCTTCGCACGACAGCGGACCGCCTTCGGCAAATGCTGGAAGCCAACCCGACCATCCTGTATGTGCTGCATCTGGATGGAGAGCGCATGGCGCCGCAATGGATCAGCGAAAACGTCACGCGGGTTTACGGCTATACGGTGGAAGAATCGCTGCAGCCCGGCTGGTGGTGGTCGGGAGTGCATGCGGACGACCGCGAGTGGGTCATGGCGGAACGCCAGCGCCTGTTTAACGAGCACCGACTGACCCAGGAGTACCGGTTCCACGACAAATCGGGCGCGGTATGCTGGGTGCGCGACGAGATGCGGCTGTTGTCCGACGCAACAGGCAAGCCGGTTTCCGTGGTCGGCAGCTGGAGCGACGTGACGGAGGACCATCGGGCCAGCGAGCGCCAGCAATTGCAGGCGGCGGCTCTGGCCAGTACCCGCGACGCGGTCATGATTACCGACCTCGAGTCACGCATCATTTATGTGAATCCGGCTTTCACGGAAATCACCGGCTACACGGAAGCTGAAATCGTCGGCCGCAATCCACGCATCTTGCATTCCGGACAACACGAGCCGGAATTTTACGAAGCGATGTGGGAGCGCCTGCGCGAACGCGGCCAATGGCAGGGGGAGGTGTGGAATCGCCGCAAGAACGCCGATGTCTATCCTGAATGGCTGACCATCAGCGCGGTACGCGATGCGAGTGGAAAACCCACGCATTTCGTGGCCGTCATGACCGATCTGACCGTGATCAAGCGCAGCGAGGAGCAACTCGATCACCTCGCGCATTACGATCCGCTCACCAACCTGCCCAACCGGGCGTTGCTGAGGTCGCTGCTGCAGCACGCGGTGGAAAAGGCGCAGCGGCGGAGAGAGCAGGTCGGCGTTCTTTTTCTGAATCTGGACAAGTTCAAAACCATCAATGACAGCCTCGGCCATGTCGCCGGCGACCAGTTGTTGATGAGTGTTACGGCCAGGCTCACCGAACGCCTCGCCGGGCGGCAATTGCTCGGCCGGCTGAGTGCCGACGAATTTGTCGTCGTTGTGGAGTCGCTGCTTGGCGCGGAGGATGCCGAGTCAATTGCCTTCGATCTGCGCAACGCCATCGAGGCGCCGTTCCTGGTGGACGGCAATCAGGAGGTTTACGTGCGGACCAGTATCGGCGTCAGCCTGTTTCCCCAGGACGGACTCAGTGCGCACGCCCTCCTGCAGCACGCCGACGCGGCGGTGCACCGGGCCAAGGAACGCGGCGGGAACCAGATCGCTTTCTATACCGCCGAACTGAGCATGCGCGCGCTTGCGCAACTCCAGATGGAGGCAGGCCTGCGACGGGCACTAAGGCACCACAAGTTCGTCCTTTATTTCCAGCCCAAGGTGGATCTGGCGAGCGGCCGGATCACTGGCGCCGAAGCCTTGCTGCGCTTGCCGCGTTCGAACCAGGAAATCGTGTATCCATCGGAGTTCATCCCGCTCGCCGAGAAAAGCGGGCAAATCGTGGCCATCGGCGCCTGGATCATCGATGAAGCCTGCCGCCACCTCCGCACGTGGAACGACGCCGGTTATACCGATATCACCGTGGCGGTTAACGTGTCGGCCCGCCAGTTCCGCAGTGAAGACCTCGAGGCGGTCGTCGAAAGTGCCCTGGCGCGGCACGGTGTCCCGGCTCATCAACTGACGCTGGAACTGACCGAAAGCATGCTGGTGGATTCGCCCGAGCAGACGATCGATCGCCTGCGCAGGATGAAGCGTAGCGGGCTGCAATTGGCGCTGGACGATTTTGGTACCGGCTACTCCAGCCTGGGGTATCTGAGCCGCCTGCCGATGGACCAGCTCAAGATCGACAAATCGTTCGTGGTGGATATCGTGAACGACCGCAATGCGGCCAATATCGCCAGCTCGGTCATCGACCTGGCCCATCGCATGCAGCTGCGAGTGGTCGCCGAGGGCGTCGAAACCGAAGAACAGCTGGCCTACCTCGACCAGAACCACTGCGATGAAATCCAGGGCTACTACTTCAGCCGGCCGGTGCCCGCCGAGGAGTTCACTCGCCAACTGCAAAACAATAAAACGCTCAAGACCATGCGCCGGCACTGAAGGTCTGCACCGTTGCGGTGCGTGCGCGCGATGCGATGCGCCTCCGTAACGCAAAACTTCCCACTTTGATGCGCGTCCTTGCGCAGATCGCCGGAAAAACGCCTTGAGCGGCTTGGCATGCCGATTGCTCAATAGGGTTCGCAGGGCAATGGTGCCTTGCGTTAAGAGTCCGCCGTTGGGCTCCCGTGCACTAAGACGATGACTGCCTCCGCAGCTCGCGTGCGCGCACCCGGATCGATACAACGATGCCAACGAATATCCGCAGCTTCGGCCTCCCGCGTGAGGAGACCCCATCAAACAGCAACAGCCGCTCCCGGCTGGCCGCGCTCCTGACTTTTTCCTCAGCCTGGTTGACAGGCACACCGTTCCGTACAGCGTATGCAATCGCGCGCCAGGCGCGCAGTGCGCAATCCGATTTTTGATTAAAGGACTGGGCGCACTACCAGGTGCGTCATCAACATAGCAAAGAAGGAAGACAAATGAAGATCCTTGTAATTGGCCACGGCATGGTAGGACACAAATTTCTCGAGAGCCTTGACGGGTCCGGACTGCGGGACGCCGAGGTAACGGTCCTGTGCGAGGAGCCGCGTCCCGCATACGACCGCGTCCATCTCTCGGAATTCTTCTCCGGCAAATCGGCGGACGACCTTTCGCTCGTATCGCCGGGCTTCTTCGACCGGAACAACCTGCTGCTGAAGCTGAACAGCCGCGCCGCATCGATCGACCGTGCAAACAAGACGGTCACGACCGCCGGCGGCGATGTACTTCAGTATGACAAGCTGGTCATGGCAACCGGTTCCTATCCCTTCGTTCCCGCCGTGCCCGGGAAGGATCGCAAGGACTGCTTCGTTTATCGCACCATCGAAGACCTGGAAGCGATGCTGGAATGCGGCAGCCGTTCCAGGAGCGGCGTGGTCATCGGCGGCGGCCTGCTCGGCCTCGAATGCGCCAAGGCCTTGCGGGACATGAAGCTGGAGACGCACGTTGTCGAATTTGCGCCGCGCCTGATGGCCGTGCAGGTCGATGACGGCGGCGGACGTGTCCTGCGCAGGAAGATCGAGGAGCTGGGCGTCAGCGTGCATACCCAGAAGAACACGGTCGAGATCGTCGACGGCGAGCAGGCGCGCCACCGCCTGGTGTTCGCCGATGGCACCCAACTCGAGACGGACATGATCGTGTTCTCCGCAGGCATCCGCCCGCGCGACGAACTGGCGCGCCAGAGCGCACTCGCACTTGGTCCGCGCGGCGGCATCGCCATCGACGGCAACTGCCTCAGCTCCGATCCGGACATCTATGCCATCGGCGAATGCGCCGCATGGAATGGACAGGTCTTCGGCCTGGTCGCGCCGGGTTACGACATGGCGCGCACCGCCGCGAAGCACATCGCGGGCGAGGCTGTCCTGTTCGCCGGCGCCGACATGAGCACCAAGCTCAAGCTGATGGGCGTCGATGTGGCCAGCATCGGCGACGCGCTCGGCACGACGGCCGGCAGCCGCGCCTATCAGTTCACCGATGAACGCAAGCAGGTCTACAAGAAGATAGTCGTCTCCGAAGACGGCAAGCATCTTCTTGGCGCCGTGCTGGTGGGGGACGCTGCCGAATACGGGAGCCTTTTGCAAATGATGCTCAACAAGATCGAGCTGCCGGAAGCGCCTGAATTCCTGATCCTGCCGCAAAGCGACGGCAAGGCGAAACCGGGCCTCGGCGTCGAGGCGCTTCCTGCGTCGGCGCAGATCTGCTCCTGCAACAACGTCTCGAAAGGCCAGTTGTGCGACGCGGTAGCTGGCGGTGCGACAAACGTTGTCGAGCTGAAGTCCTGCACCAAGGCCGGTACGGCTTGCGGCGGCTGCGTGCCGCTGGTGACGCAGGTGATGAAGGCCGAGATGAAGAAGCAGGGGCTCGCCGTCAACAATCACCTCTGTGAACACTTTGCGTATTCGCGCCAGGAACTGTTCCACCTGATCCGCGTCGGCAAGATCAAGACCTTCGACGCCTTGCTCGAAGCGCATGGCAAGGGCCTGGGCTGCGACATCTGCAAGCCGGTTGCCGCGAGCATTTTCGCCTCCTGCTGGAATGACTTCGTGCTGAACAAGGACCACGCCAGCCTCCAGGATTCGAACGATTATTTCCTTGGCAATATCCAGAAGGACGGTACGTACTCGGTCGTGCCGCGCATGCCGGGCGGCGAGGTGACGCCCGACGGATTGATGGCGGTGGCGCAGGTTGCCAAGAAGTACGGCCTGTACACCAAGATCACCGGCGGCCAGCGCGTCGACCTGTTCGGTGCCCGCGTCGAACAACTGCCCGCGATTTGGGAAGAGCTGATCGCTGCCGGATTCGAATCCGGCCACGCCTACGGCAAGTCCCTGCGGACCGTGAAATCCTGCGTCGGCTCGACTTGGTGCCGCTACGGCGTCGACGACAGCGTCGGCCTGGCGATCGAGCTGGAAAACCGTTACAAGGGCCTGCGCGCCCCGCACAAGATCAAGTTCGGCGTCTCGGGCTGCACCCGGGAGTGCGCCGAGGCGCAGGGCAAGGATGTGGGCGTGATCGCTACCGAGAAGGGCTGGAACCTGTATGTCTGCGGCAACGGCGGTATGAAGCCGCGCCACGCCGAGCTGCTGGCCTCCGACCTGTCGAAAGAGGAGCTGGTGCGCTACATCGACCGCTTCCTGATGTTCTACATCCGTACCGCTGACCGCTTGCAACGGACCAGCGTGTGGCGCGACAACCTTGAAGGCGGTCTCGACTACCTGAAGGATGTCGTCATCAAGGACAAGCTCGGGCTGGCGGCTGAACTGGAAGCCGACATGCAGCACGTGGTCGATACCTACGAATGCGAATGGAAGAATGCCGTTACCAATCCCGAGACGCGCAAACGCTTCCGCCAATTCGTCAACAGCGACGAGCAGGACCAGACCGTCGTCTTTGTCGAGGAGCGCGGGCAGATCCGTCCCGCCTCTCCGGAAGAACGCGGCGCCACCATTCCCATCATTGCTAAAGCAGCCTGAGGTCGAAACCATGAGCCACGAAAACAAAGCAACTACCTGGAGCGCGGTGTGTTCCGTCGATGACCTCGTTCCCAACACGGGTGTCTGTGCGCTGGTGCAGGATCGCCATGTCGCGGTCTTCCACGTCAAGGGCGGCGCGGACCAGCTTTTCGCCATCGACAATTACGATCCCAACGCACAAGCGAGCGTGCTGTCGCGCGGCCTGGTCGGCAACCTTGGCGAGCGTATTGTCGTCGCGTCGCCGATCTACAAGCACCATTTCGACCTGAAAAACGGTCAATGCCTCGAAGCCCCGGAGAACTCGGTCAACGCTTATCCGGTTCGCGTCGAGAAAAGGACGGTCTGGGTCGGCATCTGACCTGACGCAGGTGGCGCGATGAACGCCGTGCCACCGATCCCGCAATACAAGAGAAGTATCGGGCGCAGTCCCCGAGGGACGCGCGTTGCCCGTGCAACGGTTTCATTCATTGATTAACTCGGTTAATCGCACATTTTCAGGAGACATCATGGCCTATCTGGCACCTTCGGAGTTCGTCACCAAGATGGTGGACGCCGGCGAATCGAAAATCTACATGGCGACAAGGGATGCGCTCATCCGCGCCTACATGGCGGGTGCGATCCTGGCGCTGGCTGCCGTGTTTGCCGTGACCATCTCCGTGCAGACCGGACAGCCGCTCGTCGGCGCGATGCTGTTCCCGGTGGGTTTCTGCATCCTCTACCTGCTCGGATTCGACCTCCTGACCGGCGTGTTCGTGCTGACCCCGCTGGCCTATCTGGACAAGCGACCGGGTGTGACGATCAAGGCCATCCTGAAGAACTGGGGCATCGTTTTCCTCGGCAATTTCGCCGGCGCGTTCACGGTCGCCGTCCTGATGGCCATCGTCTTCACCTACGGTTTCTCGGTCGAGCCGAACAAGGTCGGACACGCCATCGGCGTGATCGGCGAATCCCGCACCCTCGGCTACAAGGAATACGGCGCGGCAGGGATGCTGACCCTGTTCATCCGCGGCATGCTGTGCAACTGGATGGTCTCCACGGGTGTCGTCGGCGCCATGATTTCCACCACGGTGAGCGGGAAGGTGATCGCGATGTGGATGCCGATCATGGTTTTCTTCTACATGACCTTCGAGCATTCCGTGGTCAACATGTTCCTGTTTCCGTCCGGCCTGCTGCTCGGCGCGAAGTTCTCGCTCATGGACTACCTGATCTGGAATGAAATTCCGACCGTGCTGGGCAACCTGATCGGCGGCCTGATGTTCACCGGCCTGACGCTGTACACGACGCACGTGAAAACCGCGCCGAAGCGTACGTTCAACTGATCCGTTGCATAATGGTAAAGCCCCGGCGCCCATCCGGCCCCGGGGCTTTTTGTCGATGAACAATCAACTCGTCCTCACCATCGGCCAGCATTCTGACAAGGGCTGCAAGCCTGCGAACCAGGATTTTCATGGCACTTATGTCCCGCGCGAACCGCAGCTCGGTTCCAAGGGCGTGGCCGTCGCCGTTGCAGATGGCATCAGCAGCAGCGATGTCAGCCATATCGCCAGCCAGACCGCGGTGACCAGCTTCCTCGAGGATTACTACTGCACCTCCGACGCATGGTCGGTGAAGACCTCCGGAGAACGGGTCCTCGTTGCCGCCAATGCGTGGCTCTACTCGCAGACCCAGGCAAGCCAGGGGCGCTACGACAAGGATCGCGGTTATGTCTGCACCCTGAGTGCGCTGGTCGTCAAATCGACGACGGCGCACCTTTTCCACGTTGGCGATACACGCATTTATCAGGTGCATGGCAACACCCTGGAGCAATTGACCACCGATCACCGCGTGCAGGTGGCGCCAGGCCAGAGCTACCTGGGCCGTGCGCTGGGTATCGACAGCCACCTGGAGATCGACTACCGGACGCTGCAGGTCGAGCAGGGCGATTGTTTCGTGCTCGCCACAGACGGTGTGTATGAGTTCGCCGATGCGGCATTCATCGTCACCGTCCTCCGGGAACATGCCGCTGATCTTGACCGTGCAGCCCGTCTCATCGTGGAAGAAGCGTTGCGCCGGGGCAGCCAGGACAATCTCACCGTCCAACTGGTGCGGGTCGATGCATTGCCGGCGCCCGACGCCAATGAGGTCTACCGGCAGATGGCTGGATTGCCGTTTCCACCTTTGCTGGAGTCGCGCGCGGCGTTTGACGGATACAAGATCATCCGCGAACTGCATGGAAGCAGCCGCAGCCACATTTACCTCGCAGTGGATTTCGCGTCGGAGGAAGTGGTCGTCATCAAGACACCCTCGGTGGACATGCAGGGCGACCCGGCCTATCTGGAACGATTCCTGATGGAGGAGTGGGTGGCGCGACGGATCAGTAATGCGCATGTCCTCCAGCCGTGTGCGCAGGTTCGCAAGCGGGGATACCTCTACGTCGTCATGGAGTACATCGAGGGCAGGACGCTGACGCAATGGATGATCGACAACCCGAAGCCGGATCTCGATACTGTGCGCGGCATCGTGGAGCAGCTGGCGAAGGGGCTGCGAGCCTTCCATCGGCTCGAAATGCTGCACCAGGACCTGCGGCCGGACAACATCATGATCGATGCGACGGGGACGGTGAAAATCATTGACTTCGGCTCCACCAAGGTCGCGGGCCTGATGGAGATCCGCACCGCGGTAGAGCGCCAGCACATGCTCGGCACGCCGCAATTCACCGCGCCGGAATATTTTCTGGGGGATGCGGGATCAGTGCGTTCCGACCTGTATTCGCTCGGGGTGATTGCCTACCGCATGTTGACGGGCAAACTGCCTTACGGGATCGAGATCGCGCGGGCGACATCGCGGGCGGCGCAACGCAAGTTGCACTATGATCCGGTGCGAACCACGGCACGGCAGATTCCACAGTGGGTGGACGATGCAATCGCGAAAGCGGTGCATCCTGATCCGGCCAAACGTTATGAGGACCTGTCGGAGTTCATCTATGACCTGCATCACCCGAACAAGGCGTTCCTGAACCGGACGCGCCTTCCGCTGATCGAGCGTGACCCTGTCCATTTCTGGAAGGTCGTGTCCCTGGTGCTCCTGGTACTGGTTGTTGTGCTGCTGGGGATGCTTACAAACGGGGCGGGAAGATAAGCCTTCCGCCTGTTCAGGCGGCGAGCCGGAACTGCTCCTGCCTGCGGTCCATGGCCATGCGCATCTCCGCCGACGCTCCCTTGAGATTCCGGCGGAATTCCGTGGGGTCGTAGATGATGGTCAGACGGCCGAATTTCTTCCGCGTCTCGTCGAGTTCGAATACGCTCATTCCTTCCACCGACACTTGACGGCCGCCGGGGAAAGTCCAGGTGTACACAAACTGGAGAGCAACCGAGCGTGCGTGGTGAAGACCATCAAAGACATTCGTGAGTTTCGTCACCGCATAACCGCAGGATTCGAAGACACGCTGATGAAACGTCATCACATCCAGTTCGCCCAGCAAGGGCGCTTTGACCGATGCGTCGTTGGTAAAGAGGTCGAGGATGGCTTCCTGATCCTTGCGGTTGAGGGCTTCCTGGTATTTGCGGCACAGTTCGTAGGCGTACATAGTGGAAGTAAATAACCTTGATTAACTAGAGGTTATTGTTTCCCAACGGGAAGCTGTCATATTGATCGGGCGCAAATGTATGGTTTGGCGGGGGCGTTCAATCCTTCCATTTCGCCATCGTTACGGTCGTTCCCCTTCCGATCTCGGTGTTCACCTCAAAGTCGTCCATCATTCGCCGCGCAGCGCCGAGGCCGATCCCGAGGCTGTTCCGTGTTGAAAAGCCGTCGCGCATTGCTTGTTCCAGATCCGCGATGCCGGGCCCCCTGTCGGCCACGGTAACCGATAAACCTCGTCGGTTTCCCGAGCAGAGCATGCGCAGGTTCACTGACCCCTCACGCGCGTGGAAAAGGGCGTTGGAGGCGATCTCCGATACGGCAGTAGCGACTTTTACTGAGTCGATGGCGGTCATGCCGAGTTCACGCGCCAGTCGCTGGCCTTCCTTCCTGGCACGCAGGACGTCGACCTCGGACTTGAGCAGCAGTGTGACATCGTCCTCATCCATGGGAACGGCGCGACACGCTACTTGAGGTAGTGCAACGGAAAGTAAAGCAGTGCGGCCATGCCGAGGGCGCCGAGACAGGTCACGACGGCCACGATGAATCGCGAGAGCCGGTCGGCCTTCGTTTCCTTGGGAGCAGGGGGAATACGGTCTTTCATTTGAGCCTCCATTCCCCACAGTTTAGCCAAATGCGCGGGGTACGAATCTCCTTGACCGATCGAGAAGCGGGGAATAATATGATGAGCATCATATGAAATTGGGCAGGTGCCATGACTTCGCCAACCCGGTCCGGCCGGAAACAGGACTCCTACGAACGCATCCTCGAGGCAGCGGCGCGCGCCGTGCGCCAGGACGGATTCTCGCGTGTCGGCGTCGCCGATGTCATGCGCGAGGCAGGTTTGACGCATGGCGGGTTTTACGCCCATTTCAAATCGCGGGACGCCATGCTGGCCAAGGCGCTGGAGCATGCGGGCCGAGCCAGCGCCGAGAAATTGTCGCGACGGATCGCGGCGCAGCGGGAACAGGGCGGTAGTGCGTTCCGCGCCCTCGTCGAACGCTATCTGTCCGAAGCGCATCTGTCGTCCCCGGAATCCGGTTGCCCGGTGGCCGCCCTCGGCTCCGAAATGCCGCGACAGCAGGATGAATTACGGGCCGCGTCCTGCGATCGCGTGCGGGGATTGGTGGATATCGTTCGATCGGCCTTGCCGCCGGGACTACCGGAGGACGCCGCCTTGGTTGCAGCCAGTACGATGGTCGGCGCACTTCAGCTTGCCCGCACCTTGGGCAACAACACCCAGGGCAAAGCCTTGCTTGCCGCCAACCGGAATAGCTTGCTCCGCATGTACGACGTGCAGCCCGAAACAAAATAGGTTTTCAACACGCCGCCGGGATCCGGCGGTTTTTATTTCGCCGGAAATATGACGGTCATCATATGACGGCGGTTTGATAGAAGGAGTGAGCATGGAAAAGCCAATTGCCGTCGCCCTCAACCCCGGGGCGGCCCTGCATGACGAGGAGGCGCGCAGCTCGCCATGGCCGACGTTCTGGATTGCCAGCATCGCGGTTTTCCTCGTATCGCTGGACACCACGGTGCTGTACGCCGCATTCAATGCGCTGCGCGCGGGATTCCCGGGCGCGACGGCGGCAGGACTGTCGTGGGTGCTGAATGCCTACACCGTCGTCTTCGCCGCACTCCTTGTCCCCGCCGGCGGCCTCGCCGATACGTACGGACGAAAACGAGTTTTCCTCACGGGCGTAGCGGTGTTCCTGCTGGCATCGGCGGCCTGCGGAGCGGCGACGAGCGTCGAATTCATGGTGGCGGCCCGCGTGGTCCAGGCGATTGGCGCCGCGCTGCTGACGCCGTCCTCGCTGTCGCTCGTTCTCGACGCCTTTCCAAAGGAAAAGCGCGCGGTGGTCGTCAGTATCTGGGGCGCGGTCGGCGGTGTTGCCGCCGCATTCGGCCCCGGCGCCGGGAGCTTCATCGTCGATGCTTTGGGCTGGCCGTGGGCGTTCTTCATCAACCTGCCGCTGGGCGCCGTTTCCCTGTTCGCCGGCATGCGTCGGCTTCCGGAAGTCAACGGTGAAGGCAAGGGAAGAAGGGCGGACTGGCCCGGCGTACTGCTGCTGATCGCTGGCGTTGGCGCGATCGCGCTGGCCATCACGCAGTCGGAATCTCCGCACTGGAGTGCCATGCAAGTGGCGGCAGCGGCATTGTCCGGATTTGCCATCCTCGCGGCATTCATTGCCTGGCAGCGAAAGGCGCCTTCGCCGGTGGTGGATCTTGCCCTGTTTCGCAACCGCACGTACAGCGCGGTGAATCTTGCCACGCTTGCGTTCGGCACCGCGTTCGCCATGATGTTCTTTGGCTACTTCGCCTTCATGACCGGGGTCTGGCATTACAGCCTGCCCGTCGCCGGGATTGCCGTGACGCCCGGTCCGTTGACGGTCGTACCCGTCGCCATCATGACCGGACGTCTCGCGGCGCGTTACGGCCACCGGCCCTTCCTGGTCACCGGCGCGGTCATCTATGCCATGGCCGGCCTCTGGCAACTCACGATTCCAGGGACCGAACCCGCCTACCTGACGCAATGGCTGCCCGGGCTGCTGCTGAGTGGAACCGGTGTCGGCATGGTGCTGCCCAGCCTGTCCGGCGCGGCGGTCGCCAACCTCCCGCCGATGCATTACGCCGTCGGAAGCGCGGTCAACCAGGCGGTGAGGCAGATCGGCACCGTTCTCGGTGTCGCATTCACTGTCGTGTTTGTCGGACACGCCGGCTTGAGCCGGTCCGACTTCGTGCCGTTGTTCGGTTTGCACGTTGCGCTTGCGCTGACGACCGCGCTGCTTTGCCTTGCGGTTAATACCCGCCCGGCTGCAAGGAGGGCATAAGGGGCAAGCCAGGCATCAGGTGTTGCACAAAATAGAGGTGCTGCACGGAAATCCTCAATATACTGTCGCCTTTGGGAGCCCCGCCGCCGGGGGGCTCAATTTCTTTCTGATGCAGATTCAAAAGTGACAACGTTCCGATTTCGGGCTGCAGCTTGCGTGCTGGCGGCCGCAATTTTCATTCTTTCGCCAGGCGTATCCGCAGCGGCTCCAACGGTCGAGCAGACACTCGATGTCTTGAAGGCCAATCCCGAGGCCATGAGTGCCGTGCGCCTGTTCGTCGGCAATGGGGCGCCGTTCTGCACGATCGGCGCCGAAGCCGACAAGACCACGTTCGCTGATAACGATCGCATTGCCGTCCTTTACTCGCCCGCATTCCGGGCCTGGCACGGCCGAGGCGCGGTGACGCGCTATACCGAGGTCAAGGCCAGTGTCCCGGCGCTGTTCCAGGCGATGAAAACCGTCCGGTGCCAGATCGTCGTCGAAAAAGCAAAAAACATCGTCGCACTCGTCAACTTGCTCGACCAGGACGAGATGCGCTACTCCATTCTGCCGGCACCCCTGGGCCCCGAGGAACTCGCGGAGGCCTTTGCCGCATCACTGGGTTTTGCGAGCCACGCAGACCTTGTTCTTGCAGGGCATATGATGGCCAGCAACGAGGAACTGCGCGTCTATGCCCGGTTCGGCATCAAGACCGCGGCCGCGTACGATGAGGCGCTCGCACGCATGCAGTCGCAGGGATACAGCCAGGACAAGTTGGACATGCTTGCCTTCCTGGCCGACGAAGCCGAAGGAAACCGGCGCAACCTCACTCCCGCGGCAATCAGGGAAGAGCGCCTGGCACGGACTGCGGCAACCGCGAAGTAGCGCGGATCTGCCGGTATCGATTGACATAGAGTAAAGAATTCACATGGCGGTTACGGAATGGTTCGGGTGGTCGGCGCTGTGGCTCTTGCCATTGCTCTGGCGGCTGTCGAAGGCGTTTCTGTTCAAGGGAACGCAGTTGCAGGGGCAGGGCAGCATCCGGTTGTGGCTGGGGAGTGCCGCGGTTTTCAGCGCGAGCAGTGCGCTGGAAGCCTTCGTGCGCAATAGTAGCGATGGCGCGGGCAGCAGCGTCCTGTTCGGGCAGGCAATAGGCACGGCGGTCGTGGATGTCTTTGGCATGGCATTCGGCATCGTGCTTCTCCTCGCGACCCTGGTCGTGACCTTGCCGTGGGTGTTCGGTGGCGGTGCATCCGGCATCATGCTGCGCTTCTTCCGGGCCCGTGGCGACTCGCCGGAGCGGGGCAGCCGGGTTCCCGCGCGATACGTGTCCGAAAAGCCGGCAGCTGCCGCGCCGATTCGCGTCAGTCCGCGGCCGGCGACTGCGCCGATCGCGCAGGGGAACGCCTCCTGGAAACTGCCGGCGACGTTCTTTGGCAGGGACGCGGTGGGCAAGCGGACTGAATCGGTATCTGCGCCCGTCGAGAAGGGGGCGCCGGCCGCGCGCTCGACCGAAGAATGGGCGCCCTTCGAAAGCATTCGTCCTACATCCGCCATGCTTGCGCGTGCCAAGGCTGTGGAATCGGCCAAGGTGCGACAGGCGCAGCGGGAAACGGTACGTATCGTCGTGAAGCCGCCCACGCCCATCCGGCCGGTTGCGCGACCGCCGGAACGCCTGCGTGAAGTGCGGGTGGAGAGGGCGCCGATACCGCAAGTGGAAGCTCAGTCTTCGGTGCCGGTCCACATTCCTGTTGAAGAAATCCTGCCAGCGGTCGTGCCGTTAGCAATGGAAACCGAGGTACGCCGGGAGCCTGCGATGGCGATAGTCGAAGCGCCGATTGTCGCCGAGGAGCAGGTGCCCGAAGTCCTCGAATACATGACCGCGCCGCAGGAAGCGATCCAGGATGCCCCCGCTGTCGTCATCCAGCCGCCCGTATCCATTGTGGCGCAACCCGCGGTTGTCGCGCCGCGCCCGCCCGCCGGCGAACCCTTCGCATTCCAGCCGCCTGCCGAAGTCGACGTCGACCTCCCCGGCCTCGATCTGCTGGACAAGCATCCCGACGACACGATCGAAATCTCGGCAACCGAACTCGCCGAGACCGGCCGCCTGATCGAACAGCGCCTCAAGGAATTCAAGGTGCCGGCAAACGTGCTGGGCGCATCCGCCGGACCGGTGATTACGCGCTTCGAAATCGAACCCGCTGTCGGCGTCCGCGGTGCGCAGATCGTCGGCCTGATGAAAGACCTCTCGCGTGCGCTCGGCCTGACCTCGATCCGCGTGGTCGAAACCATTCCCGGCAAGACCTGCATGGGTCTCGAACTGCCCAACACGCGGCGGCAAATGATCCAGCTGTCCGAAATACTTGCTTCCGATGCCTATCGCCACTCGCGTTCGCACCTGACGCTCGCGATGGGCAAGGACATCACCGGTACACCCGTGGTCACCGACCTGGCGCGTGCTCCACACATGCTGGTCGCGGGCACGACCGGTTCCGGCAAGTCGGTGGCAATCAACGCAATGATCCTGTCCTTGCTGTACAAGGCGACACCGGAAGATGTGCGCCTGATCATGATTGACCCGAAGATGCTGGAGCTGTCGGTGTACGACGGCATTCCGCACCTGCTGGCGCCGGTCGTGACCGACATGAAGCTCGCGGCCAATGCACTGACCTGGTGTGTTGCTGAAATGGAAAAGCGTTACCGCCTCATGTCGGCGCTCGGCGTGCGCAACCTCGCCGGATTCAACCAGAAGATCCGCGACGGCCGGGCACAGGAAAAGTTCGTGACGAATCCTTTCTCTCTGACGCCCGATGCGCCCGAGCCGCTGTCAACGCTGCCAATGATCGTCGTGGTCATTGACGAGTTGGCGGACTTGATGATGGTCGCCGGCAAGAAGATCGAGGAACTGATCGCACGCCTGGCCCAGAAGGCACGCGCCGCGGGCATCCACCTGATCCTGGCCACGCAGCGTCCGTCCGTGGACGTGATCACCGGCCTGATCAAGGCCAATATTCCGACGCGCGTCGCGTTCCAGGTGTCGTCGAAGATCGATTCGCGCACCGTGCTCGACCAGATGGGTGCGGAGACGCTGCTGGGGCATGGCGACATGCTGTTCCTGCCGCCCGGCAGCGGCTATCCGCAACGCGTGCACGGCGCCTTCGTGTCCGACGAGGAAGTGCATCGCGTCGTCGAATTCCTCAAGCAGTTCGGCGAGCCGGAGTACGAGGAGGCGATCCTCGCCGGGGCGCCGAGCGAAGAAGCCACCGGCGATCTTTTCGGGGACACGGGTGGCGCGGAGTCCGACCCGCTCTACGACGAAGCCGTGGCGTTTGTCGTCCGCAGCCGTCGCGCATCGATCTCCGCTGTGCAGCGGCAACTCCGAATCGGGTACAACCGCGCGGCGCGGCTCGTGGAGCAGATGGAGACGGCAGGCGTCGTATCCGCCATGTCCACCAACGGCAGCCGCGATGTCCTGGTTCCCCCATCCTCCAGTTGAATCGATGTGGTTTCCGGGCTGCGGCCTTGTCAGGCTTTTTTGACCCGCAGCAAGGAAATTCATAATAGTCAGCCCGGTCTGCGCCGTTTCATTTCTCCAACAGTAGACTGCTGACGGAATACCTAGGAATCCTCATATGAAAACAGTGCTCAACTGCTTCGTTCTGTCGTTGTGTGCCGTCGCGTCGACCGCCTTTGCGGCAGAGCCCCAGCCGGCCAAGCAAGTGGCGGAGGTGCAGAAGGACATCAACTCCATCGTCGCCAACTGCGAGAAGAAAAAACTGCCTGCCGAGCAGGAAATCGAATGCATCGAGCAGGGCTTCCTCGAATTCATGGAAGAGATGGCCGAGCAGCGCGCCGCGTCGCTGCGCTGATTTCTGCGCGATGCCTTACAGGCTGCATTCATTTGCCAGGTCCCCGGTTGTTGGCCGGGCGATCGTCTTGCTGGCGGGCGGCTTCGCATTCCCCTTGTTTTCCACCCAGTTTTCCAGGGCGATAAACGCTGCCCGGTAGCAGGGGGCGATTGGCCGCAGGCGGTCGGGGAAAACGTCGTACAGCTGGTCGACATGGTTGCCGTCTTCCACCACGTAGTAACGATGCAGATGGCCGCGTCCTGACGCCTTCACCAGCTCTGCGTACGGATCGGAGTTGGTGCGGATGGGAAGCAGCGAGTCCAGCATTCCATGCAGCGTGATCATCGGTTTGCCGATGCGTCCGGTCAGCGATACACGGGCGACGGCATCCTTGACCTGCTGCGGCCGCAAGGCGTAGTCGTAGTCGGCGTCGCAGTACAGGGTGCCCGACAGGCAGAAGGGTACGCCTGCTTCGAGTGGCCCGTCATAGCCGGGATCGATCTCTTCCCGATACGTGCGCTGCGTCAGGTCCCAGTACACCGCGTAGTGGTGCTCCCAGAGGAATTCGGATCCGGGCGCAAAGCCTGCGGCAATAATCCGGTCGTGGGCGTCCCGGCTCAGCGTGGCCCGATAGGCCGGGTAATACTTCAGCGCGGCCGGCAGGAAGGTGAACAGGTTCGGTCCTTGCGGGCGCCAGTGCGGTCCTTCCCAGTCGACGCCACCGTCGTAGAGGTCGGGACGGTTTTCAAGCGCGTACCGGGTCAGGTAGCCGCCGTTGGAAATGCCCGTCATGTAGGTATGTGTCGGAGAGCGGCCGTAGCGCTGGGCTGCGACCTGTTTCGCCGCGATTGTCAGTTCAGTGACGCGCCGGTGCCATTCAGCGATGGCTTCCCCCGGCGTCGCGCCATCCTTGTAGAAACTGGTTCCGCTATTCCCCTTGTCCGTTGCCGCAAAGGCGTAGCCGCGCGCGAGCACCCAGTCGCTGATCAGGTAATCCGTTGCGTATTGCCGGCGCACACCGGGTGCGCCGGTGATGACCAGCTTGCCGTTCCAGTTGTCAGGGAGGCGGATCACGAACTGCGCGTCGTGATTCCAGCCGTGATAGGTGTTGGCGGCGGACGTGTCCGGGAAATAGCCGTCAATCTGGATGCCGGGTACGGCACCGGGTGGATTCCGCGTGGCTTGCGAATGGAGGGGCAACCAGTCGCTTGCATCCGTTCGTCCGGCGGCGGTGAGGTAAGGCGTCGTCAGGTCGTCGAGGCACGTGGTTTCCTGCCGTTCCGCTCCGGGCACCTGCAGCGTATTCAGGGTTGAACAGTCGGCGGAATAGGCGGGAAGGGCGATGAGGGCGGTTGCTGCAAGGGCGCCGAGGCAGAGGAGTTTCATTGTTTGTGTCTCCGGATGAATGTCCTATGCACTCTGACAACATGCAAAAACGACAGTTCTCGTGAACACTTTGCTGCGCCTCACCTCCGAAAATCCCTCAATCTCATATGGGTATTTGACTCAGATCAATGTTGCCAAAAATCACCTAACCGTACACTGGCCGCATCGACATGCATCAGGAGAACGGACATGACGCAGGAAGATCCGCATAAACCATTCGTCATCGAGTGGCGCCAGGGATTCAAGGTGAATATCGAGCAGGTGGACGACGAGCATCAGCACCTCTTCACGCTGGTGAAGGCGCTGAACCTGGAGTCCGTGCAGCAGACGGTGGAAGAACTCCTGGATTACGTCGTCGTCCATTTTTCCAACGAGCAGGCGCTGATGGAGAAGAGCGGCTATCCGGCCTTCGAGCAGCACTTGAAACTGCACGAGGACTTCGCCAGCCATGTCGCGGACTTCCTTGGCAATGGCGACGCCTGGACAGAGGATCGCGTGCAGGAATTGCGCCGCTTCCTCAACAAATGGCTGGTCGGCCACATCATGACGCACGATCTGCGCTTCGGAAAATGGTACGCCGAGCACGTCGCGCCTGAGAAGGCGGCGGAGCAACGGCAGGTCTCACTCGCAGAAAAGGCCGCCGCCATCAGTGCACAGTTGCACCCGCAGGAGCGCAGCGCACCGGAAGCGAAGCATCGCGGATTCTTCGCGACGCTCTTCGGACTGCGCTAGGAGCAGGACGGCAACAGCCTTCGCACCGCATCCAGCGCGCCCGGATCATCTTCACCCGCGGCGTTCCGCGTGAACGCGCATCCGTAATTCGCGCTGCCGACCGCCGCCGGGTCCAGCACATCATCGCCGCCCGGTTTCGCGCCAGTCAGGTCCCAGTTCACCAGCGCCTGGAAGGCTTCGACCAGTTCCGCAATCGTAAAGTCGCAATGTCCGGGAGTGCGGATGGCGCGTTGCACCAGCCAGCGATCGCTGCCGTTTGCGATCGCGCGCCGCTTGTAGATCTGTTGCATGCTGAACGGGACGAACAGGTCCCCGAGTCCTGCCAGGGTGACGACCGGGACATCGAACTGTCCGTTGACCTTGGGCACCCAGCGCAATCCGACGCTGCGGCGCGGATTGGCATCGGGCGCCGCCGCCACGCGCAGGATAGTTGCATTCATCGTCTGCTCCTCCGCCGAGAGCGCGGGGTCACCATCAAGCTGATAAACCACGCCCGTGGTGTCGGCAATGTTCTTGTTCAGGACCCCGTCGATGGTCCCGTCGTCACCAAAGCGCCGCCAGACCGGGTCCTGCATCGGCTTGAGGCGGAAACTGTCCTCGGCAATCGGGCGCGGACCGCCAGTCAGGCTGACGAAGGCCGCCATCAGCTTGCGCCCCTGGTCCGTCGGGATGGCCGGGAAGATGCGCCACAGCTCGCGCTTGATGCGGTCCTCCTTGCTGGCGAAATCGGTAACCGGGAACGTTGTTGCAGGTACCCCCGCAAGATATTGCGCCGCGAGCTGATAAGCAGTGGCATAACCGAACAGGTCGGTATCGCCCACGTTGGCGCACATCGGCAGCGCGCCGTTGTATTTCACCTTGCTGATCGCCGTTTCCAGAGACTCTCGCTCGACCGCGGCGGCGGCGACATGGCCGCCCATCGAAGCGCCAACGATATAGAGCTTGGACGGCGCTGCCAGCGGCCGGTTGTTCTGCGCGGCGATGGACGTGAAGGCGAGTGCGAGCGCGTTTGTATCCTCAAGGCCCGCCTGGACGTCGTAGCCGTTCTTGCTGAACGTGGAAGCGGCCCAGGCGTAGCCGTTCTCCACCAGGTAGCGGCGGATCGGGATGTCCTGCACCTTCAGCACCGGGTCGATTCCGTCGTAACCATGGGCGTACAGGACCAGCCTGCCGTTCCAGTTCTTCGGCACCTCGACGCGATACCCGGCGCCGTTCAGGACCCCATGCCAGCGGTCGGTTTCCGCTGTCACGCCACCCATGGGACCGAATGGCAGGTGCGCGGGATCGAGGGTAAACGTCCGCGATTCCTGCAGCCTGACCGGCGGCGTCGCGCCCGCGGCCGGAGCGGCGGGCGCTGGCGCCGGCTCCGCGGCGGCAGGTTCATCGTCGTCTTTTCCGCCGCATCCCGCGAGCAGCAGGAGCGCCATGCACAAGGCCGTTGTTCTTTTCATTGTCCACCTCAGAAATTGTCCGGCGCGTCACGGCCGCTATTGAAAGGTATTGAGGGACGGAACCACGGATTTATCCGGCGAGTCGGACAAGGGATGACAATTGTCAAAGAGTTGCCCCGACAGCTGGCATAACGCTGTCGGAAAGCGAAGATGACTGTAAGCAAGATGACAGGAAAGCGGTGCTATTCTCGACATGATTTGCTTGTGGACAACGAAGAACAGGACAAGGACAAGGAGAAGGCGATGGCGAGCGCATCAGGAGAACGTATTCCGGCAACCCTGATTCCCGGTGACGGGATCGGGCCGGAGGTGACCAAGGCAACAGTGGACGTCCTCGACGCGCTGGGTTCGCCTTTTGTCTGGGAGACGCAAACGGCGGGCATGGCCGCGATTGATGCCGGCGGCGATCCCTTGCCTGCTGCCACGCTGGACAGCGTCCGCCGTACGAAGCTGGCGCTCAAGGGGCCCCTGACAACACCCGTGGGCGGGGGCTTCCGTTCAGTCAACGTACGTCTGCGCGAAGAGTTCAAGCTCTACGCCAACCTGCGTCCGGCCAAGACGATCATTCCCGGCCGGTACGAGGACATCGACATCGTCCTCGTGCGGGAAAACATCGAAGGTCTCTACGTAGCGCATGAATACTTCGTGCCGGTCGGCTCGGACCCGCGTGCCGTAGCGGTATCCACCGGCGTGAACACGCGCGAAGGCTGCCGCCGCATTGCACGTTTCGCCTTTGAGTACGCGGTGAAGAACGGCCGCAAGAAAATCACCATCGTGCACAAGGCCAATGTGCTGAAGGCGCTGACCGGCATTTTCCTCGAGGCGGCGCGTGATGTAGCGAAGGAATACGAGGGGCGCGTCGCCGTCGACGACCGCATTGTCGATGCCTGCGCCATGCAGCTTGTCCTCAACCCATGGCAGTTCGACATGCTGCTATGTACGAACCTGTTCGGTGACATTCTTTCCGACCAGCTCGCCGGTCTGATTGGTGGCCTCGGCATGGCCCCTGGCGCGAACATTGGCGAACAGGCGGCAATCTTCGAAGCGGTACACGGCTCGGCGCCAGACATTGCGGGCAAGGGCGTCGCCAACCCCGTGTCGCTGCTGCTGGCCGCCGCAATGATGCTGGATCACGTCAGCAAGCCGGATCTCGCCGGACGCATTCGCGACGGTATCCGGAAGACGCTGCTCGAGGACAACGTGAGGACGCGTGACCTTGGTGGTACGGCGTCAACATCAGAATTTACCGCGGCGCTGATCAAGCGCCTCTAAAGCTTATGCATGCAGCTCGGCGGCCGTCACCATGGCCGCACGAGTTGCATGCCCATCACGACGTTTTTCCTCCTTCCTGTCCCGTACTGCCGGTATTGCGCTCGGTGCGCGCCTTGCCGGGCGGTGTCCGTTTTGTGTTCCTGAACTCGCTGTACTTGGTCCCGGTCTTGTCGGCGGGATACTTGTTTTTCGTATTGATGGCCATGGAATTCCTCCTGTGAAAAGGCTATTGCACGAACATCATTAGGGCAGCGTTCGACGAGAAGGTTTCGTCATGCGTTGGCAATGAAAGACACATCCTTGCAACGCGAGTGGATGTAAACATAGAAAAACCTTTCAGTCTATAATGAGAATCGTTATCATTCGTATTCTCCAGATCAAGGATTTTCATGAAAATTGCGCTTCGTTCTGCCGTCGCAGCCGCTGTTGCCACCCTTGCTGCCGCCGTTCCCGCCCATGCGGAAGACAACGTGCTCAACCTCTATTCGGCACGGCATTACCAGACCGACCAAATGCTGTACGACCAGTTCACGAAGCAGACCGGCATCAAGATCAACCGCATCGAAGCCGACGACAACGCATTGCTGGAGCGGCTGCGTACCGAAGGCCGCAACAGTCCTGCCGACGTCATCCTGATGGTCGACGCCGCGCGACTATGGCGAGCCCAGGCTGAGGGCCTGTTCCAGGCGGTGCGTTCGAAAGTGCTTGACGAGCGCATTCCGCAGAACCTGCGCGGCGGCGATGAAGGGCAGGGCGCACAGTGGTACGGTTTCTCGACGCGCGCGCGCATGATCGTCTACAACAAGGTCAACGTGAAGAAGGACGACGTCCTGACCTACGAATCCCTTGCCGATCCCAAAAACAAGGGCAAGGTCTGCACGCGTTCCGGTTCGCATCCGTACATGCTTTCCCTGATCGGCGCGCTGATCGAGCGTAACGGCGAACAGGCGACGGAAAAATGGGCGCAGGGCATGGTCAGCAATTTCGCCCGTCCCCCGCGCGGCGGCGACACGGACCAGATCAACGGCGTGGCCACCGGCGAGTGCGGTGTTGCGCTGGTCAACTCCTACTACTACGCCCGCATGCTGCGTTCCACCAGGGCGGAAGACCGCGATGCCATCAACAAGGTGGGATTCGTCTGGCCAAACCAGGACACGTCCGGCACGCACATCAATGTCGCGGGCGGCGCTGTCGCGCGCAATGCGCCGCACCGCGAGGCGGCCGTCAAATTCCTTGAATACCTGACCACCGATGAGGCCCAGGCGTATTTCGCCAACGGCAATAACGAATGGCCTGCCGTCGCCACGACCGTGGTGAAAAATCCGGCGTTGCAGGGACTGGGCAAGTTCAAGGCGGAGAACGTCCCGGTCACTGCCATCGGCAAGAACCAGATCGCCGCGCAAAAAATTCTCGACCGCGCCGGCTACAAATAACCAGATTTCCAAATAGGGCACGCGTTGGCGCGCCCTTCATTATCAACTGTCGTCGCCAGCCATTCTTTCGATAGCCAGCCAGACGAATAAAAATCGAGGTATGGCAATGAAAGAAAAGTCCGGGAAACGCCCCGTTTCCGTAATTCCGCAACTCGCGGATCCATCGCATCGTCCTGCCGGCGAACGCCGTCTGGCCGGCCTCCCGCTCGGCGCGGTGATGCTGGCCGTTTCCGTTTCCAGCATGGCGCAGACCAACGCGCCGGAGCAGGTGATGTCCACGGTGAACGTCAAGGGCGTCAAGGAAACCCAAAGCAAGGAATCCGTGCGCACTACCACGACCAGCATCGGAAAGGGCCAGCAGGACATCAAGGACATTCCGCAGTCGGTGACCGTGATGACGGAAAAGCTGATGGACGACGCCAAGCTGTCGACGCTGCGCGAAGCGCTGCACTACACCGCCGGCATTACCTTTGCCGCAACCGAGAACGGCACCGACCAGGACATCCGCATGCGCGGCTTCCCGGTGGCGACGACCGGCGACCTGCTGATCGACGGCATGCGTGATCCGTCGCAGTACGACCGCGACACCTTTAACTACGACCGCGTCGAAGTGATGCGTGGATCGGCTTCCATGCTGTTCGGCCGCGGCTCTACCGGCGGCGTGATCAACCAGGTCACCAAGCGCCCCTTCCTCGCCGATCAGCATGAAGTGTCGACAACTGTCGGCACACACGGCAACAAGCGCGTGACCGGTGACTTCGACTTCAAGACCGGCGACGATGCGGCCGTGCGCCTGAACGTCATGCGTAACGTCGCCGACAACAAGGGGGCCGAAATCGACAAGTACGGCGTGGCGCCGAGCTTCAGCTGGGGTATCGGCACGCGGGACGAGTTCAATGTCGGCCTGTTCCATCTCAACACCGACAATATTCCGCCGGCGGGCATTGCCTATCTTGGCGGCGCGGTACCGGATATCGAGGCGGGCAATTTCTATGGGACGCGCAGCGATTACGCGCTGGGCAAGGCCACTTATGCGAACTTCGCGCATATCCACCGCTTCGGCGATGGTGCCGAGCTGCGCAGCCAGGTACGGAGCGGCAAGTTCGACCGCTCGCAATGGAGCTCACGTGCAGCGTTCGCCGCCGGCACGACCTCGGCCAACCTGAACGCGAATACGGTCCTGCAGCGCAATGGCCTCGCACCGCGCAAGGACGAGTACCGCGGCACCTATGCGCAGAGCGATTACAGCGACAAGTTCAACTGGTTCGGCGTGCAGCACGCACTCCTTGCCGGCGTCGACGCTGCCGTGGAAGAGGCTGACCGCTTCGGCGCTTTCGGCGCCGTCGTCACCGGCTTCAACAAGGGAACGACCCTGGTCGGTACGCCCAATGACGGCACCACCTTTGGCGTGACGCCGGCATACCGTTCGACCAGCGCCTACGAGGCGAAGTCCTTCGGTGCCTACGTGCAGGACGTGGTGCAGGTTGCCCCGGCGTGGAAGGTGCTGGGCGGTATCCGCTTCGACAAGTTCAGCGGTGATTTCGACCAGATCAGCTATTCCGCCGCCGGAGTGCCGACGCGCGTCACTTCCAGCCTGTCCGAATCGCCGGTCAGCTACCGGACCGGGGTGCTGTTCCAGCCGACGAATGCCGCGTCCTTCCACCTGTCCTACGGCACGTCGTTCAATACCGCAGCGGACACCTACCAGTACGTGACGCCGCAGAATGCGAACACGCCGCCGGAGAAGAGCCGCAACATCGAGCTCGGCGCCAAGCTGGACTGGCTCGACGGCAAGCTGTCCACGCGCGGCGCGCTGTTCCGTACGGAGAAGTACAACGAGCGCACGACGGATTCCGACTTTGCCGGCTCGGCCTACCTGTTGTCCGGACGCCGCCATTCAACGGGTGTGGAATTCGACGTGATCGGACGCCTGGCGCCGCAGTGGGAGGTGTACATGTCGTATTCGTACATCCACAAGGCAACCATTGATGCAGTCGGCAGCTCGACCGCCGTGCCCGCTGGCCTGACGTCGCTCGTTGGCGCACCGGTCGGCCTCACGCCAAAGCATACCGGCGCGTTGTGGTTGAGCTACCAGGCGACGCCGGAATTGCGCATTGCCGGCGGCATCCATGGCGCTTCCGTGAATCGTCCGTTGCTGGGGACGTCGGGCGCAGCCAGCCAGACTGCGAAAGCTCCGGGCTACGTGGTCGGCGACCTGATGGCAGAGTACGTCATCGACGACACCTGGACGGCACAGCTCAACATCAACAACGTCACCAACAAGACTTACGGCGACCAGCTCTATCCGGGCTTCTCCATCAGCGGTCCGGCACGCACGGCGCTGCTGACGCTCGTGGCGCGCTTCTAAGTCTTTCATTGAGTCACACAACATGCTTCTTCATCTGAAAAACGTCTTGTCGAAAGATGAAGTCCGCAGGGCGAGGGAAGTCCTCGCCCGCGCCTCCTGGGCAGACGGACGGACAACCTCGGGCCCGCAGGCGGTGCAGGCCAAGAACAACCTGCAGTTGCCCGAACAGTGCGAGGAAGCGCAAGTGGTGCGCGATCTGGTGCTGTATGCGCTGGACCGCCACCCGACATTCTTTCCGGCGGCCTTGCCGAAACGCATCGCGCCGCCGATGTTCAACCGGTATGGCGGCGAGGCCAATACCTATGGCAATCACGTGGACACCTCGGTGCGCTACCTGGCCGACGGCAGCAAGGTGCGGACCGACGTGTCGTGCACGGTGTTTCTCAGCGAACCCGATGAGTACGACGGCGGCGAACTCGTGATCGAAGACAATTATCTCGACCGTCGCATCAAATTCCCTGCCGGTGACATGGTCCTGTATCCCGCATCCACGGTGCATCGCGTCGAACCGGTGACCCGTGGCGAACGAATCGCCAGCTTCTTGTGGGTGGAGAGCATGGTGCGCTCCACCGAGCAGCGCGAACTGCTGTTCAACATGGATTCCGCGCTGATACGCCTGCGCACGATGGTCGGAGAGTCGGATCCCGCAGTCGTCGGCCTGACCAGCACGTACCACAACCTGCTCAGGATGTGGGGGGACACTTGATGCACGTTCCCGCCGTCGAACCGATTCCGCCCGAACTCGTGACGCTGGATGACCACGAGCGGCATGCGCGCGAAAAGCTCGATGACAATGCCTGGGCCTATTTCGCCGGCGGCGCGGGAGATGAAATCACGGCGCGCGCGAACCGCAGTGCGTGGGACGCCATGCCCTTGCAGACGCGCGTGCTGCGCGACCTGAGAGGCGGCCATACACGTGTGCGACTGCTGGGACGCACGCTCGCGCATCCCATCCTGCTTGCGCCGGTAGCCTTCCAGCGCATGGCCCATCGCGACGGTGAAATCGCTTCCGCAATTGCGGCAGGAATGCAGGGGGCCGGCATGGTCCTGAGCAGTCAGGCGAGCGTTTCGCTGGAACATGTTGCACAAGCCTACCTCGGCGAACCATCGCATGGACCGCTCTGGTTCCAGCTGTATTTCCAGCACGACCGCGCATTCACGCTTGAGCTCGTTCAGCGCGCAGAACAGGCCGGTTACGAAGCCCTGGTTATCACTGTGGACGCGCCATGCAGCGGCGCCCGTGACCGCGAACGGCGGGCGGCATTCACGCTGCCGCCGGGGATCTCCGCCGTCAACCTGTCCACAATGCCGCCGCCTGCGACCATTACGCTGGGCCCCGGCCAAAGCCGCATGTTCGACGGCCTGCTGCGCCATGCCCCGACCTGGGAGGATATCGAATGGCTGCGCGGCCAAACCCGCTTGCCCTTGCTGCTCAAAGGTGTTACCCATCCGCAAGACGCGCTCCTCGCCAAGGAATCGGGTGCGGCAGGGTTAATCGTCAGCAATCACGGCGGCCGCACGCTAGATACGATGCCCGCGACCGCGGCCCTTCTTCCGGCGATCCGCAATGCGGTCGGCGCCGGGTACCCGCTTCTTGTCGATGGCGGGATACGCCGCGGCACCGATGTGCTGAAGGCCGTTGCGCTTGGCGCAGACGCCGTCCTGATCGGCCGGCCCTATGTCTTCGGCCTCGCCAATGCGGGCGCGATGGGGGTGTCCCACGTACTGCGCCTGCTTCGCGACGAGCTTGAAATTGCCATGGCGCTATGCGGTTGCAGGACGCTCGATGGGGCCGGCGAGACCATCGCAACGTAGATGATCGGCTTCGGCAGCCTTCCTGTTGGCTCGCGGCATTCCTTGTTTCCAGCACGCGCATTAGCGTCTTCGCAAACCCTGCCTTCTTCGCGCAGGTAATATTTCCGACACAATGCATTCTTCCCTGCGCATGCAGGATCAACGCTCCAGTTGCTTTCCGGAATGGTATTGGGCTGGCGGAGCGTGAAGAACAGGATAACGATGGATACGAACGACGCGATCAACATCCTGCTGGTGGATGACGATCCGGCACAGCTTTTGGCGCTGAACGCGGTGCTCGAAACACTCGGGCAGACCTGCGTGCGGGCTAATTCGGGCAGCGAGGCGTTGAAACACGTGCTGCGGACCGATTTCGCCGTCATCCTGCTGGACGTGCGCATGCCCGACATCAGCGGATTCGACACGGCGCGCCTCATCCGCGACCATCCCCGGGCCAGTCACGTCCCGATCATTTTCGTGACGGCGGCGGACGACGACGCCTTTCCCGTGGAAAAGGCCTACTCGCTCGGCGCGGTCGACTATCTGACCAAACCCGTGATTCCTGCCGTGCTGCGGGCCAAGGTCGCGTTCTTTGTCGACTTGCACCGCAAGACACGCGAGCTGGCCCGCATCGAGCGCGAACGTCATGCCGCGGCCTTGAGCGCCAAGGACGAACGCATACGCCTCATCCTCGGCAATACCAAGGAGTACGCCTTCATCGTGACTGACGCGCACGGGCGGATCACGGAATGGGAAGGTGGCGCCGAGCGCATCACCGGCTGGTCGCCGGAGCAGGCCGTGGGCCGCTCGACTGAACTGATCTATACGGCCGACGACCGTGCAGTCGGCTGTCCGCAGGATGAGATGGAGCAGGCGATGCACGCCGGCCGCGCCGAAGGCAAGCGCTGGTATGTGCGCAAGGACGGCTCGCGGTTTTTCGCCGACGGCGTCACGATTGCCCTTAAGGATCCGGCCGGGGAATTGCGCGGTTACGCGATGATCTTCCACGATGCGACGAACGAGCGGCTGGCTGCCGACGCCTTGATGGCGAGCGAGCGACGCTTGCGCCTGTCGACGGAAGCTGCCGAACTGGGCTTGTGGGTCTGGGATTCGGCGTCGGACCGGGTGACGTGGGAGAACGCGCGGCTGATTGAAATCTTCGGATTTTCCAAAGAGGATGCGCCTGCGGACATGGCCGGTTTCATGTCGGGATTCCTCCATCCCGAGGACGCGCCGGCACTGCAACAGGCGATTGCGCACACGATGGATGGCGGCGACCGGCTGCGCTTCCAGGGACGCTTTTTCCGCAGGCCGGGGCACGAGCTGCGCTGGATCGACATGACGGGTTTGCTTCAGCTCTCGACGGACGGGGAGTCGCCTCGGATCCTGGGGACGGCCGCCGATATCACCGATCGCAAGCGCGCCGAAGAAGCGCTGAGACGCCTGGCTGAGGATCTTTCGACGGCCGATCGGCGCAAGACGGAATTCCTGGCGATCCTTGCGCACGAATTGCGCAATCCCCTGGCGCCCATCCGGTCCGGACTCGAACTGATCCGCCTCGCCGGAGACAATGCCGAAACCGTTTCCCGGGTACGCGAAATGATGGACCGCCAGCTCGGCCATCTTGTCCACCTGGTCGACGACTTGCTGGACATCGCTCGCATTGCCGGAAACAAGCTTGAGCTCAAGATACAGCGCGTCGAGCTCAAGAGCATGGTGAACAGCGCGGTGGAAACCAGCCAGCCGCTGATCGAGGGCGGCGGACATGCATTTTCGATCGACCTGCCGGATGAGGACCTGTATCTCGATGTCGACCCGATCCGCATCGCGCAGGTGATCGGCAATCTCTTGAACAACGCCGCCAAATATACGCCGCCCGGCGGTTCGATCGGCCTGGCGGCCACACGCGCAGGCGATGAAG
Source organism: Noviherbaspirillum sp. ST9 (assembly GCF_048799745.1). Lineage (NCBI taxonomy): Bacteria > Pseudomonadati > Pseudomonadota > Betaproteobacteria > Burkholderiales > Oxalobacteraceae > Noviherbaspirillum > Noviherbaspirillum sp. ST9. Next base: position 17,427 of record NZ_JBLWFR010000011.1, on the reverse strand, counting down.
CGGTCATTGATGTGTTCGACACGGGAATCGGCATTCCCGCGGACGCGATTGCGGAAGTGTTTGACATGTTTACGCAGGTCGAACGCTCGACACACGCTGTCCACGGCGGTCTAGGGATCGGCCTCAGCCTGGTTCGCCGCCTGGTGGAGCAGCACGGCGGCAGCGTATCGGCAGCCAGTCCGGGCCCGGGACGAGGCAGCACGTTTACGGTTCGCCTGCCCCTTGCCGTGGACGGTTCGGGACATGATGCCGCGCCCGCCGGCGACGCCCTGAGTGGCACGTCGCCGCAGTCAAGATCGCTCCGCGTGCTGGTCGCGGACGACAACTTGGACGCGGCTGACACGTTGGCGGCGTTGCTTGAACAGAGCGGCCATAGCGTTCGTCTCGCCGGAGATGGCGCCCAGGCGCTGGAGCTGGCCCGCGAATTCCACCCGGATATCGCATTCCTCGACATTGGCATGCCAGGCATGAGCGGATATGAAGTCGCGCGGGCCTTCCGTCACCTGCCGGGGGGCGCCGCCGTGGTACTGGTCGCGGTGACGGGTTGGGGGACGGAAGAGGACCGCGCGCGGTCAAGGGCGGCGGGTTTCAATCTTCATTTGACCAAGCCCGTTTCCATGACGGAGATCGATCGCTTGCTGGCGTCGACGATGACCGCGCTGGCAACCACGTAAGCGTTCGTCTTCTTCACGCTTGCTCGCCGAGCTGGTACTTCCGGATCTTGTCGTGGAGCGTGGTCTTGGCGACGCCCAGTGCTTCCGCCGTGCGGGCGAGGCTTCCGCCATTCCTTGCCAGGGCGTCCGAGATCAGCGCGCGTTCGAAGGCGGCAACCGATTCCGCCAGCGGCTGGGGACCGGACGGCACCTCTGTGCCGAAGGGCGGAAAGCCGGCTTCGATGCCAAGTACACACCGGTCCGCCACGTTGCGCAATTCCCTGACGTTACCGGGCCAGTCATAGGAAACAAGCCGGCGCAACCGCGCGGGATCGGCTTCGGGGACGGGACGCTCGTGACGAGCCGCGCCCTGGAGGACGAAATGCTCGAAGAGCAGCGGAATGTCTTCCCGACGCTCACGCAAAGGAGGAAGCGGCAGCGTGGCAACGTTCAGGCGGTAATAGAGATCAGCCCGGAAACGGCCCTGGTCCGACAATTCCTTGAGGTCGCACTTGGTCGCCGCAATGACCCGGCAGTTCACGGGGATCGGCGTGTTGGAGCCGAGTCGTTCCAGGCTGCGTTCCTGCAGCACGCGCAGCAGTTTCGTCTGCATCGCGAGCGGCATGGATTCGATCTCGTCCAGGAAAAGGGTGCCGCCGCTGGCGTGTTCGATCTTGCCGATGCGGCGTTTCCCAGCGCCCGTATAGGCGCCGGCCTCGTGGCCAAAGATTTCACTTTCAAACAGGGTTTCCGGTAGGCCGCCGCAGTTGATGGCGACGAAATTGCCGCCGGCGCGCGGTCCCGCATCGTGCAGGCAGCGCGCCACCAGTTCCTTGCCGGTGCCGGTTTCGCCTGCGATCAGGATGTCGGCGGCGCTGTTGCCGAGATCGGTCACCAGTTGCCGCACGCGAACCATGGCCGGGGCCCGGCCGATGAGGCGGCCTTCCAGTTTTTCGCGGCCTTCGAGGCGCGAGCGGAGGTGGCGCACTTCCAGCGTCAGGCGGCGTTTGTCCAGCGCGCGGCGCACCACTTCGACGAGGTAATCCGGGGAAAACGGCTTTTCGATGAAATCGTGCGCGCCGTCCTTCATCGCCTGCACGGCGAGCGACACGTCGCCGTGCCCGGTGATCAGCACTACCGGCAAGTCCGGATCGATGCTGCGTACTTCCTTGAGCAGGGCCATGCCATCCATCCCCGGCAGGCGGATATCGCTCACCACCACGCCGGCAAAGTCGCGCGTGATCTGGCGCCGCGCCTTTTCCGCGCTGTCGACGCCGCTCACGGGAATGTCTTCCAGCTGCAGCGCCTGCTCGCAACCGAGCCGGACGTCCGGGTCGTCTTCGACCACCAGTACTTGCAATGCTTGCGTCATGTTCCTTGCCCTCCCGGGGCGGCGGGGATATCGAGGGTGAAGACGGCGCCGCCATCCGGGTGATTGTTCCCCGTCAGGGTGCCGCCAAAGTCGGCGACGATGCCGGCGGAAATGGCGAGGCCGAGTCCGAGGCCGCTGCCGGTTTCCTTGGTCGTGAAAAACGGTTCGAACAGGTGCGCGAGTGCATTGTCGCTGAGTCCTGGCCCGCGATCCTTTACCTGCAGCAGGACGTGCGCACCGTCGCGGCGGGCCGAGATCGACAGCGCGCCGTCGTTCACGCCTTCCATCGCATCCAGTGCATTGCCGATGAGGTTGACCAGCACCTGTTCCAGCCGGTTGGCATCGCACCAGGCGTGGATGTCCTCCTCCGGCAAGTCGATGCAGGCGACAACCTGCGCCTGCCGGAAGCGCTGTTCGAGCAGGAAAAGGGCGTTATCGATTGCGCGGCGCAGGCTGACTGCCTGCGGCTGGCCCGAGGACTTGCGCGCGAAGGATTTCAGCTGCGCGGTGAGGCTGCCCATGCGGTCGACCAGTTCATCGATGCGCTCGAGGTTGCTGCTCGCCGTCTCCTGGTTGCCGCGCGCAAGGAATTTGCGCGCGTTGCCGGACAGCGTGCGCAACGCGGCGAGCGGCTGGTTCAACTCATGCGCGACGCCGGCGGCGAGCTGGCCGATGACCGCCAGCTTGCCGGCCTGCACCAGCTCGTCCTGGGCGGCACGCAGGGTACGTTCGGCCTGGGTCCGTTCCGCCACTTCCTGCTGCAGCCGCGTGTTGGCCGAAGACAGGTCGCGCGTGCGTTCGGTGACCTTGCGTTCCAGTTCGTCATGCGCTTTCTGCAATGCCGCCTGTGCGGCCAGTCTGTCTTTCAGATGACGCCGCCGGTCGTTCAGCATCAGCGCCAGGATGAACAGGAAGGCGGCGCCGACCGCGGCAAGCGCGGCGCGGTTGATCGCCGTGCCGCGAACCTGTTCCTGCGGGGAGAACACGGTGATATTCCACGGTGTGCCGGGCAGGGCCTGCGTCTGGGCGAGGAAGGTGCCCGCAATGGGGAACATGGATACGGTCACCGGTTCCACCTTCGGCAGCCGCACCAGCCGGGCACCGTGGTCCAGTTCAGCCATCTCCACCACGCCGAGGGGATTGAGGGCGCGGCGGTTGTATTGCTGGGTACGGTCGAAGGCGCTCCGGGTGGCGTCGTCCAGCGGCTTCAAGGTGGTGAATTTCCATTCCGGCACCGATGCCAGGATGACGACGCCGTTTTCATCGGAAACCAGCGCCGGGGCTTCGACCGTTGCCCAGGATTTTTCGAGCTGTTTCAGCCCGACCTTGACCACGGCGACGCCGAGGGTGCCGTGATCGTCAGTGAGGGCGGAGGACAGGTAGTAGCCCGGCTCGCCGCGCGTGGTGCCGATGCCGAAGAAACGGCCGTTCCCGGAATCCATCGCCTGGCGGAAATAGGGGCGGAAGGAGAGGTCTTCGCCGAGGAAGCTGTCCGCGCGCCGCCAATTGCTGGACGCCAGCACCTTGCCCTTGCTGTCCAGAATGTAGATGGAAAGGGTGCCGGCCCGCTCATTGAGCTGTTCCAGGTAATGGTTGACCTGCACGGCCTGTTCCGGCGCTGCATCCGGTGTCTTTAACAACTGCAGGACGTCGCGCTCCAACCCCAAGGTCGTGGGGAAGTAGGCGTACTTGTCAATTTCCCGTTCCAGGCTGGCGGCATACAAGTCCAGCCGGTGACGTCCCGTCGCCTGCAGTTCGGCCAGGCCGAGCGTCAGGCTGGTGCGGTAGGCGAACAGTCCGACGCCAATGATGATTGCCGCCACGCCAAGAATCAGGGCGGCAAAGCGGGGAAAGCGTTGTCTTGGGGGCATGAAAGAAAGGCGCGTTCGGATTTCCGAATTATGCCTTGAATGGCGGTCCGCCCGGTTGCGTCTGCAATCCGGGCGGAGTAGGAAAACCGGCCCGTGCGGGCCGGCCGGGTTCAGGCTGCCTTGGCGATGGCGATCGGCTCGGGTTGCGGGAGGGTTTCGTCCGCTTCCGCGACTTCCTCGCTAACCGGATCAATGGCGTTTTCCCACTTGGCGACGACGGCGGTGGCGATGGCATTGCCCAGCACGTTGGTCACCGTGCGGCCCATGTCCAGGAAGTGGTCGACGCCCAGCACCAGCAGCAGGCCGGCTTCCGGCAGGCCGAACATCGGCAGCACGGCGGCTACCACCACCAGCGATGCCCGCGGCACGCCGGCAATGCCCTTGGAGGACACCATCAGCACCAGCAGCATGGTGATCTGCTGGCCCAGCGTCAGCGGCAGGTCATAGGCTTGCGAGATGAACAGCGCGGCGAACGCGGTGTACATCATCGAGCCGTCCAGATTGAAGGAATAACCCAGCGGCAGGACAAAGCCAGTGACCTTGTCCTTGATGCCGAACTTTTCCAGCTGTTCCATCAGCTTCGGATAGACGGATTCGCTGGACGCGGTCGAGAAACCGACCAGCATCGGGCCGCGGATCAGCTTCAGGAGGCGGAACACGTCCTTGCCAAGCACGCAATAGCCTGCGGTGATGAGCAGCACCCACAGCGTGGCAAGCGCGAGGAAGAAGCTGGCCATGTAGCGGCCGTAGACGACGAGGATGCCGAGGCCCTGGGTGGTGATGACGGCGGCCACGGCGGCGAATACGCCGATCGGTGCAAAACGCATCACATAGTCGGTCACTTTCAGCATGACGTGGACCAGGTCTTCCGTGGTCTTCACCAGGCTGTTCGTGGTGTGGTTGTTGATCTGGCCCAGCGCGATGCCGAAGAACAGCGAGAAGATGAGGATCTGCAGGATCTCGTTATGCGCCATCGCCTCGAAGATGCTCTTCGGGAAAACGTGGGTGATGAAATCCTTCAGGTTGAGCGAAGCGGTTTTCAGGTTGGTTGCCGTACCCACATCCGGCAGCGGCACGCCGACGGAGTCGCCCGGACGGAGTACATTGGCCATGACCAGGCCGATCATCAGGGAGCAGAACGATGCGGCGATGAACCAGCCCAGTGCCTTGCCGCCGATGCGGCCCACGGCCTTGGCGTCGCCCATGCTTGCCAGGCCGGCCACGAGGGTGCCGAGGACCAGCGGAGCGATGATCATCTTGATCAGGCGAAGGAAGATGTCGGTGACGATGGAAAAGTAGCTGGCGATGTTCTTCGCCGCGGCCGCATCCGGCGCCAGCGCGTTGCACGTATAGCCGACGGCGATGCCGGCAACCATGGCAATGCCGATCCACGTGGTGAGTTTGATCCTTTTCATCTTCAGAAGTCCTTTGCCGTCTCCGGGCGGTAGAAAGTCATACAGGAAATCCGTGACAGCTTCTCGGGACCTGCCGTCACGGGCTCAGGTGACTTTCTATTCAGCATGCTTCATGCCAGTACCGGATGCCCGAAGAGGAAAGGGCAACTAACTGATTTTTATGGAAAAAGCTTCTCGGGCCTCGGGCGCGGGCGACGGATTTCCGAATGCGCGCGGCGCAGTGCGTTCGGATATCCGAACGGGGTGGCGCTGCCGCTATCGTTCTTCCTTGCAGACGCAATCCGGAAGTTCGCAGGCGATCCCGTCGAACAAGCGGCCGAATTCGTCCGCGGGAACGGGTTTGCTGATGACGTAGCCCTGGATCTCGTCGCATGAGGTCGTCGTGAGGAAACGCAGATGGTCGACCGTTTCCACGCCTTCGGCAACGACATTCAGGCCGAGGGCGTGGGCGAGCTTGATGATGGACTCGGCGAGGATCAGCGGATTCACGTTTTGCAAGTGCTCCTGGGCCAGGAAGGACCGATCCAGCTTCAGGCAATCGACCGGAAACTTGCGCAGGTAGGACAGCGAAGAATAGCCGGTGCCGAAGTCGTCGATGCTCAGCCGCACCCCCATGTCGCGGAACGTCTTCATGGCTTCGATGCTGGCTTCCATATCGGTCATCAAGGCGCTTTCGGTGATCTCGAACTCGAGGATCGAACCGTCCAGTCCATGCAGTTCGAGGGCTTCCTTCACCTGCGCAACAATGTCGCGGGAGTGAAGCTGGCGCGGCGAAATGTTGACCGACACGCGGAAAGGTATCGCGCCTTGTCCAATCCACAGCCGCGCCTGCTTCAACGCTTCCCGCACGACCCAGGCGCCGATTTCATTGATGAAGCCGGTTTCCTCGGCCAGGGGGATGAATTCGAGCGGAGGAATCCGTCCCAGCGTCGGATGGTTCCAGCGCACCAGGGCTTCCATCCCGGTCAGGGTGAACGACTGGAGGCCGACGCGAGGCTGGAAATGCAGGACCAGCTCGTTGCGCTCGATCGCGTGCCGCATGTCGTTCATCAGGGCGAGGCGGCGGCGGCTCTCGTCCTGCATGCGCTGGGTGAAGAAGCAGTATTGCGCGCCGCCTTCCGCCTTGGCGCGATACAGGGCGGTGTCCGCGCAGGACAAGAGCTCGCCGCTGGACCTGGCGTCGTCGGGGAACATGCTGATGCCGATCGACGCCGAGGCCGCGATTTCCCGGCCTTCCACGGTGATCGGTGTGGACAATGCGCCAATGATCTTTTCGGCAATGCGGTGCGCGGAGGCGCGGCCGCGCCGGCAGTTGGCAAGCAGGATGAACTCGTCGCCGCCCAGCCGCGCCAGCATATCTTCCGGCCGCAGCGTCATGCGTATGCGGGTGGCGATTTCCTGTAGCAACGCGTCGCCGCACTGGTGCCCGAAGGAGTCGTTGACTTCCTTGAAACGATCGAGGTCGATGAAGAAGATGCCTTGCGGCGGCGCGCCGCGACGGTCGTGGATGCGTTCATTGAGCTTCGCCGCCATTTCGCCGCGGTTCGGCAGGTCCGTCAGTGAATCGCGTGTCGCCAGGCGGTGCAGCTCGTGCGCGGTCCGGACCTCGCGCGTGACGTCGCACGTCGTTCCCCGATAGCCCTTGTACACGCCATCCTCATAGAAGGGCTCTCCGGAGATGCGAATGTGCCGCACGATACCGGGATAGCCGATCAGGGACACGGCGACGACGAGGTCGCGAAAGGGTTCGCGGGCCGCAAACCGTGCGGAGAATTCGCGCACGCCGGGCTGGGTCCGGTCATGGACGGTTTGCGTGATATGGGTGCCGAGGATTTCGCCGGGCTGTACGCCGATACGCTCGGAAATGCCTTCCGACACATACGTGAAACGCCCGGCGGCGTCCAGCTCCCAGTACCAGTCGGCCGACAGTTTCGTCAGGCTGCGGAAGCGCTCCTCGCTGCGCGCCAGTTCGCGCTCGGCTTCAAGCTGACGCGTAATATCCCGCGCGATGGCGACCATGCCGCGGTACTCGCCGCTTTGCGGATCGCGCACCGCGCGGGTGCTGGTGCTGATCCAGAACCAGGAGCCATCCTTGCGCTTGGCGCGGATCGTGATCAGGCCACCGGGCTGGCTTGCCGAGCTGATCGCCGCCTTTGCCAGGTCATCCGGATGCAGGAAACGGGACAGGGGCTGGCCGATGAGTTCTTCCGGCTTGTACCCGGTGAATTCCTCGTGTGAAGGGGAGACATAGACATACCGGTTCTGAGCGTCAGTGTAGGACACCATGTCCCCCGCGTTTTCCGTCAGGAGCCGATGCTCGGCCTGGCTGCGCAGCAGCATTTCGCGCATCGCGTGGTGGGCGGTGATATCAACGATCGTGCCGGTGAAACTCAGCAGCTTGCCGTCCGCCGCCACACGTGGCGCGGCCGTGCTGGACACCCAGCGGACGCTGCCGTCGGAAGCAACGAGCCGGTACTCCAGGCTGTATTTCTCGACATGTTCACGTGCATGGATGGTTGCCGCCCGCGCCTGGGCCTGATCGTCCGGGTGAATGAACTTCAACCAGTCGGCAATGCGGAAGGAGCCGGGATCCACGACCGCCGCCGATTCCGGGTCGAGGTAGAGAAAACGTCCGGACACGTCCATCTCCCAGACGATGGTGCTGGCGCTATCGGCAAGACGGCGCAGGGCGGTATGTTCTTGTTCGTTCGACGGGGTGGATGTGGTCATGGAGGCCAGCCGAAGTTGTCGACGGATACTATAAGGCAAATACCTTAATCTTGCTCGATTGCATCTTTTCCGTTTCGGGCGCGGCGAGTTCCGCGATCTGCCGGGCCTCCACGGGACGTCCGAGCAGGAAGCCCTGGACCCGGTCACACTGCATCTCCCGGAGAACGCGCAGTTGCGCCGCGTCCTCCACGCCTTCCGCGACAACCTCCAGCCGAAGCGTCTTCGCCAGCGAGACGATCGCGTGGACGATTTCGCGGGCGTCGCTGTCCTGCTGCATGTCGTGCACGAAGGACCGGTCGATCTTCAGGATCTCGATCGGGAAGCGCTTGAGGAAGGCAAGGCTGGAATAACCGGTTCCAAAATCGTCGATCGACAGATGGACACCGAGCGCACGCAACTGGCGCAGCTGGCGTACCGCATGGTCGACGTCGCCCATCAGCGTGCTTTCGGTGATCTCGAATTCGAGCAGTTGCGGCACGGCGTTCGTCTCTTGCAGGATGCGGGCGATGGTGTCGACGAGATCCGATTGCGTAAACTGGCGCTGCGAGAGGTTGACGGAAATGCGCAGCGGAGGCAGCCCGGCCTGCGCCCAGGCCCGTTGCTGTTCGCAGGCGGCGCGGATCACCCACTCGCCGATGGGCACGATCAGTCCCGTTTCCTCGGCGATGGGGATGAATTCGGCGGGAGACGTGATGCCGTCGCGCGGGTGGTGCCAGCGGAGCAGGGCTTCGACGCCGGACAGCGCGCCGCTGCCGACGTCGAACTGCGGCTGGTAATGGAGCAGGAATTCGCCGGCCGCCAGCGCATTGCGCAGGTCGTTTTCCATTTGCAGGCGCGAGAGCGCGACGTCGTTCATGGACGTCGTGTAAAAGCAGAAATTATTGCGACCGGACTGCTTGGCCCGGTACATGGCGGCATCGGCGCGCTCCACCAGCTGGTCGGGCGTGTCCCCGTCCTGCGGATAGACGGCGATCCCGATGCTGGGCGTGAGCGCCAGTTCGTGACCATCCACGAACATCGGGCGCGCCAGCGCATCCATGATCCTTTCCACCGCAACGACGGACAGTTCGGCGCTCGGTGTGCCTTCCAGCAGGACGACGAACTCGTCGCCGCCAAGGCGCGCCACCGTATCCGTATCCCGGCAGCACTCCATGAGACGCGCCGCGATCGTGGTCAGGACGAGGTCGCCGCAGCGGTGGCCGAGGCTGTCGTTGATGAGCTTGAAACGATCGACGTCCAGGAAGAGCACCCACAGGTCCTGCGGCTTGCGCCGTGCGTGCGCGATCGCGTGCTCCAGGCGTTCCTGCAGCGTCATGCGATTGGGCAGCCCGGTCAGGGGATCGTGGTGGGCGAGATGGCGAATCTGGTTTTCTGCCGCCTTGCGCTCGGTAATGTCGGAAAGGAAGGCGACGCGGATGTCGCGGCCGTTCATCCTGGCGTGACCGAGCGTGATTTCGACCGGGAAGTGAGCGCCGCCGGCATGCAGCGCCTCGATCTCGCGAATGACCTTGTCGTTGCCGGGGCCGAGCGCGTTCATCGCATGTGCGAGCGAGGCGTCCGGTCCGATGCCGTTCGGTTGAAGCCGGCTAACATGGCTGCCGACGAGGTGTTGAGGGTTGTAACCGAACACGGTCCACAGGGACGGATTGGCATAGATGACGCGGCCGTCCGCGTCCGTGACGACGACGGCGTCGGTGCAGGTGTCCCAGATGGTTTCGAAAAAGACCTTGCTGTCATGGAGCCGCGACCGCAAAAGGCTGATATGGCCGCCGACGAAGGCGATCAGGATGAGCACGGTCGCCACTACGGAGAGCCTGCCGATTTCGACCGCGAGTCCTGTGCCGTCCAGGCCGTCCAGCCAGAGGAAGAGCACCATCATCGCGTACAGCGCGATGACGGCGATCGCCATTTTCATCAGCTTGCGCGTCGAAAATCGGTAAATTCCGAACAGCAGCGGCACGGTGAGGTAGGCCGAGATCGCCGAGCGCGCGCCTTCGGAGCCGTGCAGCAGGAGCAGGATGACCATCTCCGCCATCAGGATCTGCGCGGCGGTCAGGCTGGGGTCTTTCGCCTTGAGGTTGATGCCGGTATGGAAGGCGATGAAGAAGCCCGTCATCACCAGCGCGGTAAATACCGCACTGCGCGTCAGGGCCGTGCTATCGACCAATCCGTGAAATTGCAGGATCGACAAGGTGGCATAGGTGACGAACGCCGATAGCACAGCCATGCCGAAGCGGCGCATGCGGAGCTGCTGCCGCTTCTGCTGAAGCGCTTCCTGCACGGTCTGCTTTGCATCGTCGGGCATGGGGTACCTTTGACGGATTGTCGGAAAGAGGGAACTGGCGCCGGGCAAGCGGAGCGCGGTCGCGTCGACGGTATGGGGGCAGTGTTCTAAAGGGGATGCAAATGCGCGTCGGCGTCAGTGCAGGCGGCAGGCGGCGGAAAGAAATCTTGTGCAACAGCGTGGTTCATGTCATCTCCTCGTCGGGTTCACGTTGTTGGCCCCATTGTTTATACGTATTTGGGTGAATACCCAAATTTTATTGTCCGCCAACTATATCATTTCCATATGGCAACGCAACCATCTGGCGATCAAGGAGATGACTCTCAGTTGCGTTATATCAACTGATGTAGCTGCGGATTATCGTTTTTGTGCCGGTCCAAAGCATGGTTCTGGAAGCGGGACAGGACGAACGCCGTCATCGTGTCGACCGCAGGGTTGTTATGTTCCGCCCGCCAGGCGAGGTTGAGTTCGGCAAAGATATCGGACTGCCACACGGGTTTGAACACGACATCCCGGAAAGGCAGGTTCATTGCCGACGCGGGGACGATCGCCAGTCCGACGCCGCCGCGTACCAGGCCCAGGATGGTATGCGTCTGGCCGATATGCTGGACGTGGCGCGTCTGAATCCGGGACGCGGCAAACAGGCCGACAACGAGGTCGTAGAAATATTTGCCCTCATGCGGCGCATACATGATGAAGGGTTCGTCCTGCAGGTCTTCCGGCCGGACCGCCTTTTTCCGCGCCATCCTGTGGCCTGCATGCAGGGCGAGCACGAGCGGGTCGCGCATCAGGAGGCGTTGCTCGATGGCCTTGTCATTGACCAGGGGGCGGACGAAGCCGATATCGATTGCACCCGAACTTAATCCATCCAGTTGCTCCCTGGACACCTGTTCCTTGAGCACGATGTCGATATGCGGCAACGCCTGTTGCGCGGCTGAAATGACGCGCGGGAGAAGATCGTAGCCCGCGACCGCCGTAAAGCCGACCGTGACCCTTCCTGCTTCGCCTTTTTCAATCCGGCTGGCCAGCACGGCGGCCTGTTCCGCGTGGCGGAGGATGGATTGCGCGTCCCGGTAGAACACCTGCCCGGCGGCCGTCAGGCGAACCGAGCGGCTGGTGCGTTCGAGCAGCTTGACCGAGAGTGCATGTTCCAGCAGCTGGATCTGGCGACTCAGCGGCGGCTGCGTCATGAAGAGGCGTGCGGCGGCACGGCCGAAATGCAGTTCTTCGGCGAGCGTGACGAAGCAGCGCAACTGGAACAGTTCGAACATCGATTCAATTCCTGTATTAATCAATTCAGGATCTAGCTTAGACGAATATCGTTCCGTTCACTACACTTTCATCACTTGCAATAAGCACCAGGCGTCCCGATGAAGAAAACGATCCTGCAGAACGGAAGATTGCTGCCCGCGCTCGAGTCCATGCTTGCTGAGGAATTCGACGTGCACGGACTGTGGGCCGAGCCGGAGCCGCAGGCATTCCTTGCGCGGCACGGCGCGCGCTTCTCGGGGCTTGTGACCTCGGCGCCGGTCGGCGCAAGCGCGGAGTTGATGGCCGCGTTGCCGAATCTCGAAGTCATCTCGAGTTTCGGCGTGGGTTTCGACAAGCTCGACCTGGAGGCTGCGAAAGAGAGGGGGGTGCGCGTGGCGTACACGCCCGACGTGCTGAACGATTGCGTGGCCGACCTCGCATTCGGCCTGCTGATCGACGTTGCACGCGGCATTTCGGCTGCAGACCGCTTCGTGCGCAGGGGTGAGTGGGCGAAAGGGCGCTACCCCGTGACCTCGCGCGTCAGCGGAAAGCGGCTGGGTATCGTCGGCCTCGGCCGGATCGGACAAACCATCGCGAAGCGGGCAGCCGGATTCGACATGGAAGTCGCCTACACGAACCGCGGGCCGGCGCAGGTGCCGTACCGCTACGAACCGTCGCTGGCGGCGCTAGCGGAATGGGCCGATTTCCTGGTCGTCGCGGTGGCCGGCGGCAACGGCACAAAGGGATTGATTTCACGCGACATCCTGCAGGCGCTCGGACCGAAAGGTTTCCTGGTCAATGTCTCGCGCGGCACGGTCGTCGACGAGCGCGCCCTGGTCGAAGCGCTGGTGGCCGGTTCGATTGCCGGCGCCGGAGTCGATGTGTTCGAGAACGAACCGCACGTGCCGGCCGAGCTGCTCGGACTGGACAACGTGGTCGTCCTGCCGCACGTCGCGAGCGGCACCGAAGAAACACGTCGCGCGATGGGAGACCTGGTGCTTGCCAATCTCCGCGCGTATTTCGCGACAAGGGAACTGGTCACGCCACTGATTTAATAACGACAAACATCCGCAATCCAACCAATCGAGGAGACTTCGATGAAGAGATTCACCCTGGCCGCAATCGCCGCCGTCTGCGCTTTCACGGCAACTTCCGCCACCTTCGCGCAAGGCGCGCCCGCCAACTATCCCAGCAAACCGATCAAGATCGTCGTGCCATTCCCGGCCGGCGGCACGTCCGACGTACTGGCCCGCATGGTCGGCCAGAAGCTGACCGAGGCTTGGGGACAGCCGGTCATCGTCGACAACCGCCCCGGCGCCAACGGCAATATCGGCGCTGACCTCGTCGCCAAGGCCGAGCCGGATGGCTACACGCTGCTCCTGATGGACATGGGCAACCTGACCATCAGCCCGAGCCTGTATCCGAAGCTGCCCTTCAACCCGATGGTGAACCTGACACCCGTGGGGATGCTCGCCTATTCGCCGCACCTGCTCGTGACTAGTTCCTCGCTACCGGTGAAAACCACCGCCGAGCTGATCGCCCACTCGAAAGCGACCAAGGGCAAGCTGAATTTCGCCGCCGCGGCCGGTAACGGCAGCGCCGCGCATCTTGCCGGTGTGCTGTTCGCCCAGCGCACCGGCGCAGACTGGGGCTACATTCCTTACAAGGGCGGCGCGCAGGCCATGACCGACCTCATCAGCGGCCAGATCGACGCGACCATGAACGGCATGGTTGCCACGTATCCGCATGTGAAGACCGGCAAGATCCGCCTGCTCGCCGTCTCTAGCAAGAAGCGTTTGCCGCAGTTGCCGGACGTGCCAACCGTTGCCGAGACCGTGCCGGGCTTCGTTTCCGGCAGCTGGCAAGGCGTGATGGCGCCAGCCGGCGTGCCGAAGCCGATCATCGCCAAGCTGAATGCCGAGATGGCGAAGATCGTGAAGATGCCTGAGATCGTCGAAAAGATGGCGGCGCAAGGCGCCGAGCCCCATGTCACCTCGCCGGAAGAGTTCTCCGCCTGGATGAAATCGGAGATTCCCCACTGGGGCAAGGTGATCGCCGACGCCAAGATCACGCTGGACTGATCCCCACAGACAGCCTTCCACCCCTGTTCAACTGAAACATGGCGCGAGCGGCCAGGGAGCCGTTCGCCCTGAACCAACTCACCTTAAAAGGCAAGCAATGAATCCTCAAGAACTGAAACGCATCCTCGAAAGCGGCCTGCTGTCCTTCCCGCTAACCGACTTCAACAGCGATCTCTCCTTCAACCCGGGCCGTTACACCGAGCGTCTTGAATGGCTGATGCCGTATGGCGCGTCCGCGCTGTTCGCCGCCGGCGGCACCGGCGAGTTCTTCTCGCTGGAACCCGGCGAATATTCCGCCGTGGTCAAGACGGCCATCGACACCTGCCGGGACCGCATGCCCATCATCGCCGGCGCGGGCGGCGGCACCACGCTCGCCATCAAGTACGCGCAGGAAGCCGAGCGCCTCGGCGCGCAGGGTATCCTGCTGCTGCCGCATTACCTGACCGAAGCGAGCCAGGAAGGCCTGGTCGCCCATGTGGAAGCCGTCTGCCGCAGCGTCAAGTTCGGCGTCACCGTTTACAACCGCGCCGGATGCCGCCTCACGCCGGAGTCCCTGAAGAAGCTCGCCGATCGCTGCCCGAACCTGGTCGGCTTCAAGGACGGCATCGGCGATATCGAAGCCATGGTCGCGATCCGCCAGCAACTGGGCGACCGCTTCGCCTATCTCGGCGGCCTGCCGACCGCGGAAGTATTCGCGGGTGCTTACAAGGCGATGGGCGTGCCGGTGTACTCGTCGGCCGTGTTCAACTTCATTCCGCGCACGGCGATCGAGTTCTACAACGCGCACGCTGCAAACGATACCGAGACCACCAACCGCATCATCCGGGACTTCTTCCTGCCTTACCTGGAGATCCGCAACCGCACGCAGGGCTATGCGGTGAGCATCGTCAAGGCAGGCGCGACCATCGTTGGCCATTCCGCCGGCCCGGTGCGCCCGCCGCTTTCCGACCTGAAGGCAGCGGAAATGGAAGAGCTGCGCGCGCTGATCCAGAAGCTTGGCCCGCAATAAGCGCGAATCTCTCTCATCAATCGGAAACCATCATGGCAATACTAGGTGAACTATTAATCGGTGGTACGGCAGTGCGCGGCACCAACGGCGCCGTCGTCGCGCGTGACGCGCAGACCGGGGAGCCGATCTCGCCGGACTTCGGCGGAGCAGGGGAAGAGCAGATCGCGCTAGCCTGCGCGCTCGCCGCCGAGGCCTTCGATACGTATCGGGAAACGACGCCCGCGGCGCGTGCGGCCTTCCTGGAGCAGATCGCACAGAACATCCTCGACATCGGCGACGAACTGGTCACGCGCTGCATGACCGAAACCGGGCTTCCGCGCCCGCGCATCGAAGGCGAACGGATGCGTACGGTCAATCAGCTGCGCCTGTTTGCCGGGGTGGTCCGCGACGGTGCTTATCTCGATGCGCGCATCGACCCGGCACAGCCCGCACGCCAGCCGCTGCCGCGCGCCGACCTGCGCCTGCGCCAGATCGCGCTTGGCCCGATCGTGGTGTTCGGCGCAAGCAATTTCCCGCTCGCGTTCTCCGTTGCCGGCGGCGATACCGCTTCGGCGCTGGCGGCCGGCTGCCCGGTGATCGTCAAGGCGCATTCCGCGCATCCGGGCACCTCGGAGCTGGTCGGGCGCGCAATCCAGGCCGCGGTCAGGAGTTGCGGCATGCCGGAGGGGACGTTCTCGCTGCTGTTCGTCAGCGGCTACGACCTCGGCCAGAAACTGGTGGCCGACCCGCGCATCAAGGCGGTTGGGTTTACCGGATCGCGCCGCGGCGGCGTGGCCCTGATGAACGTGGCGGCGGCGCGGCCCGAGCCGATTCCCGTATATGCGGAAATGAGCAGCATCAATCCCGTCCTGCTTTTTCCAAATGCGCTCGCGAAGCGCGGGCAGGAGATTGCGAAGGGCTTTGTGGCTTCCCTGACGCTCGGCGCGGGGCAGTTCTGCACCAACCCGGGACTCGTGCTTGGCATCGACGGCCCCGCGCTGGACGACTTCATCGCGGCCGCCGGGAAGGCAGCGTCGGAGTCGGCTGCCGCAACCATGTTGACGCCGGGAATCCATGACGCCTACGCCTCCGGTGTCGCGAAGATGGAACAGCATCCGAAGGTCGACACAGTCGCGCGCGGCCAGGCCGGCGGACGCTACCAGTGCCAGGCGGCAGTCTTCTCGACGTCCTCGCAGGATTTCCTCCGCAATCACGACCTGCAGGAAGAAATGTTCGGTGCCGCTTCACTCATCGTGCGCTGCCCGGATGAGGCCGCCATGCGCGAGGTGGTGGAAGCGCTCGACGGGCAATTGACCGCGGCGCTGCACATCGACGAGGAAGACCACGCGGCAGCGCGACGCTTCCTTCCGGTACTGGAACGCAAGGTCGGCCGCATCCTCGTCAACGGGTTCGGTACGGGGGTGGAGGTCTGTCATGCCATGGTGCACGGCGGTCCGTTTCCGTCGACAGCGGATGGACGGTCGACCTCGGTGGGCAGTCTTGCGATTGCGCGTTTCCTGCGCCCGGTCTGCTACCAGGACTTGCCGCAAGCCTTGTTGCCGGCGGCGCTCCAGGACGGCAACGTGCTGGACATCCCGCGGCGCGTGGATGGAAAGCCGGAAGTTAAATAAGTTCAACCGGACGGCCTGCCACCTGCAGGCCGTCTGGCCATGATGAAAATGGTCCACAGAACCATTCAACAAGAGGAACCAACATGTCTTCTGTCATTCGAGCCCCGAAGGATTTCTTCTCCGGGGTCATCTTCGTTGTGGCCGGGCTTGCGGCAATGATCATTGCCCGCGACTACTCCATGGGTTCGGCAGGCCGGATGGGACCAGCCTACTTTCCCACCGTCCTCGGCGCATTGCTCGCCCTGATCGGGCTGGTGGCCGTGATCCGGTCCTTGCTTAAAGCCGGCAGCCCGGTCGGCCATTTGGCCGTGCGTGAAATTGCCCTGGTCACGCTTTCGGTCGTCGTGTTCGGCCTTCTCATGCGCGGTGCAGGCATGGCGGTCAGCGTCATGCTGGTGATCCTGGTCGGCGGCTATGCCAGCATCAAGTTCAAGCTTGGCCCTTACCTCTTGCTGGCGGTGGGGATGGCGGTGTTCTGCGTGCTGGTCTTCGTCAAGGCGCTTGGCCTGCCGATGCCGATGTTCGGGCCCTGGCTCGGTTTCTAAGGGAAGACGTCATGGAAATTATCAGCAACCTGGGTCTTGGTTTCGAAACCGCCCTTACGCTTTCCAACCTGCTGTACTGCCTGATCGGTGTGTTCCTTGGCACCGCCATCGGCGTTCTGCCCGGCCTCGGTCCCGTCGCCACAATCGCGATGCTGCTGCCGGCCACCTTCTCTCTGCCGCCGATCTCCTCGCTGATCATGTTGGCCGGAATCTATTACGGCGCACAGTACGGCGGTTCCACTACCGCTATTCTCGTCAACCTGCCGGGTGAATCGTCATCGGTGGTCACCGCGATCGACGGCTACCAGATGGCGCGTAACGGCCACGCCGGCAAGGCACTGGCCACAGCCGCTATCGGTTCTTTCTTCGCCGGTACTGTCGCGACTGTCCTGCTGGCCTTGTTCGCGCCGCCGCTGGCAGATCTGGCGCTGACCTTTGGTCCGGCTGAATACTTCTCGCTGATGGTCCTTGGTCTGGTCGCCTCGGTCGTTCTGGCGCATGGATCGCTGCTGCGCGCCATCGGCATGATCGTGCTCGGCCTGCTGCTGGGCCTGGTCGGCACCGACGTGAACTCCGGCACGCCGCGCTACACCTTCGACCTGCCGC
>NZ_JBLWFR010000180.1:0-553 GCF_048799745.1 Noviherbaspirillum sp. ST9 | reverse complement strand
GAAAACTCTTCTCCTCATTCCTACTTCGCTAACCGTTACTGCACGATTAAAATTACGGATATGTAGCTGTAACCAACGGAAGCTCTCAAAATCAAAGGTCTCAAACCGGTTCAGCCCTTCTTTACAGATAAACCTGGTCCAGGAGTTAAAATGAGAATTGATGAGGACCGCTTTACCGGGAGTATGAGCTTCGTGTACCAACAGTTCTATGATCGTGCCCTCCGGAGCATTAATGGTAAAGGAGGGCCAGCCAACTCCCTGTTCATTAAACTCAAAAGTGAGCAGCACGGCGTCTCTCCCCACAGGCTGGATTTTGTATTCTGGTCCCGGCACATTCTGCATAATTGTCGCACTTTTATATGCATGAAACGCATTGGGAATCAGCATTTCAAAATATTCTTCAGGAGAACCTGTCCAGTTTAGCGTCATCGATCCGGACAGCTTCTCTGCTCTGATGAATTTCTCTTCCATCAAAGGAATGCTCCTTTTCCTGATCTCTGTAATGGCGGGGTCGCCAACGATCTCCCACTGATATTCGGATGATGAGTTGCAA
>NZ_JBLWFR010000179.1:0-555 GCF_048799745.1 Noviherbaspirillum sp. ST9 | reverse complement strand
AGCTCAGTGCCCTGACTGTCTGCTCCAAAAACAGCGCCATCAGCAGGAGTCTTTAGTGTCCCATTGTACAATTGCCACGCCAGGGGATCAGCATACAGCGCCTCCCGGCCGTACCGGTGCACCTTCTTTAATATATATCCCTCTTTAAACTGATAAACGGACTGTGCGCTAACAGCCCCTGTAATAAAAAACAACAACAGGCAACTAAAAAGCCTGGATACCCGGAACTTTATATACATATTTCTTAAGCTGACAGCTGTAATTAGCCATTAGCAACAATAATTCAGACATCTGTAAACCATTGATCGTCTCCATAATACGCTGCAACCCGCAACATCTTGATACTTGATACTAAGCTACGGCGTATCCACTACCGGCCCGTAATGCACCCTCCACAAATCGTATCTCTTAATCTGCGCCCGTAATCTGGGTTCAAAATCAGTCCAGTCCCTCGACTGCTTAGGGCTCCACAACACCTCACTCAAGGCACTTATTCGTGGAAATATCTGGTATTGTACCTTGGTCGGATATTTAATATATTCCGTCCACACATTC
>NZ_JBLWFR010000178.1:0-559 GCF_048799745.1 Noviherbaspirillum sp. ST9 | reverse complement strand
CGCTTCCAGAAGCTGTTGCCGAAAAAGCTGCATGACATTGGTTCGAATGCCTCTAGCAATATGATATCGGGCGCCTCGTTCTTCTGTACTAGCAGTACGTATACGTTAAATAATCTGCCTGCAGGTACCGCTGTCGCATGGAGTGTTTCTCCTTCTTCTGAAGTTTCAATTACAACTAACGGCACGTCCTGTCTGCTTAATAGAACTGGGACCTCTAGTGTTAGTATAACACTAACGGCTGTTATTACTTCTACTTGTGGCACATCAGTTCAAATAACTAAAACTATAAACTCGGGCGTTCCCGACCGAGGGTTAATTAGTGTATATTCCTCATCGAGTTCGATTCCTAGAGGGGCATATATCCCCTTTAATGCGTTATACGCAAGCAGTAATTGTAATTATTCTAATGCTCAATGGTCCATCTCTCCCTCTACCTACAGTATCCAGTATAATACTGGATTTCCGTGCCCTAACGATAATAATGGGGGAGTATCTATAGCGTTTCATTCTCCAGGGATATATTATATTCGAGTTCGGTTGAGCAACAATTGTGGATGGA
>NZ_JBLWFR010000177.1:0-560 GCF_048799745.1 Noviherbaspirillum sp. ST9 | reverse complement strand
GTTCCGCTAATAAAGGAGACACTTGATGCCGAAAATACCCGGCTTCCAAGGAATACATTTGAAGAATGTGTCAATTTTATTGTTACTGAGCTAGATGCCACCAATACAAGTCTGAGAGATACCTGGAGTGACTTTAATTCAGGTAACCAAATTGGCAGAGCAACGCGCGGAGCAGCTCTGGCTTTGAAGGCCAGAGTGTTGCTCTATGCAGCGAGTGACCTGAATAACCCTGGCAATATCCGTACGAAATGGATAGAAGCAGCACAGGCTGCACATTCGGTTATTGCGCTAAACAGGTATTCGTTGGCATCGAATTACCGCGATTTGTTTAGACAAATGCAGAGTGCTGAGTTTATTTTTGAGCGCCGTTATTCCGCAAGCAATGGCCTGGAAAAAACAACTTATCCGGTAGGTTATGAAGCTGCATCGGGCGGGGTTAATCCTTCCCAGAACTTAGTTGACGCCTACGAAACAAGTAATGGCTTACCTGTTAAAAGTGATCCTTCTTATAATCCTCAGAAACCTTACGATAACCGCGACCCCAGACTTCTTATGTCGGT
>NZ_JBLWFR010000176.1:0-561 GCF_048799745.1 Noviherbaspirillum sp. ST9 | reverse complement strand
TTTTGGAACTCCTCATTATCTTCAACCGAAAGGATCACTACCTGTTCTCGCTCGTCCGCTTTTTTGTCATTAGAAAGTGAACACAGATCTCCGTGCTGTTGTGAAATCGCCCGGTCTGTTTTGTCGAGAAATAGGATGACATCGTCCTGATGCAGAGGGACTTCAATTATAAAGCTGTTATACGGAGTATACGGATCGAGGCGGATCGTCCCATTATGCAGTGCAATCAATGATTGAGCCAGCGGCAATCCTAGTCCCGAGCCCTCAACATGTTTCTTTAACTTGAAAAAAGGTTCAAAGACCTTTTCGGCATATTCCTGAGGTATCCGGTCGCCATCATTTTCTATCACAATACGGCAATATGTTGTACCACCTCTTACCATGATTCTAATAAAGCTTGCCGAATGTTTTAACGCATTTCCTAATAAATTGCTGACAATCTTAGTAAAAACCTCGGGGTCTGCATCAATAACGCAGCTTTCACAAAGGAAGTCAAAATCCAGTTTAATGCCTTTTAATGTTGCAGTTGGAATAAAGTCCTGAGCCGTGTTTTTTATAAGA
>NZ_JBLWFR010000175.1:0-561 GCF_048799745.1 Noviherbaspirillum sp. ST9 | reverse complement strand
CATAAAGCTGAGGCCGAATAATGCACCACATATACAATAATCCCAAGTAAGTTTTTTTTCTTTCAAAATATAGCAAAGAGCAAACAAAAAGGATAAGCCCGACCAGGTTTCAGAAGAAAAGCGAATGCTAATAAATGGAGTAAACCAGAGAAAATAAGATAATAATAAATAAATTGTCCAAAGACCTGGGTTTATAAAACTTTTGGTGCAAATAATAAACCTGGTAATAATAGCAACCGCAACTATAGCGGTAATTAGCCGCAAGGCCATCGCCAAAAAATACGAATCAAAAATCCCGAAGAAATTTAACGCCTTAAAAAGTAAAATACATAACGTGGGTTGAACAGTGGGTCTCATTAATCTGCCATATTCCCAAGCTAGATCCGACGGAGCGTTAAATCCCAATTTAAGCCCGGCAAATTCGATTATCTGGTAGTGTTCATCCGGATGGTAATAACCATTGCTATATATTGCCGTTACGGAATAAACGATCAGTGCAGCTATGATTATATACTTTTCTTTGCTAATTTGCTCCCAAGTTTTCATAAGCCAGCGTTATAT
>NZ_JBLWFR010000174.1:0-562 GCF_048799745.1 Noviherbaspirillum sp. ST9 | reverse complement strand
CGGCCCTTGCGGACCAGCTGGTTGATCGTCGGCATTGAAGCCTTCACCTTTCCATGAGGTTACTTTGCTGGAGCCATCACAGCACTTCGGAATACAAAAAGGGGCCTTTGCGGCTTTCGCCCGGCCCTATTCGCATCCAGCAATGTTCAAGCTTGCCCGACGGACATGTCCCGAATCCCGAGAAATCCCCTTCGTGCAGCGGCGGCCTATACGCGGGAGTCGGGCGGGGGTCAATGTCGGCGCGGGGAGCACGGCAAGCGCTCTTTCGAACTATATGCGGAAATCACATAATTGGGTCTTGTCCCGACCGGCTAGCCGGGCTAATGGCGGCCGCCTCGCAGGAGTGTAGCTCAGTTGGTAGAGCGTCGGTCTCCAAAACCGAATGCCGTGGGTTCGAGTCCCTCCACTCCTGCCAAGCGAACTGGCCGCGAGCCCTTGAAAAGCAAGGGCTCGCGGCTAAGTGTGCTTAGCGATTTCGAGGTGGGCGGTACGTCCACCGTTAAGAAATCGCGGCCTTACAGGCCGGCGAAGTTGGTCGCGGAGCGTGCGGCCGCACCCCCGG
>NZ_JBLWFR010000173.1:0-562 GCF_048799745.1 Noviherbaspirillum sp. ST9 | reverse complement strand
GAGAAAGGACTTTCGCTGTTCTGATCAGTTGTTGGAATCCTTCTCACTCATGCGAGCTGGAGAAATGCACCAGAATGCCGTTTACAGCAAATATTGTCATAATATGAACCTGGAACTGGAACCAGGTTTCTTCGATAAATATGGCCTCAGCCCCACGGCAATCTCGCCGCTGGCCTTCAGCCGCCCCGGCTCGGTCCTTCTAATGGTTCTTCTTTACCGCGAGCTGCGACACCGTGATGAAAACTTTAGTGACAGTATTCACATGCTGCTACTTGACGCTGTAGCCGGCTGGAAACAAAGCGACAGACAGCTTATGCCTTCGTGGGTGAACACAATTGACGAATTGCTTAGAGACAAGTGGAATGCCCCGGTGAGCCTCCGGGAGCTGGCAGGGGCAGTAGACGTGCACCCAGTCACCATCTCCAAATATTTCGCCCGTTATTTTGGCTGCAGCCTGGGAGAATACCGGCGGAAACTAAAAGTTGAACGAGCCATTGCGCTCATCAGCTCCACCAACCAGTCGCTTACTGAGATTGGCTATGCCTGCGGTTTCTTTGATCAG
>NZ_JBLWFR010000172.1:0-562 GCF_048799745.1 Noviherbaspirillum sp. ST9 | reverse complement strand
AACGAACAACAACTTTCTCCTGGGTATTCTTCTTCCTTAATGCCTCCGGATAACGGATATTATTTCTGATGAATTCAAGCATAGCTTCAGAGCCACCTGGGTATTCGGGAAATCGATCAGCATAAACATAAATGAATGATTTTTTTCCATTTTCTGTTCGTTCCACCTGCAAAAGCTCCTGTTGTTTTTTTATATTCCCTTCATGATCATATTCCCGGTATTTGAAGGTAGTGTCTCCCTTAATTCTAGCCTCCTGCCGTAGCTTTCCGTCTTCAAAGTACCAGCGGAATGTTCCGTTTTTGTAATTTGGATAAGATGAATATGTGCCATCCATTTGTAGTCGCCCCGAACGATAGTAATCTTTCACTACTATTGAATCTCGTTTTAGTTCATTAATAGTCCGAAAGTAATATGCCTTTTCTTTGTCCACGACCGGATTCCATTGATTATCGAACCACAAAGTATCTTGTTGTCGAGATTGCGCGTTTATTTCTGGGGATAAAAGTGTACACAGCGAGAGGCAAGATGCGAACAGAGTTAAGGTTGATCTCATTTGTGGTGT
>NZ_JBLWFR010000171.1:0-562 GCF_048799745.1 Noviherbaspirillum sp. ST9 | reverse complement strand
TCAATTATAGAATTAGTTATTTCCAAAAATTACTCTTTTGTATGGTAGGAACCTTGTTAAAACCGATGAAGATATGTATCGATAACAGAAAATCAGCAAGTGGTTTTCTCTTGGTAGCCGGTTTACTGCTAACCTCATGTGAAACCACAAAAAAAGTCGCTTATTTTCAGGATATAAGCTCGGAGCAACAATCCGAATTAGCAAATACTGCGAGATTCACTGAACCGGTTATTCAACCCGATGATATACTATCCATTTCAATTTTCACTATTGATCCAACAACTAACATGGTAGTGAATCAAGCGGCGAGCCAGGCGATCAGTACGGTTACTGGTACCACAGTTGCTTTAGGTGCCACGCCACCAACGTCAGGATTTTTAGTAGATAAGAATGGGGAAATAGATCTTTCCGTAGTTGGAAAAGTGAAAGTTGTAGGCCTAACCACTTATCAAGCAAGGGATTTGATTAAGGAGAAGGCTGCTGTGGTTTATACTCATCCTAATGTGCAAGTGCGTTTCGCCAACTTTAAAGTAACCATCTTGGGAGAGGTTGCGAGACCAGC
>NZ_JBLWFR010000170.1:0-563 GCF_048799745.1 Noviherbaspirillum sp. ST9 | reverse complement strand
ATGTTGATGAGAAACTTATCCGGGAGGTTGCGGACGCAATGGTTTCGTCGGGAATGAAGAATGCCGGTTATACCTATGTTAATATTGATGATTGCTGGCATGGCGACCGCGATAGCTTAGGTTTTATTCATCCTGATCCTAAACGTTTTCCTTCGGGAATGAAGGCTCTTGCCGACTATATACATTCTAAAGGATTGAAGTTGGGAATCTATTCGGACGCAGGTTCGATGACATGCGGGGGCAGACCCGGTAGTCGCGGATACGAATTTCAGGATGCCCAAACCTATGCTAAATGGGGTGTCGATTATTTAAAATATGATTGGTGTAATACCGAAGGCCTAAAGGCAGAGGGAGCCTATAAAACCATGGCTGCGGCGCTAAAGAAAGCTGGCAGGCCAATTGTGCTGAGTATTTGTGAATGGGGTAATGATAAACCCTGGGAATGGGGCCCGGTGGTAGGGCACCTCTGGCGCACAACCGGTGACATATTCAACTGTTTCGACTGTACCACGGATCATGGAACCTGGAAATCATGGGGCGTGATGCAGATTCTTGATAAACAG
>NZ_JBLWFR010000169.1:0-564 GCF_048799745.1 Noviherbaspirillum sp. ST9 | reverse complement strand
CGATCTGTAATTCCTAATTTGAATTTCCGGTCTTCGGTTGGAGTACATGGAAAGACTCGTACACTTACTTTGTTTCCTTCCTGCCAGTGTATCACCGAAGGGTCGCGCTGCTCATGCTCAACACCTACGATTTGTTTATATGCTGAGTCTGCTTTGGATTTAGTGGTCAAATAGGCTTTTTCTTCCTTGCCGGCAATCCACAGGGAGAGGGAGCTTACTACAGAGCCTTCCGGAAGGTGGAAGGTGTAGATGGCCTCCTGATTTCCGCCCCACTTGCGGCTGTCCTTGTTCCTGATATTTAAGATTTTTTCCGTATAGGCCATTCTGTACTCAGGGAAAATCCTCACATTGGTAATGATGTTTCTTGTTTCCAGCTCATCCCCGCTCCACAGGCGTTCCTGTGCCTGATGTCTTGAGTCGTACATGGATTCGAGTATTTTTATGCGCTCGGTTTCGTCAAGACTAATTTTACCCTGAAAAAGGGTTGCAAGGACCACCAGAGGGTCGTGTTGTTGCTTCTCGTCGAAGCGCCGGTTCATGAAATTCCCCCAGAGCCAGTTCCCA
>NZ_JBLWFR010000168.1:0-564 GCF_048799745.1 Noviherbaspirillum sp. ST9 | reverse complement strand
TACCTGCTTACCGTACAGAAAGTACTCCGCTTGTAGTGCTCCTGCATGGAGGATCGTGGATCAGCGGAAACATGGAGGATGTTCTGTTTATTCAGGCTGCTCTGCAGCAACAGGGAATTGCCAGCGTTAACATGAACTATTGCTATGCCTCTGCTAGCAATGACTATGAAGGAATGATGGCTGACGTTGCCGCTGCCCTCGCTTTTGTCCGTAATCATGCAGACGAATGGCGGGTTCGTGATAAAGGTGTTGTTCTGTTGGGTGTAAGTGCTGGAGCTCATATGGGACTTTTGTATGCTTATGGGTATAAAAAGCCGGGAGAAATTAATGCGGTGATTTCCCTGGCCGGGCCAGGCAGCTTTTCATCGGAGTTCCTGGGTCTGGCTGCTTTATCAAGTCTTAAGCAAGCCATAGAATATATGGCAGGCGCGGCGATAACAGCACTGCCGCTGAATTCGCGATTTACCGAAGCCAGTCCTGCGGCCAAAATCAGCAATGTTCCAACACTTATGGTACATGGTACAGCAGACCTTACTGTTCCATACCAGCAGTCGGTGATACTGC
>NZ_JBLWFR010000167.1:0-564 GCF_048799745.1 Noviherbaspirillum sp. ST9 | reverse complement strand
TCTCAGTTCAATCTACATTAGTGGCTGGCTTAGGTAAATTGAATGTGCAGTTAGCGGGATATTTATTCGCCGTTGTATTCAAGATTCTGTTCATATTAATACTGTCTCAGCATTTCAACAACTGGATAATAGTCATCCTTGGTACAGTGATAGGCCTGATCCCTTATGCTATTATACAACCAATTAGTATAAAGAAATCATTCAAAATATTGAGTATTCAAAGTGAGGTATAGTTTAATTTTTCACGAGTGATCTGGGATACGCATATTAATATTCTTGCTATTATGGTAATCGCGGAGTTGGTTTACTTTAAGATCGCCAGTCATTTTAATATCATTGACAAGCCGAATCTGAGAAGCAGCCATAAACATCTAACTCTGCGTGGTGGAGGTGTCATCTTCCTCATCGGAGCATGGATATGGGCAGTTTTTTTTGGACTTGAATATCCGTGGTTTATGATGGGCTTGACCGTCATCGCCGGAGGTAGTTTCGTTGACGATGTGAACCCGCTGCCGTACACCGTGAAGCTGGTCTTTCAATTTGCGGCCATGTTTCTGATGTTGT
>NZ_JBLWFR010000166.1:0-565 GCF_048799745.1 Noviherbaspirillum sp. ST9 | reverse complement strand
CAGTTTCCAGAGCCTGTGCGTCAGCGTCTCCCAAAAAGGCGATGGCGCGGCGGGCGTTGTCCCTCATGTCGATCAGGCGCTGGCGATCCATCGAGGCGGTCATGCGAGGACGAGGTCGCGTTCCATGCTGGTCCGGATGAGCGGTTTCACCCGGGCCCGGTCGACAAGATCGACCCGTGGGCCCAGGGCTTCCTCCAGCTCAGACACGGCTCCGCCCTGCTTGAAGAGCGTGGCGCCTCGAAGGAACTCTGCCCACACGTCCACGTCGCTGTCGTCACGCGCTTCGCCGCGGGCGAAGGAGCCCACGACGCCGATCAGATCCACCTTGTATTTCTCGCGGATCTCCGCCCGCCGCGCCGCGCCCGAGCGGCCGCGCGCGGCGCCGGTGGCGAAGTAGCGACTGATCTCCCAGGTGTCGCTGGCGTAGATGCTGGCTTCATCCTCAGCGATGAGGTGCGGGAACACGCCCCCTAGCACTGATCCGGTAAGGGCCGGCCGCATGCGCATGGAGCAGGAGATCGACCCGTCGGGTTCGACAGCCAGCAGATAGATCATCTGGTCGTCG
>NZ_JBLWFR010000165.1:0-565 GCF_048799745.1 Noviherbaspirillum sp. ST9 | reverse complement strand
AAGGGCGCAATACTTAAATCTGCGCCTGCACGCGTAGATTGGAACAATGCCGGAGACAACGGCTTAAATGCACTGGAGCGTGCCTCCTTACTGGCGCAGGCTAAGACCCCCGCCACCACGGCCGGGGAGAGCTTTGCATCTGGTATGGGCAACAGCATCATCGCTGCGGCTATCCGCAAGGCTTCTGCCCCGGCATTTGACCGGGACCAGAACTTTAACGCCAAGCAGACTCTGAGCAGCGACACCCGGGCTAAGCTGTATACCCCAAATCAGGAAGAGATTGAGTACCTGCATGATTCGGTGTCGGTCGAGGACTACAACTACCGCATGCAGCAGATGCTTGAGCAGCGTGACCGTGACCGCTTAATGGCTGACAATACAGTAGCCGGGTTCGCGGGTATGTTGGTAGGGGATTCCCCGTTCATCCTGGCCCCTGTGTCTGCGGCGGGCATTGCTGGGCGCACCGGCCTGGCCGTACGCTCCGCTATCCGTGCTGCTGACGTAGGTACAGCAATGTATGCTCAGGACCAACTGGGGCAATCTGCCGCCGTCACGGCGCTAATTG
>NZ_JBLWFR010000164.1:0-566 GCF_048799745.1 Noviherbaspirillum sp. ST9 | reverse complement strand
TGCACCGTCAGGTTACTTCATTCGAGAACATTTTCGACGAACGAGAAGAAAACCACTTTTCAGAATCAGCGGCTTGGGGCGTATGTGGAGACCTACGATATGTCATCTCCCCTAACGAATATCTATAAACTGGTCGACAGCCGTTTCCCCATCCCCCGTTGCGGAAACGTAACGATGCCATCAACACCTTCTGACATCTACCGGCATATGCAGTTCTTTGATTATGCTAATGATACCCCTGGGCCTATTTTGTCGAGCATCGTTTACCGTAATACCAATAGTTCACAGATTAGTTTACCATTCGTAATGATCCGTTAATGAAATATTTTCTGGCCTGCATATTTGCTGTTGTTGGACACTATGTGACTGCTCAGGTAAGCAGCGCAAAACCGCAGTTATATCCGGTATATGATAAAATTGATTACGCAAACCTGCCGGATGATGTACGTGCAGAGAAGGGACGGCTATTCTTCACTTTGAATCAAGGCCAATATGATGACTTCGCCAGGTCGAAGCCCCAACGCGTTATCAAGCTACTATCAAAAGAGCTTTTTGTCGCAAAAGTC
>NZ_JBLWFR010000163.1:0-569 GCF_048799745.1 Noviherbaspirillum sp. ST9 | reverse complement strand
AGCGATAGAATGTCTTCAAGATGCAAATAATGAGGTTTTATTTGTTACTTGTAGCGGCGAAGCAAGACCATGTGATTCTAATCCAGAACAGTCGGTAATTAGATGTTGGGAGTGCAGACTTTCATCTTGGCTACTTTTAAGCCAGATAGAACATCCTAATTTTAAGCATAGGGAGCTCTCCTCATTTAATATTAAGGGTGCGAGAAAGAATCACTTAAGTGAGTTCGATTTCACATCTATTACGGATTTGAAATCGATTACTTACAACAATATTAATATTGGTCTAGGTGTTGTTTCTTCATATGTGTCTATGACACGTAATCTGGAGCCATTAATGGAGAAAGCAAATAGAGAGTATTTTAACGCGGCGTTAAAAGCATCAGCTATATTGGTAGAGTTAAGTTCAAATATTGTCGAATTATACAACCCAGACCTTGTTTATCTTTTTAATGGCCGCTATAGTTCTATGCGACCAGTTTTGGAAGTTGCTAGTAATAGAGATCTTAAGACATGTGTTTTAGAATGCACTTTTTCTTCAACTAGAGAGATTCAACGAAAAGTTAAGTTCT
>NZ_JBLWFR010000162.1:0-571 GCF_048799745.1 Noviherbaspirillum sp. ST9 | reverse complement strand
TATTTAATCAGTAACCAATCAGGAAAGCCTCTTTTATCTATCGATTTCAAAAGATCGAGGGATTCTATATACATGCCGGCAATTACATAAAGAGAAACCAGATCAAGCTTACTTTCGTTTATAAGTAAAGGACGGTCTAACTTCTTAGCTATTTCAAGGTTTTGTCTGGTATAGTAAATTGCAGAATCAGAAATAAATGTTTTGTACTCGTTATATAACCTATGATTGATGTCATAACGCTGTTCACCGTTTATGCCGGGAAGCGCGAGCATATTTTTAATCTGCGATATCTTAGCGTTCTTTTCGTTTACATATATTTCTTTGTGCTCCAATAAGTTATATAGATATGAATATATCGTGTCCTTCGAAGCCTGTGCCGACACGGTAAAAGATACCAGAATAACAGCAGCTACGCTTAAGATTTTCTTCATACAAGAGGCATGCATTTAACAAACATACAAAAATGGGTTCTATATCATCTGCATAAATGCCTGTGTCTCGCCTTGGGTACTACAATGGGGTAATCTTCCGCATCAGAAGAAGCTGGACCATCAGCCCTTTTCCTGTTAAA
>NZ_JBLWFR010000161.1:0-573 GCF_048799745.1 Noviherbaspirillum sp. ST9 | reverse complement strand
GAGCGCGCCTACCTGCGCCAGATCGACGTGGCGATCGCGCTGCGCGACGAGGCGCACCAGCGGCAGCGCCGGGCGCTGGCGGCCGGCACCCGGGCCGCCTGACGGCCCCCCCCTTCACCCCTCAGGACGAGAACATCATGGAAATAGATCTGAATGCCGATCTCGGCGAGGGCTGCGGCTCCGACGAGGCGCTCCTGGACCTCGTCACGTCGGCGAACATCGCGTGCGGCTGGCACGCGGGCGGCGCGCAGGCGATGCGCGACTGCGTGCGCTGGTCGGTCGAAAAGAATGTCTCGATCGGCGCGCACCCGAGCTTCCACGACCCGGAGAACTTCGGGCGCAAGGAGATGGACCTGCCGGCGAGCGAGATCTATGCCGGCGTCCTCTATCAACTGGGCGCGCTATCTGCGATCGCACAAGCCGAGGGTGGCCGCATCGCCCACGTCAAGCCGCATGGCGCGCTCTACAACCAGGCCGCGCGCGACCCGCGCATCGCCGACGCGGTGGTGGCGGCGATCCACGACTTCGACCCGTCGGTGGCCGTGTTCGGCCTGGCCGGCAGTGGCTTCGTGG
>NZ_JBLWFR010000160.1:0-573 GCF_048799745.1 Noviherbaspirillum sp. ST9 | reverse complement strand
GTATAAACAAGATAACTCTCAGACAGCGACTGAAAAATATAGTCTCTTATATCGTGATTGTCTTCAACCACCAGCACAATGGATTTACCGTTAGCTGGTTTTCCTTTATCGTTTACCAAATGTTCCTCCGGAAGTATAGCATCCAGGTGTATTGCATTTGAGTAAGTATTTCCGGTTTTGAGCCTCAATCGGAAAGATGAACCTTCACCAAGTTTACTGTCCACAAATATCTCTCCTTCGTGGATCGAAACAAGGTTTTGGACCAGCGCCAGTCCGATACCCGTTCCTGATACATGTTTGTCTTTTCCAACCTGATAATATCTTTCAAATACTTTAGGTATCGCATCGGCAGGGATGCCACTACCTGTATCACGAACCTCTATTTCAGTATAATCTATGCCGTTCTCACTAACATATCTGAGAGCGAGCAAAATACTTCCCGCTTGAGTATATTTAAAAGCATTTGACAGTAAATTTTCCAAAATCGTCGTGATGATATCCGGATCGAAGTAAAGAAAAGAGTGTTTACTTTCGGTAATGATTTCGAAATGTATATTCTTTCTGGTGTTAAGC
>NZ_JBLWFR010000159.1:0-574 GCF_048799745.1 Noviherbaspirillum sp. ST9 | reverse complement strand
ATCGCTCATCACTCTTTTTTCCTATTTAATTTCGCGTCCGCCTCGCCGGTCGTCTGTTACAAAACGTTCATGTGCAGGCATAACTACCAAGGGAAGACTTTTGCGGTTTAATACGGCATCCGCGCCGATTATCCTATTGGCAAACAATAAATAAGCAGTCACACTATAAACCTCATCCGCAGACAAAGATCCCGGCTGATTAAAGGGCATCGCCCGGTTTATATAATCATATAACGTGGATGCGTAAGGCCAGTAGTTGCCAATCGCCTTTCTTTCCCTTCCGCCTTCGGCGTCTTTTGTGATAGGCGGTGCCACCAGCTTGTCGAACGGTCCTTCGACCCCGGTTTTCCCATGACACGCTGCGCATTTGGCAGCATATATCACTTTGCCGGCAGCAACAGTCCCCTCACCTGCAGGAAGCCCTTTACCATCCGGACGTACGTCGATATCCTTTGCAGAAATTTCTGCGGGCGTAGCACTACGGCCATATCCAAAGGAAGCAGGCCATTCGGTCTCTCCTGCGGGCGAGGGTGAACTACAAGCAATCAGTGTCAGAACACCCCATAGACCAACA
>NZ_JBLWFR010000010.1:0-184837 GCF_048799745.1 Noviherbaspirillum sp. ST9 | reverse complement strand
CGGGTCAGTTCGCGCGCATGGCGGTAGAGTACGTGGAGAATTTGCTCCACTGCCGTCTCATCGATTCGGTAGCGGGGACCGGAAACCGTGAGCGCTCCTGCGAATTCCTGGTGGATGCCAAAGACCGCGCTGGATACGGCTGCTGCCGCGCCGACGACGCGCCTAATCCAACCGCCTTAAAACGGATAACTTACGCGTAGCAGCGCGAAATTTACGCCGTCGTTTGGTTTTTTTATGCTTGCGTTGGAGAAATGCTGAATCTTCAGGCCAACATCCGCGTTGTTTTGAAAGACGTATCCGATGCCAAGGTGGTCACCAAACTGGTAGCGTGTCGAAAGCTGCTTGTCGTTGTTATCGTAAAGCTCGGATAGCAAGTGGGCACCAATGCCTACTTCGGCGTAAAAGCCCTTCAGATCGTCGTTCTGCAATCGAAAGACCGGTGTAATGCCAAGCGACGTAATGTTCTGCGTATTGCCTGGAATGTTTCGGAACTGCTTGCCTCGCCATTGGGCGACCACCAGGTCCCAATATCCGCTGATGTGTGTGCCGTTTGAGCGCCACCACATCTGGTCCCATTTCCACTGCGCGCCAAGTCGTACCATTCTCGTCTTATCGCCCGTTCCGTATTCCACGGAAAAGGAGTCCGCCGCGAAGCTCGCCGGCGAAAGCGCGGTGAGCAGGCAGCCGATAGCGAGAACAACGGTATGTCGACGGAATTCTTTCATCCGCTATTTCCTTTCGCATGAAGCTTGAAATGACAGGATTCTATTTTACGTAAAAACTAAAATTTATCTGAATGCAAAGATTTGCATGCATTAAGGGATATAGGCATGCTCCGCACGGCCAGGCGTATCGACGCGCAGGGACAAGACATGGCCTGAAAGTGGACACGCTTTCAATTCCGCATCCGGGCGCTTATTTCTTACCGTCGTGATGTACATGGTTTGTAGATCAGGGCCACCAAAGGCTGGCATGGTTGGACAGCGGACTGGAAGGTCGATTTCGCGCAACATGTCGCCGCCCGCGGAAAGGCGCAAGAGCCTCCCGCCCTCATACATTGCACACCAATAAGAATCTTCGCTATCTACCGCCGCACCATCCGGGCGACCGCCATAGTTCTCACCCTTGTTGTTGTCGAAGATCTTGAAGACACGGCCGGCGGGCAACGAACCGGACGCAAGGTCAAAGTCATAAACGGAAATTCGGTGGGCAGAGGTATCCGCATGGTAGATCTTGCGGTTATCGTTGCTGAAGGCAAGGCCATTCGATACCGTGACAGGATTGCCTACCTTCCGAATGATGCCCCGTTCGAGGCAATACAGCGCCCCCAGTGCCTGGCTGCGATCATCCGACAGCGTACCAATCCACAGACGACCGGCAGCATCACAACGTCCATCATTAAAACGGATGCGCGACGGATCATAAGGCGCATCGATGAGCCGTCGGAGGGTGCCGCTGATGGGGTCAAGCATGGAAATTCCAGCGCGCATGGCGACAAGCAGACCACCATCGGCGCACCATGCGATGCACCCGGGCTCGGACGGCAAAGGCCAGGACGCGCGTTCACTGCGCGCGGGGTCAAAGCGATGCACCGCAAGTCCGGCGATGTCGATCCAATAGAGAACCTGTTCTGCCGGATGCCATAGAGGGCACTCTCCCAGCAGTACGCACGAATCTGGAACGACTTGTAACTCGATTGCGGGCATGAAAGTTGGTTTTTTGAGATGATGATGTCTCATTATCCGACAAACTGAATTAACAGGAGACCGACTTGAGCGCGACCGCCACGCTGCCGACCATCGCATTTCTGGGCATTGGACTGATGGGAAAACCGATGGCAACCCGTTTGTTGCAAGCGGGATTTCCCGTGGTGGCATGGAACCGTACGCTCGCCAAGGCAATGTCGCTTGAGGCAATGAACGCTGTTGTGGAGGAGCAGGTTTCTGATGCGGTAAAGCAAGCGGACATCGTGATTACGATGCTGGAGGCCGGGCCGGTTGTTCGCGACGTGCTGCAGGGCGCAGTCGGCGCGATGCGCCCAGGGACGCTTGTCGTCGACATGAGCTCGACCCAGCAATCGGAGGCGCAGGAATTTCATGCGTATTTGAAGGCGTTCGGGCTTTCGTTTATTGATGCGCCGGTTTCCGGCGGTGTCGTTGGGGCAGAAGCGGGCACTTTGGCAATTATGGCTGGCGGCGATGCTGACGACTTTGCTCGCGCTGCACCTGTGCTGAAGGTAATGGGGCGGCCGACCCTGGTTGGGCCAGCAGGGTGTGGACAGGTCGCCAAATTGTGCAACCAGTTGATCGTTGGCGGCACGTTGTGCATTGTGGCAGAGGCACTGCTGCTGGCGCAGGCCGGAGGGGCCGACCCAGTCGCCGTCCGAACCGCACTGCGCGGAGGATTTGCGGAAAGTCGAATCCTTGAGGTGCATGGCCAGCGCATGCTCGATCGCAATTTTCTCCCTGGCGGGCAGGTCAAAAGCCAGGCGAAGGATCTGGAAAATGTCCTTGTCGCAGCAGCGGCGGCAGGAGTAAGCCTGCCCGTTGCCGAACTCGTCACGCAAACCTATCGCAGTATTCTGGATGCAGTACCCCACGCGGATCAATCCGCCGCCTTGCTTGCACTGGAACGCCTCAACCCCGGCAAGCGCGTCGGAGATGCTCCGGACAAACTACCATGAGATGGAGGAGATGCGATGAAGTTGAAACACTGGTTATCCATTGTTGCTGCCGCAGTCGCCGTAGCGGGCAGCGGTGCTGTTTTCGCCCAGGCATATCCAAATAAGCCCGTCAAACTTGTCGTGCCGTTTCCGCCGGGCGGCACGACGGATATTCTTGCGCGCGCGGTGGGCGGTGAACTATCGAAAGCGTGGGGACAACAGGTCATCATCGATAACCGTCCGGGCGCTGGAGGCAACATCGGGTCGGAAATCGTAGCGAAGTCACCGCCGGACGGCTATACCCTGCTGATGGGAACCGTGGGGACCCACGCGATCAACCAGTCACTGTATTCGAAGCTGCCCTTCGATCCGATCAAGGATTTCGCGCCGGTGTCGCTGGTCGCGGCGGTGCCTAACGTCCTCGTCCTGAATGCTGCGCTGGCGGAGAAGAACAAGATCACGGATGTAAAAAGCTTCATCGACTACGTGAAGGCCAATCCTGGCCGATTGAACATGGCGTCGAGCGGTAACGGGACGTCCATTCATCTCGCCGGGGAGCTTTTCAAGACGCAGACGAAAACCTTCATGGTGCACATTCCATACCGCGGCTCGGCGCCGGCGATTACGGATCTGCTCGGTGGTCAGGCCGACCTGATGTTCGATAATCTGCCGTCGGCCATGCCATACATCAAGGCTGGGCGGCTGAAGGCGCTGGGGGTGACGAGCGCGAAGCCTTCGCCTGCGCTGCCCGACGTTCCTCCCATCGCAGCAGTGGGCGGTGACCTGACAGGCTTTGAGGCGAGCTCCTGGTTCGGCATCCTGGCGCCGGCCGGTACGCCGCCGGACATCGTGAACAAGGTGCAGCAGGAAATTGCCAAGGCGTTGTCCAGCCCGGCGGTCAAGGAAAAACTCGTGGCGCAGGGCGCGGATCCGGTCGGAAATACGCCCGAGCAATTCGCTGCCCATATCCAGGCCGAGACCCGGAAATGGGCCAAGGTCGTCAAGGATTCCGGCGCGAAGGTCGACTGATCCTGCATCCAGGCCGGTGATGTCTTGAGCGGCATCGCCGGCATTCCCCGAATACCTATTTTTTATGACAGCCACTGTTCATGTGCGCACCGATTGGCGCGCGGTATGGCATCTGATCAAACCGTACTGGAGTTCCGAAGAGAAATGGCGCGCACGCGGCCTGCTGGCTGCGGTCATCGCGCTCGCGCTGGGCATGGTGTACCTCGATGTGCTTTTCAATGCGTGGAACCGAGACTTCTATAACGCGCTGGAAAACAAGGAATACGACGCCTTCAAGGAACAGCTCTGGCGTTTCTCCTACCTCGCCTTCATTTACATTGCGGTGGCGATTTACCGCGTGTACCTGACCCAGGCGCTTGAAATGCGCTGGCGCGCGTGGATGACGCGGCAGTACCTCGATGAGTGGCTGGCCAATCAGGCCTATTACCGGATTGAACAGACGCGCAGCGCGGACAACCCCGACCAGCGCATCGCCGAAGACCTGAACTTCCTGACCAGTGGCACGCTGACGCTGTCGCTCGGGCTACTGTCGGCGGTCGTCACGCTGGTGTCCTTCGTCGGCATCTTGTGGTCGGTGAGCGGGCCCTTGTCGTTCATGCTCGGCGCGCAGGAGATCACTGTTCCCGGCTACATGGTCTGGTTTGCGGTGGCGTACGCGCTCATCGGATCAATGCTGGTATGGGTGATCGGCAAACCGCTGGTGCTGCAGAACTTCAACCAGCAGCGATACGAAGCCGACTTCCGCTTTGGTCTGGTACGTATTCGTGAATATGCGGAGGCCGTTGCGCTGTACCGAGGCGAAACACAGGAACAATCGCAGCTGGACGGGCGCTTTGAAAAGATCCGCCGCAACTGGTGGGAGATCATGCGCACGACGAAGCGGCTTAACGTCGCATCCAATTTTTACGCACAGTTCGCCATCATTTTTCCCTTCCTTGTCGGGGCGCCGCGCTATTTCTCCGGCGCGATCACCCTGGGCGGACTGATGCAGATCAGCTCCGCCTTCGGGCATGTGCAGGAGGCGCTTTCCTGGTTCATCAATGCGTTCAGTTCGCTGGCGAGCTGGAAGGCCAGCGTCAACCGTCTCGCCGGATTCCATGCTGCCGTCACGTCCGCCCGCACGCAAAGTTCAGGTATTGGCGTGGCACGCAACAACGTTGGCGCCATCCTGCTGGACGAGGTGGCGTTGCATCTGCCGGTCGGAGCGCCGCTGACGACGCCGATCTCTGGCGAGGTGAGGGTGGGGCAGCGCATCCTTGTCACCGGGCCTTCCGGTTGCGGCAAGTCGACCCTGTTCCGGGCGCTGGCCGGCATCTGGCCCTACGGGGCGGGAAGCGTTGAGATTCCGACTCAGGCAAAGCTGCTTTTCCTGCCGCAAAAGAGTTACCTGCCAATCGGTACGCTGCGCGCCGCGATTGCCTATCCCGCCGAGGAGCGGGCCTACAAGGATCGCGCCATCGGGCATTACCTGGAACTGTGCATGCTGCCGCACTTGGTGGAAAAGCTGGATGATGCCGATAACTGGAGCCAGCGTCTGTCGCCCGGCGAGCAGCAAAGGCTGGCGTTTGTGCGCGCGCTTCTCATGCGGCCGGACGTGCTGTTCCTGGACGAAGCGACCAGTGCGCTCGATCCGGATTCCGAAGCGACCTTGTACGAAGTCGTTCTGCGCGAACTGCCGGACGCGGCGCTGGTCAGCATCGCGCATCGCGAGGCGGTGGCGAAATACCACGGAATCCGTTGGCAGTTTGTCCATGAAAATCAAGCTTTGGACAGGTTAGCGCACGCTACGGGGATGCCACGCTATACAATTCGAGCATCTCAACTTTCCAGCCCGTAACTGGGCCGGCGCGACGCACATGTGACTCATGTCGATCGCAAGACAGGATTGGATCGACATGAAACGCTTCGTCATTCCGCTCGGAATGCTGCTGTCCCTGGCTGGCTGCGCTTCGCAACAGGCATCCGTCAAACCGGAGGCGACTGCAGCACGCGCGCAAGTGGAGTCGACACTCTCGGTTTTCTCCTCCAATCCCGTCGGTGGCCTCCCCCAAGGCTGGGAGCCGATGATCCTGCTCCGAAACAAGAAGCAAACCCTGTACGAACTGGTGACCAAGGACAACGCGACGGTGCTGCATGCACGCGCCGACAGTGCGTCGTCCGGGCTCATGCACAAGGTCGACATCAACGCGGAGCAGCAGCCCTGGCTGCACTGGAGCTGGCAGATTACCAGCCTGGTCAATTCGGCGGACAACACCAAACGCGCGACCGAGGATTCACCGGTGCGCGTCATCCTGGGATTCGATGGCGACAAGGACACGATGCCTTTCACCGATCAGGTGCTGTTCGAGACGGCGCGCGTGATGACGGGCTACGAGTTCCCGTATGCGACGCTGATGTACATCTGGGAAAACAACAAGCCGACCGGCACGGTGATCGGCAGCACCTACACCAGCCGCATCAAGATGATGGTCGCCGAAAGCGGATCGGATGGGATCGGCGAGTGGCGCAATTTCGCGCGTAATATCGTTGAGGATTTCGAGAAGGCGTACGGCGAAAAACCGGGACGCCTGATCGGCGTGGGCGTGCTCACCGACACCGACAATACCGGCGAATCGGCGGAAGCGTGGTATGGCGATATCCAGCTGCTGCGCGAACGCTTTGCGCACCACGCCGGCCCCGGCGCGGCGCAGCCCTCCTTATCCCTCAGTCAGCGCAAGTAAGGCGAAACTCGCCAGCCAGTGCGTCCCGGCGTAATCGCCGCTCACGGTGCCGGGCAGCGAGGCATCGAGATGCGCTTCGATCGCCGCATCGACCCGTGCGCGCAACGTCGCATCGAGCTGCGGGCGTATCGTCTTCCAGCACCACGCGCGCGACAGATTGACGCCGTCCAGATGGACCAGCTTGGGATCGCTGCGGTCGGCCACGCTTACCGGCAGAAGCCAGGTCGCCAAGTCATTCTGCAAAGGGCAGAACAACTCCCACCAGTCCGCATAACTGCAGCCGTCGACCAGCCGCAGCATGAGTGCCGCTTCCACCAGACCCGCCGACAGGAAATCGTCGCCGCCGGGTTCGTACGCGGCAGGATAGCGTCGGTCACGGCCGAACCATGCGCTTGCCTTGCCAGCAACCAGGCGGCGCAGGGCCAGGTGCTGGACCGCGTCTGCATAATCCAGCGCCAGTATCAGGCTGAAGGCGCTGTTGGCGTGCGTCCCGGCGCGCACGGGGTACTGCGCCAGCGGCAGGAATTCCTGGAAGCCATCGACGACGGCGTCGGCGAGCGGCTGGAGATTGTCCCGCCACTTGGCCGCGCTTTCATCCGATGCAGCGAGCCTATGAAGCTCGGCCTGTAGCTTCAATAGCCACGCCCAGCCGTAGGGGCGTTCGAACGTACGGCGTGCCGAATGCCTCAAATAGGACGCTTCAATGGCGATATTTTCCGCGCTGAAGTGCAGGTCAAACACCTCATGCACCTGTGTGCGCTCGTCAAGCTCGGGAACGTAGCGCAACAGCCGCGCCAGCAGCCAGTGCATGTGCACGCTCGAATGCCAGTCGTAACTGCCATAGAAAGCCGGGTGCAACTCGCGCGGAGCGCGCAGGTCGGCGCCGTTCGTCAGAAGATGATCCGGTTTGTTGGGATACTCGCGCAGGACGTTTTCAAGGGCGACGCGTGCGAAAGGCGACGCGTATTGCGTCAGGGAATGGCATCTCTTCGCTGTCGTCATCCCTTTGCCAGCCACGCCTCTGCGACGCGTACCCAATAGGTCGCGCCGATCGGCAGCAGGTCGTCGTTGAAGTCATAGCTCGGGTTGTGCAGGTTGCACGGCCCCAGTCCATGACCGCTGTCGCGGTGGTTGCCTTCGCCATTGCCGATGAATACGTAGCAGCCCGGCTTTTCCTGCAGCATGAAGGCGAAATCCTCCGCCCCCATGGTCGGCTCGACTTGGGCATCGACCCTGTCAGGACCGACGATAGAGCGCATGACATCGACAGCAAAGGCCGTTTCCTTCGCATGGTTCACCAGCGGCGGATAGTTGCGCTTG
Source organism: Noviherbaspirillum sp. ST9 (assembly GCF_048799745.1). Taxonomy (NCBI): domain Bacteria; kingdom Pseudomonadati; phylum Pseudomonadota; class Betaproteobacteria; order Burkholderiales; family Oxalobacteraceae; genus Noviherbaspirillum; species Noviherbaspirillum sp. ST9. The sequence goes on along the minus strand of NZ_JBLWFR010000010.1, from coordinate 177,106 downwards.
AATTGGAAATCCACAGTGGCATCGAAGGCCGCCGCGGTATGTTCGGCGATTGCCTGCATGCGCTGCTCCATCACGTCCAGCGTCGGCGTCGTGAAGGTGCGCACCGTGCCGACCAGCATTGCTTCGTCGGGAATGATGTTCGTCGCGCTGCCGGCATGGATCTGCGTAATCGACAGCACGGCCGAGTCGAGCGGGTTCCTGTTACGCGTGACAATGGTTTGCCAGCTTTGCGCAATCTGCACCGCCACCATGATGGGATCGATACCTTTGTGCGGTTGCGCGGCGTGCGCGCCCTTGCCCTTGACGATGACTTCGAATTCATTTGACGAGGCCATCATCGGCCCCGCCGTGACGCCGAAAGTGCCAACGGGAACGCCGGGCCAGTTGTGCATGCCGAACACCGCCTCCATCGGACATTCCCTGAACAGGCCGTCTTCCATCATGCGACGCGCGCCGCCGCCGCCTTCTTCCGCAGGTTGGAAAATCAGGTACACGGTGCCGTCGAAATTGCGATGCTGCGACAGGTAGCGTGCCGCCCCGAGCAGCATCGCGACATGTCCGTCGTGTCCGCACGCGTGCATCTTGCCAGCGTGTCGGGAGGCATGCGGAAACGTGTTGATTTCCTGTACGGGCAGGGCATCCATGTCGGCGCGCAGGCCAACGGCGCGCTGACTCGTACCATTCCTGATGATGCCGACAACGCCGGTCGTGCCCATGCCGCGGATGACGGGAATGCCCCAGTCGGTCAGTTTTTGCGCGACAAGTTCGGCAGTGCGGCGTTCTTCGAAACAGAGTTCCGGATGCGCATGGATGTCGCGTCGGATCTGGCGCAGTTCGGATTGGAATTCGAGAATCGGGTCGATCAACTTCATGTTTTGCCTCCGGGAGCGCATGCTCGGGATGTGATAAAGCGATTATTGCTTTGCGGCATGCGAGCGGCCTGCGATATAGGTATATTACGCTTAGGCCGAGAGGGTATATTTTAACTACTGCAAACGCGGCTGCGGCATGGAATTATGCTGCGGTGCACGCGAGCGGCTCCTACCAAACTTTTATTCCGCCGGACACCTGCCACGAGCGACTGTCCAGCGGCTTTTCGGATGTGTTATGACCACTTCAATTGTCCGCGCCACCTGTCCCCATGATTGTCCCGATACCTGCGCACTCCTCGTCACTGTAGAGGACGGCGTCGCCGTCCAGGTGAAGGGCGATCCCGATCATCCCACCACCGCCGGTGTGCTTTGTACAAAGGTATCAAAGTACACCGAGCGCACGTACCACAAGGACCGCCTGCTGCACCCAATGAAACGCGTCGGACGGAAGGGCGAGGGACGCTTCGAACGCATTACCTGGGAAGAGGCGCTCGACGCGATCGCGTCGCGCCTGAAGGACATTGCCGCACGCAATCCCCAGGCGGTCGTGCCCTACAGCTACGCCGGGACCATGGGACTGGTGCAGGGCGAGTCGATGGCGGCGCGCTTTTTCCACAAGCTGGGCGCTTCGCTGCTTGACCGCACCATTTGCGCGTCCGCTGGCGGGGAAGGCTACAAGTACACGATCGGCGCGCGCATCGGCACCGACGTCGAGCAATTCCAGAATGCCAAACTGATCCTGATCTGGGGAGGTAACCCGATTGCGTCCAACCTGCACTTCTGGATGCGCGCGCAGGAGGCAAAGCGGCGTGGCGCGAAGCTGATCGCCATCGATCCCTATCGTTCCCTCACTGCCGAAAAGTGCCACCAGCACATCGCGCTGCTGCCCGGTACCGATTCTGCGCTTGCGCTTGGCATGATGCATGTGCTGATCGCCGAAGACTTGCTGGACAAGGAGTACGTTGAACAGCACACGCTGGGCTTCGACCAGCTCAAGCAGCGTGCCGCCGAGTGGACGCCGGAGAGGACCGCGCAGACCTGCGGGATCACTGCGGAGGAAGTCGTCCAGCTTGCACGCGAATACGGCGGCGCGGCGAAGCGTGGAGAACCCGTTGCGATCCGCGTGAACTACGGTGTCCAGCGCGTCCACGGCGGCGGCATGGCAGTGCGCAACATCGCGTGCCTGCCGGGGCTGGTTGGGGCATGGCGGCATGCGGCGGGCGGCATCCAGCTCTCGTCGTCCGACACCTTCCCCAAGAATCCGCACGCATTGCAGCGCCCCGACTTGCTGCAACAGCAACCGCGCACCATCAACATGAGCACCATCGGCGATGCGCTGCTGCGAGACAGCTCGCCGGAGTTCGGGCCGAAGATTGAGGCCCTCATCGTGTACAACTCGAATCCCGTTGCAGTGGCGCCGGAATCGCCGAAAGTCGCGCAAGGATTTGCGCGCGAGGACTTGTTCACCGTCGTGCTGGAGCACTTTCAGACGGATACCGCCGACTATGCCGACATCGTCCTGCCGGCGACCACGCAGCTTGAGCACGTCGATATCCATTCGACGTATGGCCATCTTTACATGATGGCAAACAATGCCGCAATTGCTCCGCTCGGCGAGGCCAAGGCGAATACCGAAGTCTTCCGCCTGCTTGCCGCGCGGATGGGCTTCGACGATCCCTGCTTCCGCGAGAGCGACGACGAGATCGCCGCCCAGGCCTTCAAGCGCAACGATGTGCGGGCCGTGCATTTCGACTGGGACTCGCTCAAGCGCAAGGGATGGCAGAAGCTCAACGCGCCCGATGCGCCCTTTGCCAACGGCGGTTTCCCCACGCCTTCTGGCAAGTGCGAGTTCTATTCCGAACAGATGAAGGCGGCCGGCCTTGATCCTTTGCCTACGTATATTCCGCCGCACGAATCGGTGGCCAGCAATCCGGCGTTAGGAAAAAAATATCCCCTCGCCATGATTTCTCCTCCCGCAAGGAACTTTCTTAACAGCACCTTCGTCAATGTGCAGAGTCTGCGCGATACGGAAGGCGAGCCGCATCTTGACATGCATCCTTCCGACGCGAGCGAACGCGGCATCGACGATGGGAATATGGTCAGGATTTTCAATGACCGCGGTTCCTACGTCGCCAAGGTCCGCGTGACAGACAAAGCACGGCGCGGGCTGGTGGTGGGATTGTCGATCTGGTGGAAGAAGTTTGCCGCCGATGGCAAGAACGCCAATGAAGTCACCAGCCAGCAGCTGACCGATATGGGCAAGGCGCCAACGTTTTATGACGTACTGGTGCAGGTGGAAAAAGCGTAGGCAGGAATGAAGATGAAGTGGCGGGCGTTGATCTTTTTCGGTATGGCGGGACTGGTTGCGGGATGCGCGCAGCTTGGATATTTCGTGCAGGCCGCGCAAGGGCAACTGTCCCTGCTCTCCGAAGCGCGTCCGATCGACGACTGGCTCTCCAGTCCGGATGTCGAGGACAAGCTCAAAGGCAAGCTCACGCGCGTCAAGCAGATCCGCCAGTTCGCCGCACGCGAGCTCGCCTTGCCCGACAATGACACCTTCACCACCTACGCCGACCTCAAGCGTCCCTTCGTGATGTGGAACATCGTGGCCACGCCGGAGTTGTCGCTGAAGCCCCTGCAGTGGTGCTTCCCGGTGGCCGGCTGCGTGAACTATCGCGGCTACTACAGCAAGGAAGACGCGCAATCCTATGCGGCGGAGCTGCGTGCCGAGAAGTACGACGTGGAAGTATCGGGCGTGCCGGCGTATTCGACGCTCGGCTGGTTCAAGGACCCGGTGCTCTCCACGTTCATCCAGTATCCCGACGGCGAACTCGCGCGCCTCGTGTTCCATGAACTCGCGCACCAGGTCGTGTATGTGGCGGGTGACTCGCGCTTCAACGAATCGTTTGCGGTAGCAGTGGAAGAGGCCGGCGTCGAGCGCTGGATGGCCGTGTACGGCGACGAAAAAACACGCAGGGCCTACGCGGCCTACGAAGGCCGCAAGCGCGACTTCCTCGCCCTGCTGATGAAGCACCGCAAACAGCTGCAGGAGAACTACGAGCGCGACGTCAGCGATGACGAGAAGCGCCAGGAGAAGGCGTCGATCTTCAAGTCGCTGAAGGACGAGTACCTGGTCCTGAAGGAATCGTGGGGCGGATACTCGGGCTATGACCGCTGGTTCGCGGAGCCGCTCTCGAATGCCCACCTGTCGGCCATCGCGACGTATCACGACTTCGTCCCCGGCTTCAAGGCGATGCTGGCCAAGCAGAAGACCCTGGATAAATTCTATGACGCGGTCCGGCAGCTTGCGACGTTGGATAAGGATGAACGTCATCGCCAGCTGGCGCAGTTCGGAAACGTGACACCGCTCACCGCGGAAAATGTCCATGTGACGGAGCAGGCCCAATAAACCGCCTTCCCCGGACCCAAAAAATGACAACGCGACCCTCGGTGGTCGCGTTGTCATTTTTGGCGCTGTACCGTCAATTCTTTGCTGCGTTGCAATACGCCATTTATAGAAAAACCACTCTGATCTTGTCTAAAAGACTTGCCAGTAATCGCTGCCCCCGATAGCATCTAAGATGATAAAAAAAACCGGTCGTTCGATTATTTCGCGAGGGCCGAAACCATCCCACCTATCAAGACAAGAGGCAGACAATGGAAAAAATTTGGCTGAAGTCCTATCCCGAGGGCGTTCCGTCCGAGATCGACTACACCCAGTACCGCTCGCTGGTGCACCTGCTGGAAGAATCCTTCCGCAAGTTCGCGACCCGCAATGCCTATGTCTGCATGGACAAGTTCCTGACGTACGCGGACGTCGACCAGTATTCCAAGCAGCTCGGCGCATGGCTGCAGGGCCGCGGCCTGAAGAAGGGCGCGCGCGTGGCCATCATGATGCCGAACGTGCTGCAGTACCCGGTCGCCATCGCCGGTGTCCTGCGCGCCGGCTACACCGTCGTCAACGTCAATCCGCTCTATACGCCGCGCGAGCTCGAACACCAGCTCAACGATTCGGGCGCGGAAGCCATCATCATCCTCGAGAACTTCGCCCACACGCTGGAGCAGGTGATCGGCAAGACCAAGGTCAAGCATGTCGTCGTCGCCAGCATGGGTGAGATGCTGGGCGGCGTGAAGGGTGCGATCGTCAACTTCGTCGTACGCAACGTGAAGAAGATGGTGCCGGCTTTCTCCCTGCCGAACGCGACCCGCTTCAAGCAGGCGCTGTCGGAAGGCGCGCGCGGCGCGCTCAAGCCGGTCGACCTCAGGCACGAAGACATCGCCTTCCTGCAGTACACCGGCGGCACCACGGGTGTGTCGAAGGGCGCCACGCTCACGCATGCCAACATCATCGCCAACGTACTGCAGAACGATGCATGGGCGCAGCCGGCACTGAAGGCCGAACCGAAGATCGACCCGCTGACCATCGTCTGCGCGCTGCCGCTGTACCACATCTTCGCGCTGACGGCCTGCTGCCTGATGGGCACGCGCTGGGGCGCGATGAACATCCTGATCCCGAATCCGCGTGACATCCCCGGCTTCGTGAAGGAACTCGGCAAGTACAAGTTCAACCTGCTGCCCGCGGTGAACACCCTCTACAACGGCCTGCTCAACAATGCCGACTTCTGCAAGCTCGACTTCTCCAGCCTGAAGATCTGCAACGGCGGCGGCATGGCGGTGCAGAAAGCGGTGGCGGACAAGTGGCTGAAGGTCACCGGCTGCCCGATCGTGGAAGGTTACGGCCTGTCCGAAACTTCGCCGTCGGCCACCATCAACCCGGCGACCGCGACCGAATTTTCCGGCGCGATCGGCTTGCCGATTCCTTCCACCGAAATCGCGATCCTCGACGACGACGGCAAGCCTGTTCCGCTCGGCCAGCCTGGCGAAATTGGCATCCGTGGCCCGCAGGTGATGGTCGGTTACTGGAACCGTCCTGATGAAACCGCCAAGGTCATGACGCCGGAAGGCTTCTTCAAGTCGGGCGACGTCGGCATCATGGACGAGCGCGGCTATGTGCGCATCGTCGATCGCAAGAAGGACATGATCCTGGTGTCCGGCTTCAATGTGTATCCGAACGAGATCGAAGGCGTGGTGGCGGCCCATCCGGGCGTGCTGGAGTGCGCTTGCATTGGCGTGCCGGATGCCAATTCGGGCGAGGCCGTGAAGCTGTTCGTTGTTCGCAAGGATCCGTCGCTGACGGTCGACCAGTTGATGAACTACTGCAAGGAACAGTTCACCGGCTACAAGAAGCCGAAGTACATCGAGTTCCGCGACGAACTGCCGAAGACCAACGTCGGCAAGATCCTGCGCCGCGAGCTGCGCGACGAGAAGAAGGCCGCCTGATCCGAAGTGCTTCCAATAAAAACCGCCTGCGAGCCAGGCGGTTTTTTTTATCCGTTGCGGACGACGCCGGGCCGACCGTTTTCGACAACGAAACTGGCGACGGTCGAGACGCCCGAATCCGCGGCACGAACATCATCCAGCGCCTGAAACCGCACTGCAGTTCCTGACGGTTTCACTTCCATCATTGCATAGCCGCGACGGTCGCTGCGTCCGTACTTGATGTGCGGATTCTGCGCGACGTACTGGTCGATGCGTGACTGCGGGCGCGAATTGGACGTCACCGAGGTGCCGCAGAACTCGGTGGCAATCACCGGGTTTGCCGCCGAGACCTTCCGGGAAAAATCGGCCCGGACATCGGCGGCGTAAAAGGTGTGCACATCGCCCGAAATGACGACCGGATTGGCGACCTCATGCTTTGCCAAGCCGTCGAGCAGACGCTTGCGCGCGGCCGGATAACCATCCCAACCGTCGTTCCAGAAACGGCCGTCGCCCTCGTTGATGACCGGGACCTGTGACGCCTGCGCCATGAAGGTCTGCTGCGCGAGAATGTTCCAGCGTGCCGATGACGACGCAAAACCTTCCATCAGCCACGCTTCCTGTTCCTGCCCGAGCAGCGTACGCGCGGGATCGGAAAGTTCGGCGCAATCCCATGTCACGGACCCAGAGCCGCCGCGGTCCGTACGCTGGCATGCGTGATAGGAGCGGTACTGGCGATCATCCAGCACATGGAATCGCGCCAGGCGTCCCCAATCGACACGGTCATAAATCCGCAGGTGCGCAAATCGTTGCGGGCCTTCAGGGAGTGTCGAGAGCCGCACCGGCATATGCTCATAAAAAGCCTGGTAGGCCGCCGCACGGCGCGCGAGGAAATGCGTGTCGAGCCGTTCGTCGCGGTCGTTGGCGTAGTCGTTCGCCACTTCATGATCGTCCCACGTGACGATCCAAGGCGCAGCAAGATGCGATGCCTGCAGATGGGGATCGGACTTGTACTGCGCATAGCGCGCGCGGTAATCCGCAAGCGTGAGCGACTCGTTGCTGCGCCGGCGTGGCGAAGCAGGGTGGGCAAGTTCGTAGGCGCCCCACTCGTAAATGTAGTCGCCAAGGAATGCGACCAGGTCCGGCGCTTCTGCCGCAATGTGACGGTGCGCCGCATACTGGCCGAACTCCCAGTGCTGGCATGACGCGAATGCAAGGCGCAATGAGGTCGGCATCGAATCGGCCGCCGGTGCAGTGCGCGTACGGCCGACCGGGCTTACGGCATCGCCGAGCATGAATCGGTACCAATACCAGCGATCAGGGCGCAGGCCAGCGGCGTCGACGTGGATGCTGTGCGCCAGTTCGGGCAGCGCCGTTGCATTGCCTTTTGCCGCGACATGGCGGAAGGCCTCATCCTCCGCGATCTCCCAACGCACCGAATACGGCTGCGTGCCCGACGACTGGGCGTCGAGCGGATCGGGAAGGATGCGCGTCCAGAGGACGACGCTGTCCGGCCTGGGCGAGCCGGATGCCACGCCGAGGCTGAACGGGTAGGCACTGGCGCGCGTAGACGCCTGGGAAGGGAAGGCCGACGATAGCGCGGCGAGGGAAAGGAGCCGCGCCGAAAGGGTGAGGAAGCTTCTGCGGTCAGGATGCATGGCGAAGTCGGGGACGGAAACGGCACCTGCGCAGGCATGAACCGTTCCGTGGGTTGCCAGTCAAATCAGGAGCGCAACGTGTTGTTGCAGGGAATGCGTGGACGCTCATCCTTGCAGCGGCGGCAACTGGCGCGGCTTGCGCTCCTCGTCGGTGGCGACGTAGGTCAGCGTGGCTTCCGTTACCTTTACGGTTTCCACCTGCAGGCGGTTGCGCTCCGCGTAGACCTCGACATTGACGGTAATCGAGGTGTTGCCGACCTTGACGACTTCCGCGTAGAAGGAAAGCAGGTCGCCGACAAATACCGGCTGCTTGAACAGGAAGGAATTCACGGCGATTGTCGCGACGCGTCCGTTGGCGCGGCGCACTGCGGGCAGTGCACCCGCGATGTCGACCTGTGCCATGATCCAGCCGCCGAACACGTCGCCGTGCACATTGGCATCGGCGGGCATCGGCATGACGCGCAGTTGCGGAACCTTCCCCTCCGGCAGGGTCGTGTGGTGGTCAGTCATTTTCTTCTCCTCTCTGTTGCGGGCAGCCGCCCGAAAAAACGGGCTGGGCTACAATCGTTAAAGCAACAGCATAAACCAAACTTGTTGATCGATTTTCATGAGACGTCATCCCGTATCATCGCCCGAGCCTCCAGCCAACCAGGGAACACGCAATGACTGGGTGACGCTCAAGACGCTGTTCCCCTATCTCTGGGCCTATAAATGGCGCATGCTGCTGGCGCTGACTTTCCTGGTCGGCGCCAAGCTGGCCAACGTCGGTGTGCCGATCGTGCTCAAGTCGCTGGTCGACCACATGACGATCAGCCCCGATAATCCGCGTGCATTGCTGGTCTTGCCGGTCGGCATCCTGGTTGCGTACGGCGTGCTGCGATTGTGCACGACGATGTTCACCGAGTTGCGCGAGTTCGTGTTTGCCAAGGTCACGCAGAGCGCCGTGCGTACTGTCGCACTGAAAGTATTCCGCCACCTGCATGCGCTGTCATTGCGCTTCCACCTGAATCGCCAGACCGGCGGCATGACGCGCGACATCGAGCGCGGCACGCGCGGCATCTCGTCGCTCGTGTCCTATACGCTGTACAGCATCCTCCCCACGCTGGTCGAAATCTCGCTGGTGATCGGCTACCTCGTGCTGCATTACGACGTCTGGTTTGCGGTGATCACCTTTGGCGCGCTCATCGTCTATATCGCCTATACGGTGTTGGTCACCGAATGGCGCACCACATTCCGCCGAACGATGAACGACCTCGATTCCAAGGCAAACACCCGCGCGATCGATTCGCTCATCAACTATGAAACGGTGAAGTATTTCGGCAACGAGGATTACGAGGCACGCCGTTATGACAAGAGTCTGCAGAGCTGGGAAACGGCGGCTGTGAAATCGCAGACGTCCCTGTCGCTCCTGAATACAGGCCAGTCCTTCATCATTGCGGTTGCCGTGACGCTGATCTTGTGGCGCGCGACGCAAGGTGTGATCGACGGCACGATGACGCTCGGCGACCTGGTGCTCGTCAACGCCTTCATGATCCAGCTCTACATCCCGCTCAATTTCCTTGGCGTGATCTATCGCGAAATCAAGCAAAGCCTGGCCGATATGGAACGGCTCTTCACGCTGCTCGATCAGCACAAGGAAGTTGCCGACAGCCCGGACGCGAAGCCGCTGGACATCAAGGGCGCAGAGGTGCGCTTCGGGCATGTCGATTTCAGCTATGAGGCCAAGCGCCAGATCCTCTTCGACGTCGATTTCACGATTCCTGCGGGAACAACCACGGCGGTCGTCGGCCACAGCGGTTCGGGCAAATCCACGCTGTCGCGCCTGCTGTTCCGCTTCTACGACATCAACAAGGGCAGCATCACCATCGACGGCCAGGACCTGCGCGCGGTCACGCAAGTGTCGCTGCGGAGGTCGATCGGCATCGTGCCTCAGGACACGGTGCTGTTCAACGACACGATCGAGTACAACATTGCCTACGGCAAGCCGGATGCGAGCAAGGACGAAATCATTGCCGCGGCCAAGGCGGCCTACATCCACGATTTCATCGAAAGCCTCCCCGACGGCTACGCCACGATGGTCGGCGAGCGAGGCCTGAAGTTGTCCGGAGGCGAAAAGCAGCGCGTCGCCATTGCGCGCACCCTGCTCAAGAATCCGGCGATCCTGATTTTCGACGAGGCGACCTCTGCCCTCGATTCGAAGTCGGAGCAGGCGATCCAGGCGCAATTGAAGGAGATCGCAAAGAACCGCACTACGCTGGTGATCGCGCACCGCCTGTCGACAATTGCCGATGCGGCGCAGATCCTTGTGCTCGATCATGGACGCATCATCGAGCGCGGTACCCATGCGCAGCTGCTCGCCACCGGTGGCGCCTATGCGCAGATGTGGGAGCGCCAGCAGGCGCGCCAGGAAGTGGCAGCCTCGTCGCCACGTTCCGATCCGCTCGGGGAAGAGCCGGCCGTCGCGTAAGCGCTTTGCTTCGCCGCCGAACGCGACTACCATAGCGGCATGGAAACCAAGTGGCTGGAAGACTTCATCTCATTGGCCGAGACCCGCAGCTTCAGCCGGTCGGCCGAGTTGCGCCATGTGACGCAGCCGGCGTTTTCGCGCCGCATTCAGTCGCTGGAAGCTTGGCTCGGCGCTGACCTCATCGACCGCACCTCCTATCCGACCCGGCTCACGCCGGCGGGCGAGGTGTTCTATGAGCAGGCGCTGGAAATGCTGGGGCAGATCAACAACGCCCGCGCTCTCCTCCGGGGCAAGCGTCCCACTGCGCAGACCACCGTTGATTTTGCAGTGCCGCATACGCTCTCGCTCACCTTCATGCCGAAGTGGATGACGGAGCTGGAGGAGGGGTTCGGCACGCTGCGCACGCGCTTGATCGCACTGAACGTGCACGACGCCGTCATGACAATGGTCGAGGGCGGCTGCGATCTCCTGCTGTGCTATCACCATCCGCGCCAGCCGGTGCAGCTCGACGCCAGCCGCTATGAAATGCTGACCCTCGGCAACGAAGCCTTGCGGGCGTATGCGCGTTGCAACCGCAGCGGTACGCCGGAGTTTTCCCTTCCCGGCAGCGCCAAGTCGCCGCTGCCTTTCCTGTCCTATACCAGTAACGCCTATCTCGGCCGCATGGTCGAGCTGATCCTCACCGACGCGAAGCGTCCGCTGCACCTCGAAAAGCGCTACGAGACCGACATGGCCGAGGGCTTGAAGATGATGGCGCTCGAGGGACACGGCGTCGTGTTCCTCCCGGAATCGGCCGTCACGCGCGAGCTCAAGCAGAAGCAGCTGGCCCGAGCCGACGGCGGCAATGCCGAGTGGGAGGTCAACATGGAAATCCGCCTCTACCGCGAGCGTCCTACCTCGCAGCGACCGGGCAAGCCAGTCGTTGCTCGACTCTGGGACTATCTCGTGCAGCGCAGCCAGGCACAGGCAAAAGCACGCGCACGCAAGCGCGGCACTAGCCGCGCAAACGCCTGATTCGACAAATTCCCAAACTATGCATTTCGTGCATAGTTACATGCGCACAAAGCATTGGATTTGCTGCAACGCGTTGCAATAGCATCCTTTCCATCGCGATTCACACATTCGATGAAGCGCGACTGAACCTACAAGGAGCAGTGGCAGCATGTCCAGCAAACACGAAGTGCCGTCTTACCTGACGCCGCACGAAATCGGCCCCTGGGGCGTTTACCTCGAACAGATCGACCGCGTCACGCCGCACCTCGGCACCCTCGCACGCTGGGTCGAAACCCTGAAGCGCCCGAAGCGCATCCTGATCGTCGACGTGCCCATCGAGCGCGACGACGGCACCATTGCGCATTTCGAAGGCTACCGCGTCCAGCACAACACCTCGCGCGGCCCGGGCAAGGGCGGCGTGCGTTTCCACCAGGATGTGACGCTCTCGGAAGTGATGGCGCTCTCCGCATGGATGACGGTCAAGAACGCCGCGGTCAACGTGCCGTACGGCGGGGCCAAGGGCGGCATCCGTGTCGATCCGCGCACCCTCTCGACCGGCGAACTGCAGCGGATGACGCGCCGCTATACCAGCGAAATCAACATCATCATCGGCCCCAACAAGGACATCCCGGCGCCGGACGTCAACACCAATGAAAAGGTCATGGCGTGGATGATGGATACCTACTCCATGAACCAAGGCAGCACCGCCACCGGCGTCGTCACCGGCAAGCCGATTTCCCTCGGCGGCAGCCTGGGGCGTCATGAAGCAACCGGCCGCGGCGTGTATGTCGTCGGCTGCGAAGCGGCGGCAAAGCGCGGCCTCGATATCAAGGGCGCACGTGTCGCCGTGCAGGGCTTCGGCAACGTCGGCGGCATTGCAGCGCGCCTGTTTGCGGAGGCGGGTGCAACAGTCGTGGCAGTGCAGGATCACGTCGGCACCATCGTTCGCGACACCGGCATCGACGTGACCGCATTGCAGGCGCATGTGAAGCAGCACGGCAGCGTTGCCGGCTTCGGCGGGGCGGAAGCGATTGCCGACCGCGGCAGCTTCTGGGAAGTGGACTGCGACATCCTCATCCCGGCCGCACTCGAACAGCAGATCACTGCGGCCAATGCCGACAAGATCCGCGCGAAGATCATTCTCGAAGGCGCCAACGGTCCGACGACGCCGGCGGCTGACGACATCCTGCATGAAAAGGGTGTGCTGGTCGTGCCCGACGTCATCGCGAACGCAGGCGGCGTGACGGTGAGTTACTTTGAATGGGTGCAGGATTTCTCGAGCTTCTTCTGGACCGAGGACGAGATCAACCAGCGGCTCACGCGCATCATGCGTGAAGCGTTCACCGCCGTCTGGCAGCTCGCCGAGGAAAAGAAGGTGTCGCTGCGTACCGCCGCGTTCATCGTGGCATGTACCCGGGTCCTGCAGGCGCGCGAGATGCGCGGCCTCTACCCCTGATCGCACGCGCCGGACTATAGTAAAAGAAGGGCGGCGGGCATCGGACCCGCCGCATCGAAAACAGGCAGCCGCCACAAACAGAACACAAGGAGGCGGCGCTTGGTTGCAGCACAGCATGAGCAGGAGACCTTATGCATGCCATATCCCCGGTAGCCTCGAAGGCGACCCGTCAACGCCGCTATCCGCGTGCGCCACAACAACAAGTCAAAGCCTTTTCGCCAAACGGCGTGCTATTGTTTGGTCTGCGTATCCATGCGCAGAACTCCAATGGCTTCGTCGTGGTCGGCGATGCTTTTCCCGCCGAGCCTTACGCCATCCGTCTGCGCAAGGACATCGCTCCCTTCCAGGCCTTGAGCAGTCGCGATCAAGGACCGTGCTTATCGAAGGGCAGATCTGCCGGCAGTCCCGTTCCTGGTTCAACAGTCTCGTTCCTTGCGTGTCCATCGCGGGGAGCGGTGCGTAGTACCACGTAGGGTTCGCGCACTTTCCTGGGGCGAACCGCAGGAAGTCAACGTGCCGCCGCAATGGCACGTTTTTCGCAATGAAGGGATCCAATTTGAAAGCCGGCTCGCGGGATGCTTTCTAGTCAGCTTTTAAAGCTTTCCTTTTGGTACACTAGGCCTCGCAACATTTTCCTGGAGACAATATGAAACTATCGAAGCTCATCACCGTCCTGATCGCCACCGGAGCAATCGCCGGCACGGCGCAAGCGCAAGACCTGACCGGAACGCTGAAGAAGATCAAGGACACCGGCACCATTACCGTGGGTCACCGCGAGTCTTCCGTACCGTTCTCTTACCTCGACGACAAGCAGCAGCCCATCGGCTACGCCATGGACCTGTGCATGAAGATCGTCGACGCGGTGAAGACGGAACTCAAGCTGCCCAACCTGAAAGTGAACCTGCAGCCGGTCACATCCAGCAACCGCATCCCGCTGCTGCAGAACGGCACGATCGACCTGGAGTGCGGCTCGACCACCAACTCCGTCGTGCGCCAGCAGCAAGTGGCGTTCGGTCCGACCTACTTCGTGGTCAACGTGACCGCAGCGGTCAAGAAGACCTCCAACATCAACTCGCTGGCCGACCTCGGCGGCAAGACGATCTCCACCACGTCCGGCACCACGTCCGTGCCGCTGCTCAAGGCCTATGAAAAGACCAAGAGCGTCGACGTCAAGGAAATCTACGGCAAGGACCACGCAGAATCCTTCCTGCTGATGGCCGACGACCGTTCGCAAGCCTTCGTGATGGACGACATCCTGCTGGCCGGCCAGATCGCCAACTCGCGTAATCCTGCCGACTTCAAGATCATCCAGGAATCCCTGCGCCAGGAACCGTACAGCATGATGCTGCGCAAGGATGACCCGCAGTTCAAGGCCCTGGTCGACAAGACCGTCGGCGCCGTGATGAAGTCGGGGGAGATCGAGAAGATCTACTTCAAGTGGTTCCAGAGCCCGATCCCGCCGAAGGGCATCAACATCAACTTCCCGATGACCCCGGCAATCCGCGAGGCGTTCAAGAACCCGAACGACAAGGGCGTTCAGTAATCGCTTTGCAGTAGAAACAGGGCCGGAGGGGCGTCATCGCCAATCCGGCTTTTTTTAAGGCCGGTGCAAGCGCACCGGCCCATTGCGCGGCGCAAAGCCGTGCAAGCTGGGAGACACAATAATGAATTTGGGGATTTTTTTCGAACAGGTGCCTGACGGCGACGGAACCTGGATCGAGATGCTGCTTTCGGGCCTGGGCTGGACGCTGTCCACCGCGGCACTGGCCTGGATCATGGCATTCGTACTCGGTTCGATCGTCGGCGTCGCGCGCACCACGGACAAGACCTGGCTGGTCAAGCTCGGCAATGCGTATGTCGAGTTGTTCCGCAACATTCCGCTGATCGTCCAGTTTTTCGTCTGGTACTTCGTCATTCCGGGCATCATCCCGGCGGTCAAGGCTTGGGTCGTGACGCTGGATCCGACCGAGCACCAGTTCGTGACGGCCGTCGTTTGCCTGGGGTTCTTCACCTCGTCGCGTATCGCGGAGCAGGTGCGTTCGGGTATACAGTCGCTGTCGCGCGGGCAGCGCAACGCAGGCTATGCGCTGGGCCTCACGCAGATCCAGACCTACCGCTACGTGCTGCTGCCGATGGCCTACCGCATCATCATCCCGCCGCTTACGTCGGAAGTGATGAACCTGATCAAGAATACCGCCGTGGCCTATTCCATCGGCCTGGTCGAACTCTTTTTCCGCACGCGTGAAATGGGCGAGATGACTTTCCGCTACTTCGAGGTTTTCGCCGCCACGACGCTGATCTACGTCGTGATCGCCATGACGGCCAACCGCGTGATGGCCTTCATCGAGCGCAAGGTTGCCGTGCCCGGTTATATCGCAGGAGGTAAATAATGGGTGATCTTGATTTTGATGTCGTCGCCCGTACCTGGCCCTACCTGCTGACCGGCCTGCAATATACGTTGCAACTGACGGTGGTAGCCGCTGTTGGCGGCACGATTTTCGGCACCTTGCTTGCGATGGCGCGCCTCTCGGCGTTCAAGCCGCTTTCGATGCTGGCTGCCGGTTACGTGAACCTGATGCGCTCGATCCCGCTGCTGCTGGTGATCTTCTGGTTCTACTTTCTGGTGCCGGTCGTGCTGCAGGCAATTACCGGTTCGGAGCGCCCGATCCAGCTCGGAGCCGACCGTTCGGCCTACATCACCTTCATCATGTTCGAAGCAGCATACTTCTGCGAGATCATGCGTGCGGGCATCCAGAGTATCCCCAAGGGACAGGTCTACGCCGGCTATGCACTGGGACTCACGTATCGCCAGTCGATGCAGCTGGTGATCCTGCCGCAGGCCTTCCGCAACATGCTCCCGATCCTGCTGACGCAGACCATCGTGCTGTTCCAGGACGTCTCGCTGGTATCGCTCCTGAACGTGACGGACTTCGTCGGTGCGTCGGTCAAGATCGCGCAACGCGACAGCCGCGTGGTCGAGATGTACCTGTTCGTCGCCATCGTTTATTTTGCCCTCTGCTTTGTGCTGTCGACGCTGGTCAAGCGCCTGCAGAAGCGCATCGCCATCATTCGCTAAGGATAACGAAATGATTGAAATTAAAAATGTCAGCAAATGGTACGGAAGCTTCCAGGTCCTGACTGACTGCAATACCAGCGTCGCCAAGGGCGACGTCATGGTAGTTTGCGGCCCGTCCGGCTCCGGCAAATCCACCCTGATCAAGACGGTCAACGGACTCGAGCCCTTTCAGAAGGGCGAGATCTTCGTCGATAAAGTCTCCGTCGGCGATCCGAAGACCGACCTGCCGAAACTGCGTTCCCACATCGGCATGGTGTTCCAGAACTTCGAGCTGTTCCCGCACCTCTCCATTCGCAAGAATCTGACGCTGGCACAGGTCAAGGTATTGGGCCGCAGCGAGGAAGAGGCGGCCGAGAAGGGTTTGAAGTACCTCGACCGCGTCGGACTGCTGGCGCACAAGGACAAGTTCCCCGGCCAGCTTTCCGGCGGCCAGCAGCAGCGCGTGGCGATTGCTCGTGCGCTGTCGATGGACCCGATCGCCATGCTGTTCGACGAACCGACCTCGGCGCTCGACCCGGAGATGATCAACGAAGTGCTCGACGTCATGGTCGGCCTCGCGCAGGAAGGCATGACGATGATGGTGGTGACCCACGAAATGGGCTTTGCCCGCAAGGTCGCCAACCGCGTGGTCTTCATGGACAAGGGCTACATCGTCGAGGATTGCACCAAGGACGAATTCTTCGGCTCGCCGCGCTCCGAACGTGCGCGGGATTTCCTGGCGAAGATCATCACGCACTGACGTCTCGGTCTCATCCAAAGCCGCTTCCGCCACCCGGCCGAAGCGGCTTCTTTTTTGCATGCGGCGGGTACAATAACGCCACTCTCAAGAAAGTACCGCCATGCCTACCCAAATCCTTTCCAGCATTACCCTTACCCGTCCCGACGATTGGCATCTCCACCTGCGCGATGGCGCGACAATGGCCAGCGTGCTGCCGCATACCGCACGCCAGTTTGCCCGCGCTATCGTCATGCCGAACCTCAAGCCGCCCGTCACGACGACCGAGCAGGCAGGTGCCTACCGCGACCGCATCCTCGCCGCACTGCCGGCGGGCATGGATTTCCAGCCCCTGATGACCTTGTATCTCACGGACAATACGCCGCCCGATGAAATTCGCCGCGCAAAGAACAGCGGCTTTGTGCATGCGGTGAAGCTTTATCCCGCTGGCGCGACGACCAATTCCGATGCCGGTGTGACGCAATTGTCGAAATGCTACAAGACGCTCGAAGTCATGCAGGAAGTCGGCATGCCTTTCCTCGTCCATGGCGAAGTGACGGATCCGGCGGTCGACATCTTCGATCGCGAAGCGGTCTTCATCGACAAGGTAATGGAGCCCCTGCGCCGTGACATGCCGGCGCTGAAGGTAGTGTTCGAACACATTACGACCAAGGATGCCGCCCAGTACGTGACGGACGCCGACGGCCCGGTCGGTGCAACGATCACCGCCCACCACTTGCTGTATAACCGCAACGAAATCTTCAAGGGTGGAATCCGCCCGCATTACTACTGCCTCCCGGTCCTCAAGCGCGAAGTGCATCGCCAGGCGCTGGTACAAGCCGCCACTTCCGGCAGCACAAAATTCTTCCTCGGCACCGATTCCGCGCCGCATCCGAAAGGACTGAAGGAGCACGCCTGCGGATGCGCCGGCTGCTACACCGCGCTGCATGCCATGGAACTGTACGCCCAGGCATTCGACGCAGCGGGCGCGCTGGACAAGCTGGAAGCCTTCGCCAGTGTGAATGGTCCCGCTTTCTACGGCCTGCCGCGCAACACCGGTACCATTACGCTGCATCGTGAAACCTGGACCCTTCCCGCGGAAGTGCCGCTGGGCGAAACGACGGTCGTGCCCCTGAACGGTGGTGAGCCGATTGGCTGGAAGGTTGCCTGAGGCCTGCTGCTTCATGGCCGGGCCGCCGTTCCTTTCGGAGATCGATTGGCGTCGCCCTTGGCTCGGGACGATTGAGGAAACCGCGCGTCCGCTCCTGCACGCCGACGACTGGCGCGATGCTCTGAGCCTGGCGGCGCAGGTCCTGGAGTTGCGCAATCACCTCGGTAGGCCTATTCGATTTGTTCCACAGGCCAGCCTGCCCGAAGGCATGTCCTATGAAGCTTTCATCAGTGCCAGCGGCGGTGTTCCGACGCGCGACAACCTGCACGACTTTTTCAATGCCCTCGTCTGGCTCACTTTTCCCAAGATCAAGGTCCAGCTCAACGCGCTGCAGGCGGCCGAAATTGCGCGCGCCCAGATGCAAGGGGCAACGCATGGGGGCAAGGGAAGGGGCAGGGTGCGCGATGCGGCGACCCTCTTCGATGAAAATGCCGCCCTGCTCGTCACCTGCAACCCGGGTCTGCTGGAGGCGCTACAGGACCACCGGTGGACAGAGGCGCTCATGACGCAACGGGAGTGCTTCTGGCGCGACTGCCATGTCAGTCTTTTTGGCCATGCGCTCATGGAAAAACTCGTGCGTCCTTACAAGGCGGTCACCGCACACGCATGGCCGGTGCTGGTCGACGCCGCATTCTTCCGTTTACCGTGGACGGAACGGATCGATCGAATTGACGACATCGTAGCCAAACAACTCGAAGCAGGCCTGACCAGTGCGGATTTCACGCCCTTGCCGGTACTTGGTGTCCCGGGGTGGTGGGAGGGGCAGGATGCGGCCTTTTACGCCGACACCTCCGTTTTCCGGCCGAAGCGGCAGCAGCGAGGCTGAAAAAGAAAAGGCACCCGAAGGTGCCTTTTCGATACTGCGTTCAAATCAATGCAGGCTTGCGCCCGCGTTTGATTAGAACTTGTGACGCATACCGACGTTGAAGACGTTCACGTCTGCGCCAACGTCAACGTTGGTGCGTGCGAAGGACGTGTACAGGTCGGTGCGCTTGGACAGGCCGTGGGTGTAGCCAACAGCGTACTGGTCAGCGTCGGTCAGGTTGCCGCCGCGCAGGTCGTTACGAACCCAGGAAGCCAGCAGCTTGCCAGCGCCGATCGGTGCGGAAACGCCGACCAGGTAGTTGCGTGCCTTGTTGGAGCCGCCAGCAACTTCGTTCTTGTTGTCAGCGAAACCAGCGTGCAGGGTAGCAACGCCGAAGTTGAACTTACCGCCGAGCAGCAGGGAGCTGTGGTCGGTGTCAACGCCAGCAGCGGTGACGTTGGTGGTGTGGTATGCGAACTGAACGTTCAGCGGGCCGTTTGCATAGCCAGCGCCGACGCCGAGTTGGCTGTTGTCGGACACGGAACCAGCGGTCTCACCCAGACCGTAGATCAACGAAGCGGACAGGCCACCCATTGCCGGTGCGGAGTAGACGATGGAGTTGCTGACGCGGATCGGATAGCCGGTGGTCAGGTGGGAAGCGAACAGACGGGTGGTGTCGCCAGCCAGACCGGTTTCGAACGGGTCGATGGTGTCCAGAGCGATGTGGTACGGGGAGTACTGACGACCCAGGGTCACAGCACCGAAGCCGCCCTTCAGGCCAACGAAAGCCTGACGGTTGAACAGGGTGTTAGCGGTGCCCAGAGCGCCGGTGTCGATTGCGAAGCCGTTTTCCAGTTGGAAGATTGCGGACAGACCGCCGCCCAGATCTTCCGAACCCTTGAAGCCGATACGGCTGCCGGACCAGATGCCGCTGTTCAGGCTCCAGGTCGCGGAGGTTGCGCTGGTGTCCGTGCGCTGGATGCCGACGTCAGCAACACCGTAGATGGTGACGTTGGTTTGTGCGGAAGCTGCGCCTGCGAAGGCGCCCAGAACTGCGAGCGCGAGAAGCGATTTTTTCATTGAATAATCCCCAAAGGTTTATCGAGCTAAGATTTTTGTAGTGCGTTCGACAAGGCCACTAGTGAGAACGTCCCTGCCGAAGGAAGCTTCCTGATCATTTGTTTAACCGGGTAGCTGGTGGATATTTCATCAAATATCGCGACTGACCACAAAGAGAATTTCGGTTTTGCAGCAGCTTCTTGGCGCTTCTGTGGTGTTCTTGCAACGAAGTGGCGCAGAAGCAATGACGAGAAAGTCATTAATTGCACCAAGTTGGTGCGATCTGGTGAGCCGGGCCGTAGCTCGATGGACGGAGATTAAGCCGCATTTACGGCAGTTGGGGCGAATGCTTTAGCCGACGATCAATAAAAAACGGGCTCTTTCGAGCCCGTTTCAATCCAATGGAATCGACGGCCGGAAACCGGCCGTGCAATCCGATTAGAACAGGTGGTTCACGCCGACAGCGAGGTCGCGCTGACGACGGTTGCCAGCGGACAGGGCGGTAGCCGCGCCGTCAAACTTCTTGCTGGTGACCAGGCCGTACAGGTTGGTGCGCTTGGACAGGGCGTAGGTTGCGCCGACCATCAGGTTGTCCTTGTCGCCGGTGGTCGCGCCGCTCAGCTTGGTCTTGTAGAACGCGCCGGTCAGCTCGACAGCCGGGGTGATGGCGTAGTTGACACCAGCCCACATCCAGCGGGTCTTGGCATCTGCGCCAGCAGCTTGTTCAGCTTCCTGGTTCACGTAGCCAGCGGACACGCGTGCCGGGCCGAACTTGTAGGCTGCGCCCAGGGTCCAGTAGTCGGTGTTCAGCGTGCCAGTTGCGTTTTCACGCTGGTTGTATGCGCCGCCGACGGACAGTGCGCCGCTAGCAAACGTACCGCCGATGGACTTGGCGGAGTTTGCGCCGGTGTCGCCAGCAACTTCGCCCAGAGCGTATTCAGCGCGGACGGTCACTGCACCGAAGGTGCCGATGTACTGGATGTCGTTGTTGTAACGGGTGCCGGCGGAGGAGGCAACCGCGTCAGCGATGCCAGGATACTTGTAGCCGAACGGATCGTACGCGGCGATGGTCTTGAACGGAACCGTGTACTGACGGCCGAGGTCGACGGAGCCCCATGCACCGCCCAGACCGACAGCGGCGGTACGGTTGAACAGGGTGTTGGCGGCGTCGAGTGCGCCGGTGCCGGTGTTGAAGCCGGTTTCCAGGGTGAAGTGAGCGTTCAGGCCACCACCGAGGTCTTCAACGCCTTTGAAGCCGATACGGTTGGAGTTGTACGTACCGGTCGAGCCCATGGTCAGGTTGTTGTCGCCGGCTGCATTAACGTTGGTGGTGTGGCGGACGCCGCCGTCGAACGAACCGTAGATGGTCACGTTGGATTGAGCTTGTGCGGCACCTGCGAATGCACCGAGAACTGCCAGTGCGAGAAGCGATTTCTTCATTAATAAATCTCCAAGGGTTGGCGTGCTAAAATTTTTTTGAATTGCCTATTGCACTCAGCGAAGCCACTAGTGGTAACGTCCCCGCCGACACTTCCGAACTCTCTGGTCAAGAAGCTATTAGCGATTTCATCAAATGTCCCCATTTTGAGCAAAGAGAATTTGGTGATTCTGGGATATGGCCGCCGATCATGTCGCTTTGTAACAACAGCACAATGGAAATTAATGCTGTTACAGCAATAAATAGCAAGCTGGTCGAGCGATTTTGTTTCTTTTATGAAAATTTCCCGCTTGACGACGGAACGGATCAGAATTTTGCTCGGTATTAATAGCGGTCCTTCGAATTTCAGTCGCTGATAGGCCGGCTTTTTTGTTTTTGTTGCGCACTACTTGTGGCGCTCCAATTCTTTTGCGGGGAGGGGGTAACCCATGTTGAATATCGATGAGCTCATTTCCGGCGTGGACAAGGTTGTGCGAGTCGTGTCGGGAGTTGCGTCCGCCTCCCGGCCCAATCCTGCGGCAAAAGTTGCGGATGGGCAGCTCGATGAGGCGGAGCGTCGGCGCAGCGCCGGACTCATGCGCGTCAATCACGTGGGAGAAGTCTGCGCGCAGGCACTCTACGATGCGCAGGGCGCGTTTTCAAGAAGCGAGGAATTGAAGCGGCAGTTCCGCCAGGCGGGGCGCGAAGAAGAGGATCATCTCGCCTGGACCGCGCAGCGGCTGGAGGAGTTGGGATCACGCGTGAGCTTGCTCAACCCGTTCTGGTACGCCGGCGCTTATGCGCTGGGGGCTGTTGCAGCACGCATCGGGGATGCGCAAAGCCTTGGCTTTGTCGTTGAAACCGAGCGGCAGGTGGAAGCGCATCTGGACAGTCATCTCACCCTCCTGCCGGCAGCCGACGAAAAGTCGCGGGCCATCGTGGAACAGATGCGCGTGGATGAGATTGAGCACGGCGCCGCCGCACAGGCAATGGGCGCTGCGGCGACGCCCGCGCCAGTGCAGGCGGCAATGCGCGCCATGGCCAAGGTCATGACGACGACCGCCTACTATATATAGTGCGTCGCGCGCGGTTACTGTCCCGGGGTATCCGCGAGGTCGTCCACGATGTCGAAAGAGTGCGTGATCTCGGCAGTCTTTTCGAGCATGATCGACGCGGAGCAGTACTTTTCATGCGACAGCTTGATCGCTCGCTCGACGAGGCTCGGCTTGAGATTGCGGCCCCGTACGGTGAAATGGAAATGAACCTTGGTGAAGACCTTGGGATCCTTTTCCGCGCGCTCCGACTTCAGCGTTACGTCACATCCGCGCACGTCCTGCTGGCTTTTCCGGAGGATCAGCACGACATCGTAGGCGGTGCAGCCGCCGGTGCCCGCCAGGACAACCTCCATCGGCCGCGGCGCCAGGTTGCGCCCGCCGCCTTCAGGGGCGCCGTCCATCGTCACAATGTGGCCCGAGCCCGTTTCTGCCATAAAGGTCATGCCGGAAAGTCCGGTCCAGCGTACTGTGCATTCCATGATGTTCTCGCGTGATTCGGAAGGCGCCCATTGTAACTGGTTTGAAATGGTTGGTCTGGCAACGGCCCCGGACACCTGCTCCGCCTGGTTTTCTTGCATTGCACAATAAAAATCGCTAAAATTTTTGTTGCTGATTGTCAATTTTCGCGAGCGCGATGACGATCAAAAGATGTCTCCTCCACCCTTCTCCTTTGGTGTGGATTCGAACCCGATGCCCCACAGTGTCGGGTTTTTTTTCGCATAATGGGTACGATTCAAAGATTCGAATTGACTCCAAGTCCTTGAAAAGGCTAAAATTTCAGGCTTTCCGTTCGCTCAGGAAAAGATAACAAGGTTGAGTCCGCTGGATTCACTAGCGGAACCGCCGCTGATTTGAGCGAGTATTTTCTTTATTTAGGACATCATCATGAAAACCTTTTCCGCCAAAGCCCATGAGGTGAAGCGCGAGTGGTTCGTGATTGACGCTACGGACAAAGTTCTCGGACGTGTCGCCAGCGAAGTGGCACTCCGTCTGCGCGGCAAACACAAACCTGAGTTCACTCCCCACGTCGACACGGGCGACTTCATCGTCGTCATCAATGCAGGCAAGCTGCGCGTGACCGGCAACAAGGCTCTGGACAAGACCTACTACCGTCACTCGACCTATCCGGGCGGTATCTACGAAACGAATTTCCTGAAAATGCAACAGCGTTTTCCGGGCCGCGCGCTCGAGAAGGCAGTCAAGGGCATGCTGCCCAAGGGCCCGCTCGGCTACGCAATGATCAAGAAGCTGAAGGTGTACGCAGATGGCAACCATCCGCACTCCGCCCAGCAACCCAAGGCACTCGAAATCTAAGGAACGGACATGATCGGTAACTACAACTACGGAACCGGCCGTCGCAAGAGTGCAGTGGCTCGCGTTTTCATCAAGGCTGGCAGCGGCAACATCGTCGTCAACGGCAAGCCGGCAGCGGAATACTTTTCCCGCGAAACCGGTCTGATGGTCATCCGTCAACCGCTGGAACTGACCGGCAACGTCGAGCGTTTCGACATCCTCGTCAACGTGCATGGCGGCGGCGAGTCCGGCCAGGCAGGTGCGGTTCGCCATGGTATTACCCGTGCGCTGATCGACTACGATGCAGGCCTGAAGGCAGAACTGTCCAAGGCAGGCTTCGTCACCCGTGACGCACGTGAAGTCGAACGTAAGAAAGTCGGTCTGCGTAAAGCACGCCGCGCAAAGCAGTTCTCCAAGCGCTAATCTGCGTTTTCAGAACATCGAAAAGCCGCCAGGTTTGCGCCTGGCGGCTTTTTGCTTTCTAGTGCGCCGCAGCGACACAGAGAGCACCGCTGTTAAAATTTTGGATTCGGGTTCAATTACTTCAGCAAGGAAAAATCATGATCAAGGTCGGCATCGTCGGCGGTACAGGTTATACAGGCGTGGAGCTGCTCCGCCTGCTGGCCGCACATCCTCACGTACAACTCACCGCCATCACGTCGCGCAAGGAAGACGGCATGCCGGTCGCCGACATGTATCCGTCCCTGCGCGGCCATGTCGACCTGGCGTTTTCCACTCCCGAGAAGGCGAAGCTGACCGAGTGCGACGTCGTGTTCTTCGCGACGCCGCACGGCGTGGCGATGGCGCAGGCGCGCGAACTGCTCGCTGCTGGCGTGAAAGTGATTGACCTCGCGGCGGACTTCCGCCTGAAGGATCCGGCAGTATTCGAAAAGTGGTATGGCATGCCTCACTCCTGCACCGATATCCTTGAAGAAGCCGTGTACGGTCTGCCCGAGGTGAATCGTGATGCGATCAAGAAGGCTCGCGTGATCGGCCTGCCCGGCTGCTATCCGACCTCGATGCAGCTCGGCTACGCGCCCCTGCTCGCACAGGGCAAGCCGCTGGTGAATGAGTCGAACCTGATTGCCGACTGCAAGTCCGGCGTGTCCGGCGCGGGCCGCAAGGCGGAAGTGCACACGCTGCTCGCCGAAGCCGCGGACAACTTCAAGGCCTACGGCGTAAAAGGACATCGCCATTTGCCGGAAACGACCCAAGGGCTGCAGGCGATTGCAGGTCGCAAGATCGGCCTGACGTTCGTGCCGCATCTGGTGCCCATGATCCGCGGGATTCACTCGACGCTTTACGCAACCATCCTGCCGGAGGCACGCGACACCGATTTCCAGGCGTTGTACGAAAACCACTTCAAGGGCGAGAAGTTCGTCGATGTCATGCCCGCCGGCAGTCATCCCGAAACACGCTCGGTACGCGCCTCGAACAAGCTGCGCATCGCCGTGCATCGACCCGATGGCGGCGACCTGCTGGTGATCCTCGTGGTCGAGGACAACCTGGTCAAGGGCGCGGCAGGGCAGGGTGTACAGTGCATGAACATCATGTTCGGTATTGAAGAATCGGCAGGATTGATGCACATTCCGGTATTGCCCTAAGCAACCGGATTCTGCATGACCCAATCGACGTCGTTGTTCAATTCAATGAAGTTACGACTCTGGCGGCGGCGCATGTCGGTGTCGTCACCAAGGATGACGATCCGGACGCGGACGCCATGGCCGATGCGACTCCTGATTGTCCTCCTCGCAGCGATCGCCGGCGCGGCGGCAATGTGGTTATACGGTACCGGCCAGTTCTTGCCCGTTAATCCAGATAATGCGCGCGCCCAGCTTGTCGAGATCAAGGAGCAGCTCGACAAGGTCACCGTTGAGCGCGACCAGCTTTCCACGACCTCGAATGCCGCGGAGAGCCAGCTCAACATCGAGCGCTCTGCGCAAAAGCAGCTCGCGGCGCAGGTAAAAACGCTAGAGGCCGAGAATACGCGCCTGAAGGAAGATCTTGCGTTTTTTGAAAGCCTCCTGCCCAACGCCACCGGTGCGGCCGGTGTTTCAATTAGGCGCCTGAAGATCGACCAGGTTGCGCCGAACCAGCTGCGGTACCGATTGCTAATCATGCAAGGCGGCAAGGGGGATCGCCGTTTCGTTGGCAGTTTGCAACTCATGGTGACAACTCTGCAGGAAGGCAAAAGTGCTATGATGACTTTTCCGGCAGTCCCTGCCGATCAGGATAAGTTCAAACTCAGCTTCATGCATTACCAGCGTGTCGAAGGTGTCCTCACCTTGCCGGAAGGCGCCGCGACCAAACAGGTCCAGGCACGCGTACTCGAAAATGGCCAGGTCCGCGCGCAACAAGCCGCGAATTTGTAAAGGAGAGCCAGCATGTTAGGCCGCAAGAACAAAGGCACGATCGACAGCCTCATCGGGATTTCGACCAGGATCGAAGGCAATGTGCGTTTCCAGGGCGGTTTGCGGATCGACGGGCAGGTCAAGGGGAATGTCGTCGCCGAAGGCGACGAGCCCTGCATGCTCGTCATCTCCGAGCACGCCAGGGTGGAGGGCGAGGTGCGCGCGGCGCACCTTGTCGTCAACGGCGAAATTGTCGGACCGGTTTATTCTTCGGAACTCCTTGAATTACAGCCGCGCGCCCGCATAACTGGAGATGTGAACTACAAGGCGCTGGAAATGCACACGGGTGCATTGGTGGCAGGAAAGCTTACGCACGATCAGGTTGGCGAGCCGGTGTTGAAACTCGCGCTGTCGAATACGTGATCTCCGTCAAGCGTCTATAATTAAGCCATTAGAAATTAGCAGGAGCTTGAAATGAATGCAGTGACCGAAATGCCCGATCCGATCGTCTTCACCGACAGCGCTGCCGCCAAGGTTGCGGAATTGATTGAAGAGGAAGGCAACCCTGACCTGAAACTGCGCGTGTTCGTGCAGGGCGGCGGGTGTTCTGGCTTCCAGTACGGCTTCACCTTTGACGAAATCGTCAATGAAGACGATACAACGATGACCAAGAACGGCGTCCAGTTGCTGATCGACTCGATGAGCTACCAATACCTGCTCGGCGCGGAAATCGACTACAAGGATGACCTCGAAGGCGCGCAGTTCGTCATCAAGAACCCGAACGCCACTACGACTTGCGGCTGCGGATCGTCGTTCTCCGCCTGACAAGTTTGCTCCAGGTCAAAAAAGCGCAGGTTATGCCTGCGCTTTTTTTGTTTACAAATTCCGCATGAAATAGGGGGGAATATAATGTCGCGTTTCCCTCCGTCTCCTACCAGTCATGCAGGTTCTCCTCCGATACGTGCTTTTGTCGCTGTTTGCCGTCAGTTTTCCTGCATTTGCAGCGAAGGATGTGGCAACACCTGAAGCCGACCTCTGTTCGTCGAATTCCGCCGCAGAGCGTACCCGCCCCTATGTGAACGAGGCCAAGGCGGTGTATTTTGTGAACTTGCGCGACGGCGACAAGGTCACCTCGCCGTTCCGGATTGCCTTCGGCCTCGTCGGCATGGGAATCGCGCCCGCCGGCGTCCGAATGGAGAACACCGGCCATCACCATCTGCTGATCAACCAGAAGCTGACCAACGAAATGCTGATCAAGCCGATCCCCTTCACCGACAAGTATCGTCATTTCGCGAGAGGCGAAACAGAAGCCACGCTGGACCTGCCTCCGGGGAAGCACACCTTGCGCCTCCTCTTCGCGGACGCGGAACACAAGCCGTATTACATCTCCAGCAAGGAAATTACCGTCGAAGTCGTTGCGCGCAACGATCTCGGCAAGAAGCAGTAAGTTTCAGAGTCAGGCCGGGTAGAGAGCCCCGAGAATGCGCGGTCCCTTGGCACCTGTCGCCGCCGGAAGGTTGCCTGCCTGGCGCTCGACGAAACGCTGCGCCAGCCAGGCGAACGCCAACGCCTCCACATGATTCGGTGAGATGCCCAATGCATCAGTCGAATGGACTTGTGCCTGATGATGCCTTTGTTGCAGCGATTGGCGAAGGCGTTGTAACAGATATCGATTATAGGCGCCGCCGCCGCACACGTAGACGGCTGCTGCTGCAGGGGCATGCCGGCTCACCGCGTCGGCGAGCGTCTCGGCAGTAAACGCGGCGAGAGTTGCCTGAACGTCTTCCGGTTGTACTGACGCATGAGGGGCGAGTTTATGGTTCAGCCACCGTGCGTGGAACAGATCGCGCCCTGTGCTTTTCGGTGGTGGTAGCGCAATGTAGGGCTCTGCCATCATGTCGGCAAGCAGGGCCGGGATTTCCTTCCCGCTCGCAGCCCACGCCCCATCGGCGTCGTAGCCTCGGCCAAGGTGCTGGCCAATCCAGGTATCCATCAGTACATTGCCTGGGCCGGTGTCGAAGCCAAAAGTTGTTTGCCCGCGGTCGAGCAGACTGATATTGCCGATGCCGCCGATATTTGCGACGACGCGCGTTTCTTCCTCATTGCCGAACACCGCTTGGTGGAACGCCGGCACGAGTGGCGCACCTTGACCGCCGGCTGCGATATCGCGGCTGCGAAAATCCGCAATGACATCGATACGCGACAGCTCGGCCAGCAGGGCTGGGTTGCCGGTCTGCCATGTGTAGCCCAGTTCCGGACGGTGGCGAATGGTCTGACCGTGAGCACCGATTGCGGTCACCTCATCGCATGGCGTGCCCGAATCGGCGAGGAGCTTCGCTACGCACTCGGCGTATACCTGCGCCAGTCCTTTGGCGGCGAGCGCTTCGATGTGGATCTCGTTGTCGGTAGGCGCTTGCAGGCGAAGCAGGTCGTCACGAAGTGCCTGGGGAAAGGGCAGGTAGGCGGTGGCGATCGTCCTGATCGAGCCTTCGCCCGAAAAGTCGGCCAGCACGCCGTCGACGCCGTCGAGACTGGTGCCGGACATCAGTCCGATATAACGCTTGGTCTGGAGGTCGGGCATAAAAAAACCGTTCAAGGATTCACCGGATTGTACCGGCCCTTGAACGGTTTGATGGCGCAGCGGCCCGAATTACTTCGATGCCAGCTTGATGCTGTTGTCCTGCGGGGTCAGCAGGGCAAAGCGATGGCGCATATCTTCCGCTACCGACTTGAAACGCTGCAGGTCGGCACCCGCCAGAGGCTGCGCGTTGGGGATATTGATCGACATCGGATCGCGCGCCTCGTTGTTGACGCGGAATTCATAGTGCAGGTGCGGGCCGGTCGACCAGCCGGTGCTGCCGACATAGCCGATGACTTCGCCCTGGTTGACCTTCGCGCCCTTGCGCATGCCGGCCGCGAATCGGCTCATGTGGGCGTAGGCGGTCGAATAGTTGTTCCAGTGCTTGATCACCACGACATTGCCGTATCCGCCCTGGGTGCCGGCGAAATCGATCACGCCGTCGCCGGCTGCCCGGATAGGCGTTCCCGTCGCGGCGGCGAAATCGACACCCTTGTGCTGCTTCCACTTGCCGGAAATCGGGTGCACGCGCATCGAGAAGCCTGACGAGACGCGGCTGAATTCCAGCGGCGACTTCAGGAAGGCCTTCTTGAGCGCCTTACCGTCGAAGGTGTAGTAGCCGCCACCCTGCTTGCTGCCCGGTTCGTCGAACCACACCGACTGGTACTTGTTGGCGCCGTTGTAGAACTCGCCGGCCAGCACGCGACCGGTACGGATGATTTCGCCGTTTTGCCAGAATGTTTCGTAGACGACGTTGAACCGGTCGCCGCGGCGCAGGTCCGACGCGAAGTCGATGTTCGTGGAAAACATGTCAACAATCTGCATTGCCACGTGATCCGGGATTTGCGCGGCGTCGGTGGCTGCAAACAGGGATGAACGGATTTCCCCGGTGCGCATTTCGATGCGTCGCTCCACGGTTGCGGAGTCTTCGGTGGCGCTGAAGCCGTTTGCTTCGCGCGTGATGACGAGATTGCGGACCGGTTGGCCGCTTCCTTCGCTCAACACCGCGGTCAGGCGCTGGAGCTGGCCTTCGCTGTTGGTTTGCGCCTGGACGCGGCGACCTGCCTTGAGCTTGAGGACGCCGTAAGCAATACGGTCAGCCTTGATGAAGTTCGTGGCCGTGTCGTCGTGGACGCCGAGGCGGGACAACAGGGTTGCCAGCGTGTCGCCCGGGCGGACTTTTTCCTCGCGCAGGTAAAACTGGTCGTCGGCCTGCAATTTGGCGATCTGCTCCGACAGGCTGGGCACGGCAAGTTCTTCGACGATCGACTTCACCGGGAGGTCGGCTGCGTCCGGGGCCATTGGCGCGACGCCGGCGGCGCCAAATGCAATGACGGCGAGGAAGATCGCGGACGCGTAGACGACGCGCGTTTTGCGCGACGATGCGAAGAGTTGCTTGCTGCTCGAGCCCAGTTTCAGGATTTTGTCTGTAGTGAGCATGCAATAAGTTAAAATCTGCTGTTTTGACCGAGGGCGCTACCAGAAAGCGGATCCGCCGGTATGCTGCGGTGATGAGCGCACAAAAACGCTGCTGTCACCGGCCTTGAGGCGATCGACATGATTTCTGAAAATGCCCGTGAGCTTGCAAGTAGTCATTGCGGACAAGCCAGCTTGGGGTGCTGCCGTGGAATCGAATGGCTGCACGATATTCCCAAACGGGTTGCGGTGCCGCGTTGCAAGCTCCGCTTTTTCGAGTTGCTGCTGTGTTGCTCTGCTGCAAGTTGAAAATGAGCAGCAATTATACCAAACACATGGTATTGAATTTTCACCCCATTTCTTAATTTTCCTCAGCTCATGAACGACTCCCAGAATTTGCAAACGAACAATAAACCGGTTGAGTCACTTGCCCTGTCGGACTCCGTGCTGGAAGCCCTGGCAGTGACCAAACGCGGTGTCGATGAACTGCTGATCGAAGCTGAATTCGCCCAAAAGCTGGCGCGCTCCGAGAAAACCGGCAAGCCCCTGCGCATCAAGCTCGGTCTTGACCCGACCGCACCGGACCTGCACCTCGGTCACACCGTTGTGCTGAACAAGATGCGGCAGTTGCAAAATCTGGGCCACAACGTGATCTTTCTGATCGGCGACTTCACCTCGATGATCGGCGATCCGTCCGGCCGCAATGCGACACGTCCGCCACTGACCAAGGAGCAGATCGAGGAAAACGCCAAGACCTACTTCGCCCAGGCCAGCCTGGTGCTCGATCCATCGCGTACCGAGATCCGTTACAACTCCGAGTGGTGCGATCCGCTGGGCGCCCGGGGCATGATTCAGCTCGCTGCAAAATATACCGTTGCGCGCATGCTCGAACGTGACGATTTTACAAAGCGTTTCAAAGCCGGCACGCCCATTTCGGTGCATGAATTCCTGTACCCGTTGATGCAGGGCTACGACTCGGTCGCGCTGCAGTCCGACCTGGAGCTCGGCGGTACCGACCAGAAATTCAACCTGCTGGTTGGACGCGAACTGCAGAAAGATTACGGCCAGGAGCCGCAATGTATCCTGACCATGCCCTTGCTTGAAGGCCTGGACGGTGTCGAAAAGATGTCCAAGTCCAAGGGCAACTATGTCGGCATCACCGAGCCGGGGAATACCATGTTCGCCAAGCTGATGAGCATTTCGGACACCATGATGTGGCGCTACTACGAACTGTTGTCGTTCCGCTCCATTGCCGAGATCGCGCAGTTCAAAAAGGATGTCGAAGGCGGCCGCAATCCGCGCGATATCAAGGTGCTTTTCGCCCAGGAAATCGTCACGCGCTTTCATTCGCAAAAGGCCGCGGAAGATGCGCTGGCGGACTTCAACAACCGCGCAAAGGGCGGCATTCCGGACGACATTCCGGAAATCAGCCTCAGTGGCGCGCCCGTCGGCATTGGCCAGCTGCTCAAGCAGGCAAACCTGTGTGCATCCTCGTCCGAGGCGCTGCGCATGGTCGAGCAGGGTGGCGTGCGTATCGATGGCGAAACAGTCAGCGACAAGGCATTGAAAGTCGACGCCGGCACCTTCGTGCTGCAGGTCGGCAAGCGCAAGTTCGCCCGCGTCACGCTCGCATGATCGGGCTGTTGCAGCGGGTTCGCGAGGCCAATGTCGTTGTCGGCGGCGCTACTGTCGGCGCTATCAAGCAAGGACTGATGGTACTCCTTTGCGCCGAGCGCAACGACACCGAGAAGGAGGCGGATGCCTTGCTGGCGAAGCTGCTCTCGTATCGCGTGTTCTCCGACGACGCAGGGAAGATGAATCGCAGCATTACGGATGTGCAGGGCGGCCTGCTGCTGGTGCCGCAGTTCACCCTTGCGGCGGATACGCAGTCGGGAACGCGGCCGTCTTTTACGCCGGCCGCGCCACCCGCGGACGGGAAGCGACTGTTCGACTATTTCGTGGAGAAGGCGCGGACAAGGCATGCAACCGTCGAGACTGGCGAATTCGGTGCCGACATGCAGGTTTCGCTGACCAATGACGGTCCCGTCACCTTCTGGTTGCAGATCAAGCCGCAAAACCTGTCCTGAATCACAATACGCATCACAACCCAACCAACAAGGAGGCCTCGATGAAACTCTGGAGCGATTCATTCAAGGATGGTGGTGTCATTCCCGGCGAGTTTGCGTTTGGTGTCATCGATCCGAAGACGCATGTTGCGCTGTCGTCTAACAAGAACCCGCATCTCGCCTGGAGCGAGGTGCCGACCGGCACCAAGTCGTTCGCGCTGGTTTGCCACGACTATGACGTGCCGTCGCGCGGCGACGATGTGAACCAGGAAGGCAAAACCGTGCCGGCCGATCTGCCGCGCGTGGATTTTTTCCATTGGGTGATGGTCGATCTCCCTCCGAACTTGGATGCGATTGCCGCAGGCCAGTACAGCAAGGAAGTAAGCGCACGCGGCAAGCCAGGTCCGGCCATCAGCGGCGGCCTGCCCGGAAGGCACGGTATCAATGACTACACCGGTTGGTTTGCGGGCGACAAGGACATGTCGGGCGACTATTTCGGTTACGACGGCCCGTGCCCGCCCTGGAACGATTCCATCGTGCACCACTACGTGTTCACTCTGTATGCGTTGGACGTTGAGGGACTCAAGGTCGAGGGCAAGTTCACCGGCCAGCAGGTGCGCGATGCACTGAAGGGCCATGTCCTCGCGGAAGCGAAATTAACCGGAACCTATACGCTCAACCCGAAACTCGCGGGCTGAGAAACATTGGAGTACGTGTGACTGAAATCCTCTTGATCCGCCATGGCGAAACGGCATGGAACGCGAAGCGGCGGCTGCAGGGCCATCTCGATATCCCTCTGAATGAGGAAGGCGAGCGCCAGGCGGCCGCGCTTGGCCGCGCACTGCGCGACAAGCCGCTGGATGCGGTTTTTTCCAGCGACCTGCAACGTGCGCGCCAGACTGCGGAGGCGATCGCCGCTCCGCGCGGCATGCAAGTGCATCTGGATCGCGGATTGCGCGAACGCTGCTACGGCGCGTTCGAAGGCATGTTGTACGGGGAAGTCAGCCAGCGTTATCCGGAAGCCTACACGGCCTGGCAGGCGCGCGACATCGACGCACGTTTTCCGGAAGGCGTCCACATTGCGGAAACACTGCGCGAATTCTCGCAGCGCGTCGTCGCGACCATTACGCGCATCGTCACGGAGAACAAGTTCCGTCGCGTGGCAATGGTTGCACATGGTGGGGTGCTCGAATGCGCCTACCGTGCAGCACAAGGGCTTGGATTTTCGCACGCGCGCGACTTCGACATCTTCAACGCGAGCGTCAACCGGTTCACCTGGGACGGGTCGAAGCTGAAGATCGAACACTGGGGCGACATCACGCACCTGCAGGAGCTTGATGAGGAAGCGCTCGACGAGCTCGATCAAACCTGATCCCAGACCGGCTAAAATAGCGGTTTCCCCGCGCCACACCCCCAATTCCGTGAAAATCGGTCCGCACATCCTTCGCAACAACGTTTTCGTCGCCCCCATGGCCGGGGTGACGGATCGGCCTTTCCGGCAACTGTGCAAGCAGTTGGGGGCGGGTTATGCGGTTTCGGAAATGGCGGCCTCCGACCCGCGGCTCTGGGCGAGCGAGAAAACCGCGCGGCGCACCAACCACGATGGCGAAATGGAGCCGAAGGCGGTGCAGATCGCCGGCGCCGATCCGGCAGTCCTGGCGACGTGCGCGAAGTTCAACGTCGACCGCGGCGCGCAGATCATCGACATCAACATGGGATGTCCGGTCAAGAAAGTCTGCAATAGCTGGTGCGGCTCCGCGCTGCTGCAGAACGAAAATCTGGTCGGCGAGATCCTCGAT
Source organism: Noviherbaspirillum sp. ST9 (assembly GCF_048799745.1). NCBI lineage: Bacteria > Pseudomonadati > Pseudomonadota > Betaproteobacteria > Burkholderiales > Oxalobacteraceae > Noviherbaspirillum > Noviherbaspirillum sp. ST9. Next base: position 143,543 of record NZ_JBLWFR010000010.1, on the reverse strand, counting down.
GCCGTCGTGTCCGCCGTCGACGTGCCGGTGACGCTGAAATTCCGCACCGGCTGGAACCGCGAGAACAAGAACGCACTGACGATCGCGCGTATGGCCGAACAGGCGGGCATCGCCATGCTGACCCTGCACGGACGCACCCGCGCCGACGGTTACAGCGGCGATGCGGAGTACGAGACAATTGCCGCGGTCAAGGCGGCGGTTTCGATTCCGCTCGTGGCCAACGGCGACATCACGACGCCGGAAAAAGCCAGGCACGTGCTGCAGGTAACCGGTGCCGATGCGGTCATGATCGGGCGTGCAGCACAGGGCCGGCCCTGGATCTTCCGTGAAATCGACCATTACCTGCGGTCCGGAGAATATCTTCCGGCGCCGCTGGTCAGCGAGGTTCGCACCTTGATGAGCGAGCACTTACAAGCGCACTATGCGTTCTATGGCGAGTACATGGGCTTGCGTACCGCGCGCAAGCATATCGGCTGGTATGTGCGTGACCTGCCGGGCGGCGAGGAATTCCGCCAGCGCATGAATCGCCTGGAAAGTTGCGAAGAACAACTTGCAGCCGTCGATACCTTCTTTGAATCGCAAACTGCGCTCGGCGAACGGTTACAATACGGCCTTGCCGCTGAAAAGCTGGCTGCCTGACCCACTATAAAAATACCCATCCCCAAGCAATGAGCAAAGACAATATCCAGGACGTCGTCAAGAAAAGCCTTGAGAAATACTTCAGGGACCTAGGCGAACAGCAGCCTTCCAACGTCTATGAAATGGTGGTCTTTACCGTTGAGAAACCGATCCTGGAAGTGGTGATGGCACGCGCCGACGGCAACCAGTCGCTGGCTGCGGAAATGCTGGGCATCAATCGCAATACCTTGCGCAAGAAGCTGCAGCAGCACGGGCTGCTCTGATCTTGCCGTGATCGATAACGCAAAAACAGTGCGCGCCGGGAGGTCCGCACTGTTTTTGCGTTATTCATCACTTTAGCTAGTCCACCACCATGATCAAACAAGCGCTTATCTCGGTCTCCGACAAGACCGGCGTTCTCGATTTTGCCAAGGCACTCGCCGCCATGGGCGTCAATATCCTGTCCACCGGCGGCACCGCGAAACTGCTGGCCGACAACGGCGTGAAGGTCACCGAAGTCGCCGACTACACCGGCTTCCCCGAAATGCTCGACGGCCGCGTGAAGACCCTGCATCCGAAAGTGCACGGCGGCATCCTCGCCCGCCGCGACCTGCCCGAGCACGTCGCTGCACTCGAAAAGCACGGCATCCCGACGATCGACATGGTGGTGGTGAATCTGTACCCGTTCCAGCAAACCGTGGCCAAGGACCAGTGCTCGCTGGAAGACGCCATCGAGAACATCGACATCGGCGGCCCGACCATGCTGCGTTCCTCCGCGAAGAACCACAAGGACGTAGTCGTGATCTGCGATCCGGCCGATTACAGCCGCGTGCTCGAGGAAATGAAGGCGGGCAAGGGCGACGTCGGCTATGACACCAAGTTCGCGCTGGCAAAGAAAGTGTTCGCGCATACCGCGCAGTACGACGGCGCAATCACCAACTACCTGACCGCGCTCGGCGAAGACAAGCAGCATGCGACCCGCAGCGCCTATCCGCAGACGCTCAACCTGCATTTCGAGAAGGTGCAAGAAATGCGCTACGGCGAAAACCCGCACCAGAGCGCCGCGTTCTACCGCGACCTCGCGCCGGTGGCAGGGGCGCTCGCGAACTACAAGCAACTGCAAGGCAAGGAACTCTCGTACAACAACATCGCCGACGCGGATGCAGCGTGGGAATGCGTGAAGACATTCGATGAAACCGCCTGCGTGATCATCAAGCACGCGAACCCGTGCGGTGTCGCGATTGGCGCGAATTCGCTCGAGGCGTACAGCAAGGCATTCCAGACCGATCCGACCTCGGCATTCGGCGGCATCATTGCCTTCAACCGCGAACTGGACGGCAAGGCAGCGGAAGCCGTCGCCAAGCAGTTCGTTGAAGTGCTGATCGCGCCGTCGTTCACCGCCGAAGCAAAGCAGATCTTCGCCGCGAAGCAGAACGTTCGCCTGCTCGAAATCCCGCTGGGGAACATCGTCAATGCTTATGACTTGAAGCGCGTGGGCGGCGGCCTGCTGCTGCAATCGCCCGACGCGAAGAACGTCGCCGTGGCCGAGCTGAAGGTCGTGACCAAGAAGCAGCCGACGCCGCAGCAGATGCAGGACCTGATGTTTGCATGGCGTGTTGCGAAGTACGTGAAGTCGAACGCGATTGTCTTCTGCGGCAACGGCATGACGCTCGGCGTCGGCGCGGGGCAGATGAGCCGTGTGGACTCGGCGCGCATCGCCTCCATCAAGGCACAGAACGCCGGTTTGTCGCTCGCGGGTTCCGCGGTGGCGTCGGATGCGTTCTTCCCGTTCCGTGACGGTCTTGACGTTGTGGTCGACGCGGGCGCGACTTGCGTGATTCATCCGGGTGGTTCCATGCGCGACCAGGAAGTGATCGACGCAGCGGACGAGCGCGGTGTGGTGATGCTGTTTACCGGCACGCGCCACTTCCGTCATTAACAGGTAAGAGGCCATTCCCGCGAAGGCGGGAATGGCCAGGCTAGATGAAAATCCTCGGCATCGACCCAGGCCTGCGCACCACCGGCTTCGGTCTCATCAACAAGCAGGGCAACAGGCTCAGCTACATCGCCTCCGGCACCATCAAGACCCCGGACGCGGATCTCCCGCAGCGGTTGAAAGTCATCCTCTCGGGCGTGTCGGAAATCATTCGCACCTATTCCCCCGACTGCGCCGCCATCGAAAAAGTCTTCGTGAACGTGAACCCGCAATCCACACTCCTGCTCGGCCAGGCGCGCGGCGCGGCAATCTGCGCGCTGGTCAGCGCCGACCTCGCAGTGGCCGAGTACACCGCGCTGCAGATCAAGAAGGCGGTCGTGGGACACGGCCAGGCGCAAAAGCACCAGATGCAGGACATGGTGCAGCGCTTGCTGATGTTGTCGGGAACGCCCGGCACCGATGCCGCCGACGCGTTAGGGGTGGCCATTTGTCACGCGCATAGCGGCGAAGCCTTGTCCGCACTCGGTGATCTCGCGCCGGCGCTGACGAAGAAGGGTGTGCGGGTGCGGCGCGGGCGCCTGATCGGCTAGGAGTGTTTCTCGGCCTTGCGCGCGGCAATCTCGAATCGGTTGTGCCAGTAGGCGTCCTTCCCGCGGATCGCCGCCCAGGCGCTTGACGCGAGATAGGCGAAGGGGAATACCGGCCCCCACCACGCCGCCTGCCGTACATGCGCGAGTTCATGCACGAGCACCCGCGATGACAATCCATCATGCATCGCGATCACCACGTGGCCGAGGGCCATCGCATTCATCACGCCGAAAGGATGGCGGCTCAGCATGGCATCCGCAAACGGACCACGCGCGAGGATGGCGAAGGTCGACCCGCGAACGACCTGCACGTTGCCGCGATAAAGGATCACCGGTGCTGCCAGCAGCAACCCGAACGTGGTGAGCGGGGACGCCCAGAGGACGCCAAGAGTCGTGCCCAGCCAGAACAGCGGGCGCTGAACAAGGCGCTTGTTCAAGAATAGTCGTAACCAGTTGCGCATCTGTCTTGCATGCCACGCGGACTTGCCCTGGAGTCGTTCCGCGAGGCACTCCGTGTCAGGAATGAAATGGTTCTTTAGAGCCTCTTTCACAGGAAAAAATCCTGCGCCGGGGCGCCTGCAATGTCCTGTATGATGCAGCTAACTTTTCTTGTCTACGTTCACCATGATAGGTCGCCTTTCCGGAATTTTGCTTGAGAAAAATCCGCCCCAATTGCTGATCGATTGCAACGGCGTCGGCTACGAGATCGATGTCCCGATGAGCACCTTCTACAACTTGCCCGGCATGGGCGAAAAGGTGGTCCTGCTGACCCATCTGGCCGTGCGCGAGGACGCGCACCTGCTGTACGGTTTCGGCACGGTGGAAGAGCGCAATGTATTCAAGCAACTGATCAAGATTTCCGGCATCGGTGCACGGACGGCGCTGTCCATCCTCTCGGGCATGTCGGTCGCCGATCTTGCGCAAGCGATCACCTTGCAGGAAGCCGGACGGCTCACGCGCATCCCGGGCATCGGCAAGAAGACGGCGGAGCGCCTGTTGCTCGAACTGAAGGGCAAGCTCGGTGCCGATCTGGGCGCGCCCGCCGGTGCGGCGCATAATGATGCGACCTCCGACATCCTCAATGCGCTGCTGGCGCTGGGGTATTCCGACAAGGAGGCTGCGCTGGCGCTGAAGCAGGTGCCGGCGGGGACCAGCGTCTCGGATGGCATCAAGCTGGCACTGAAGGCGCTGTCGAAGTAAGGAAGCAAACCGATGAGTATTCAGACCGACAATTTCAGCGAACAGCGCATCATTGCGGCCACACCCGCGTCGCCCAATGAAGAGGCGATCGAGCGCGCGCTGCGCCCCAAGCAACTCGACGAATACGTCGGGCAGGAAAAGATCCACGGCCAGCTGGAGATTTTCATCACTGCCGCACGGCAGCGGAAAGAGGCGCTGGACCACACGCTTCTGTTCGGTCCGCCGGGCTTGGGCAAGACGACACTGGCGCACATCATCGCGCGCGAAATGGGCGTCAACCTGCGCCAGACTTCGGGCCCGGTGCTCGAACGTGCGGGCGATCTTGCCGCACTGCTGACCAATCTCGAGCCGAACGACGTGTTGTTCATCGATGAGATCCATCGCCTGTCGCCGGTTGTGGAAGAAATCCTGTATCCCGCACTCGAGGACTACCAGATCGACATCATGATCGGCGAAGGTCCGGCGGCGCGTTCCGTGCGCCTCGACCTGCAGCCCTTCACGCTGGTCGGGGCCACCACGCGCGCGGGCATGCTGACCAATCCGCTGCGTGACCGCTTCGGCATCGTCGCGCGCCTGGAGTTCTACACGCCGCAGGAATTGGCGAAGATCGTGACGCGCAGTGCCTCGCTGCTCAACGCGAAGATCGTCGATGAAGGCGCCCTTGAAATCGCCAAGCGCAGCCGCGGCACGCCGCGTATTGCCAACCGCCTGCTGCGCCGCGTGCGCGACTACGCGGAAGTGAAGGGCAACGGCGAGATCACCAAGGCAATTGCCGACGCCGCGCTGAAGATGCTGGACGTCGATCCGGTCGGATTCGACGTCATGGACCGTAAGCTGCTTGAAGCCGTGCTGTTCAAGTTCAATGGCGGCCCTGTCGGCCTCGACAATCTTGCGGCAGCCATTGGCGAAGAGCGCGACACCATCGAGGACGTGCTCGAACCTTACCTGATCCAGCAGGGGTTCCTGCAGCGCACACCGCGCGGACGGATCGCGACGCCGACTGCGTACACGCATTTCGGCATCACAGCACCGCGCACCGGGGCAATCGGCGATTTGTGGGAACAGCCGCCGGGCTAAACTTGTCCATCAGGTGCCGGCGGACAGTTTCGCGCCTTTCATTGTCAACCAATCAACATTCGCAATCTTTTTGGCGAAAAGTTGTCTTGTTGTCATCCGTAAAACTACGGTGGCTGCATTTTCTTGTTAAGAAACCGGCAAAGCTGCACCTATAATGCTTCTTTTAAGCACGGTCGCGCTTTTTTTGTTTGACGCTCCGCAATTCCGCGGCCTGCCGCCTGCGTAAAGTACACGGCGAGCCGCAGAATTGCCAAAGTCTGCGACCCATCAATTCGAGTCCCCGCCATGCTCATGTCCACGCAAGCCAACCGCTACGCGCACCAGCTGCTTGACGCGCGAGCGCAGGTGCAAATGATCCCACCGCTGTCCGCGAACGGGCCGCTTTCGGTGGCCGATGGCTACGACATCGCGCGGAGCATGATCGACATCCGCACGGCGCAAGGCGAGACCATGGTCGGGCGCAAGGTTGGATTCACCAACCGCAAGATCTGGCCGAAGTACGGCGTATCTGAACCGATTCGCACACCGATCTGGACGCCGATTTTCGACGAGACGGTACGCTTTACGGAAGACAATCGCGGCATCCAGAGCCTGGACGGTGCGCTGCAGCCGCGCATCGGCCCGGAACTCGTGTTCAAGCTCAACCGCACGCCGGCCCCCGATGCCACGCTGGAAGAGCTCGCCGAATGCATCGAATGGATGGCGCACGCATTTGAAATCGTGGTGTGCCCCTTCCCGGAATGGAAGTTCGAGATGGCGGATTCGATCGCGGCGTTCGGCCTGCATGGTTCGCTGATCGTCGGTGAGCCGAAGATGCTGTCGGCCGCGAGCCGCCGCAGCCTCGCCGAAGTGCTGCCGCATGCGAGCCTGTCCCTGTCCTGCGGTGATGAATTGCGTTCTGCGGGTTTCGGCAGCGATGTGCTGGGCAGTCCGATGCACGCTCTGTGGCACTTGCATCAACTCCTGAAGATCCAGCCGCAGTTCCCGCAACTGGCGAAGGGCGAAATCGTTACGACCGGCACCTGGACGGACGTATGCCCAATCAAGCCGGGCGAGACGTGGACCTCGGCGTTCTCCGGCATTTCGCTGCCGGGGCTGACGATCTCGTTCGTTTGAGCCAGTTGGATCAATAAAAAAGGCGCCAATGGCGCCTTTTCGTTTTGTGCCCGATTACTCCTGGCGTAGCCAGGTCTGCGTGCGACCCAACATCGGCACACCGATATAGCCGCGCACATCCAGCTTCTTGCCGCCGTCGACGACCGTCAGCTTGCTCTTGTAGACCTTGCCGTTGTTCGGATCGAGGATGTGGCCGCCGTTGTACTCGCTGCCATCCTTCTTCATGCCCGTGATGATGGTCATGCCAATGACCGGCTGGTCCTTCAGGTTGCCCTCGCATTTTTCACACTTGGGATTCTGGTCTTCACCGGCCTCGCGGAACAGCTTTTCGATCTTGCCGCGCAATTCACCGTTGCTCTCGGTGATGCGGACCAGCGATTTCGGTTTGCCGGTTTCATCGTCGATGGTTTTCCAGACGCCGATCGGGCTGACGTCCTGCGCCATCGCGCTTGCGGCGACCAGCGCGCTGGCCGCGAGGGAAAGGGTTACTAATCGTCTCATTGTCTTGTCTCCTGGGGATTGGTTAATCTGTTCGAACCGGTGCGACCCGGTCCGAACTGTCCAGAAGTTTCGACCGAGGCGCGATCAGCTCTTTTGCAATTTATCAAACTGCTCGCGCAGTTTTTCGAGTGTGGCTCCGAAGGTCAACAGACGCTCTTTCTCCTGTGCCACGACTTGCGCCGGTGCGCGGGCGACGAAGCTTTCGTTGCCGAGTTTTGCATTCGCCTTGGTGATTTCGCCTTCGAGTCGGGTGATCTCCTTGGAGAGACGCTCCTTCTCGGCGGCGACATCGATCTCGACCTTGAGCATCAGCTTGATCGTCCCGACGACGGACACCGGTGCGGGGGATTCGGGCAGGCTGTCGACGATCTGCACGTCAGACAGCTTGGCCAGTGCCTGCAGGTAGCGGACGAAAGTTTCGGCTTGCGCCTTGTCGCCGGCTTCGATGAAGAGCGGCACGCGCTGTGCGGGCGAGAGCTGCATCTCGCCGCGCAGGTTGCGGCAGGCGTCGGTCATCGACTTCAGCTGCGCCATCCATGCTTCGGCCTGCTCGTCCAGTTTCTCCATGTTCGGCCGCGGATAGGACTGGACCATGATGGAGTCGCCGGCCGGGTTCAGTTCGATGCCGGTCATCGGCGCGATCTTCTGCCACAGTTGCTCGGTGATGAACGGAATGACCGGATGCGCCAGGCGCAGCACGGTTTCCAGCACGCGCAGCAGGGTGCGGCGGGTGGCGCGCTGTTGGGCTTCGGTGCCGTTCTGGATCTGCACCTTCGCCACTTCGAGGTACCAGTCGCAGTACTCGTCCCAGACGAACTTGTAGATCGCGGAGGCGATGTTGTCGAAGCGGTAGTCGGCGAAGCCCTTTTCCACTTCGGCTTCGGTACGCTGCAGCAGCGACACGATCCAGCGGTCAGCCGCCGAGAAGTCGCGCATGTCGGGACCGCAGGTGGCGGGATCGAAGCCGCAATCCTTGCCTTCGGTGTTCATCAGCACGAAGCGCGTCGCGTTCCACAGCTTGTTGCAGAAGTTGCGATAGCCTTCGCAGCGATTCAGGTCGAAGTTGATGTTGCGGCCGAGGGAGGCGTAGCTCGCCATCGTGAAGCGCAGCGCATCGGTGCCGAAGGCGGGAATGCCGTTCGGGAATTCCTTGCGCGTCGCCTTGGCGATGCTTTCCGCCTGCTTCGGGTTCATCAGGCCGGTGGTGCGCTTGGCGACCAGCGACTCGACGTCGATGCCGTCGATCAGGTCGATCGGGTCGAGGGTGTTGCCCTTGGACTTGGACATTTTCTGCCCGCTGGCGTCACGCACCAGGCCGTGCACGTACACGGTGTCGAACGGCACCTTGCCAGTGAAGTGCGTGGTCATCATGACCATGCGCGCGACCCAGAAGAAGATGATGTCGAAGCCGGTGACCAGCACCGACGACGGCAGGAACATCTTGTAGTCCGGTGTCTCTTCCGGCCAGCCGAGCGAGGAGAAGGGCACCAGCGCGGAGGAGAACCAGGTGTCGAGCACGTCGGACTCGCGCGTCAGCGCCTTGCCGCCGGCCTTGGCCTTCGCTTCTTCTTCATTGCGGGCGACGTAGATGTTGCCGTCCTCGTCGTACCACGCCGGGATTTGATGGCCCCACCAGAGCTGGCGCGAGATGCACCAGTCCTGGATGTTGTTGAGCCACTGGTTGTAGGTGGTGGTCCAGTTCTCGGGGATGAACTTGATGTCGCCGTCGGCTACCTTTTCGAGCGCTACCTGGGCGATCGACTTGCCGGGGAAGTGCGTGCCGTCGGGCGCAGGCACGCTCATCGCGACGAACCACTGGTCGGTCAGCATCGGCTCGATCACGACGCCGGTGCGGTCGCCGCGCGGCACCATCAGCTTGTGCGGCTTGACGGAATCCAGCAGGCCGATGGCTTCAAGGTCGGCAACGATTTTCTTGCGCGCCGCGAAGCGGTCCATGCCGACGTATTCGGCAGGGGCGTTGTCGTTGATCTTGGCGTCGAGCGTGAAGATGTTGATCTGCGCGAGGCGATGACGCTGGCCGACGGCATAGTCGTTGAAGTCGTGGGCCGGCGTGATTTTCACGCAGCCGGTGCCGAATTCCTTGTCCACGTAGTCGTCGGCGATGATCGGAATATCGCGGCCGGTCAGCGGCAGCGTCAGCATCTTGCCGACCAGATGCTGGTAGCGCTCATCGGTCGGATCGACAGCGACGGCGACGTCGCCGAGCATGGTTTCCGGGCGCGTCGTCGCCACGGTGATGTGGCCGCTGCCATCCGCGAGCGGATAGCGGATGTGCCACATGAAGCCGTCTTCTTCCTCGGAGACGACTTCGAGGTCGGACACGGCGGTGTGCAGTTTCGGATCCCAGTTCACCAGGCGCTTGCCGCGGTAGATCAGGCCTTGTTCATAGAGGCGGACGAAGACTTCGGTCACGGCCTTGGACATCTTCTCGTCCATGGTGAAATATTCGCGCTTCCAGTCGGTCGAGGCGCCCATGCGGCGCATCTGGCCGGTAATGGTGGAGCCGGAATGTTCTTTCCACTCCCAGACCTTTTCGAGGAATTTCTCGCGGCCGAGGTCATGGCGGGAAACGCCCTGTGCATCGAGCTGGCGTTCGACCACGATCTGGGTCGCGATGCCGGCGTGGTCGGTACCGGGAATCCAGGCGGTGTTGTGGCCGCGCATGCGGTAGTAGCGCGTCAGGCCGTCCATCACGGTCTGGTTGAAGGCATGGCCCATGTGCAGCGTGCCGGTCACATTGGGCGGCGGCAACTGGATGCTGAAGGACTGCTTGCCCGGTTCGGTGCTGGCGGTGAAGTAACCGCGCTGTTCCCATTCGGTACGCCAGAATTTTTCAATGTCGGCGGGCTCGAAAGACTTGGCTAATTCCATGATTTCAATATGTTTTTGCGAAACTATGCATTATACGGGAGGGAACGGCTGACAATGGCGGGGATCGGCGTATAATTCCGCCATCGCCGTTTTAGAGGCTTCCGTCCAACGGAGGCCGCGCGGTACGACGCTAGGGGTCCTGGCTGCAATCAGCCGGGTGAGAAACACCCTCGAACCTGATCTGGGTAATGCCAGCGAAGGGAAGCATCCGGAAAGCCTGCAGTCCATCCTTTTCCCGCCGCTCCTTCGCATACCCGCCTTTGCAAAGGAGCACCATGAACGCCAATCCGCAATTCCTCGCCGCCACCGCCAAGGTGGACGAAGCCGCGATCCAGCCGCTGCCGAATTCCCGCAAGATCTATGTCGAAGGCTCGCGCCCGGATATCCGCGTTCCGATGCGTGAAATCAGCCAGGCCGATACCCCGGCCTCCATGGGTGCGGAAAAGAATCCGCCGATCTACGTTTACGACACCTCCGGCCCGTACACTGATCCGAACGTCAAGATCGATATCCGTTCCGGCCTCGCCGCACTGCGCGCGGCCTGGATCGCCGAGCGCGGCGACACCGAAGAGCTGGATGGCCCGTCTTCCCAGTACGGCGTGGAGCGCCTGAACGATCCCAAGCTGGCCGAACTGCGCTTCAACCTGCACCGCAAACCGCGTCGTGCCAAGGCCGGCAAGAACGTGACACAAATGCACTACGCGCGCGCCGGCATCATCACGCCGGAAATGGAATACATCGCCATTCGCGAAAACCTGCGTCGCAAGGAATACCTCGAAGGCCTGAAGGCGTCCGGACCGATGGGCCAGAAGCTGGCCGACCTGATGGGCCGCCAGCACCCGGGCCAGTCGTTCGGCGCCGCGATCCCCGCTGAAATCACGCCGGAATTCGTGCGCTCCGAAATCGCCTGCGGCCGCGCGATCATCCCCAACAACATCAACCATCCGGAATCCGAGCCGATGATCATCGGCCGCAACTTCCTGGTCAAGATCAACGCCAACATCGGCAATTCCGCCGTGACCTCGTCCATCGGCGAGGAAGTCGAGAAGATGACCTGGGCGATCCGCTGGGGCGGCGACACCGTGATGGACCTCTCCACCGGCAAGCACATCCACGAAACCCGCGAATGGATCATCCGCAATTCGCCGGTGCCGATCGGTACCGTGCCGATCTACCAGGCGCTGGAAAAGGTCAACGGCAAGGCCGAAGACCTGACCTGGGAAATCTTCCGCGACACGCTCATCGAGCAGGCGGAGCAGGGCGTCGACTACTTCACCATCCACGCGGGCGTGCGCCTGCAGTACGTGCCGCTGACGGCCAAACGCATGACCGGCATCGTGTCGCGCGGCGGCTCGATCATGGCGAAGTGGTGCCTCGCGCATCACAAGGAATCCTTCCTGTACACGCATTTCGAAGAGATCTGCGAAATCATGAAGCAGTACGACGTTGCGTTCTCGCTCGGCGACGGCCTGCGTCCCGGCTCGATCTACGACGCCAACGATGAAGCGCAACTCGGCGAACTGAAGACCCTGGGCGAACTGACCCAGATCGCGTGGAAGCACGACGTGCAGGTGATGATCGAAGGCCCCGGCCACGTGCCGATGCACCTGATCAAGGAAAACATGGACCTGCAGCTGAAGGATTGCGCGGAAGCGCCGTTCTACACGCTCGGCCCGTTGACCACGGATATCGCCCCCGGCTACGACCACATTACCTCCGGCATTGGCGCTGCGATGATTGGCTGGTATGGCACTGCAATGCTCTGCTACGTGACGCCGAAGGAGCACCTTGGCCTGCCGAACAAGGCCGACGTCAAGGAAGGCATCATCACCTACAAGCTCGCCGCGCATGCCGCGGACCTGGCGAAGGGCCACCCGGGCGCGCAGATCCGCGACAACGCGCTGTCGAAGGCGCGCTTCGAGTTCCGCTGGGAAGACCAGTTCAATCTCGGCCTCGATCCGGACAAGGCGCGCGAATTCCACGATGAAACGCTGCCGAAGGATTCCGCCAAGGTCGCGCACTTCTGCTCGATGTGCGGACCGCATTTCTGCTCGATGAAGATCACGCAGGACGTGCGCGACTTCGCGGCGTCGCAAGGCATCACCGACGACGAAGCACTGAAGAAGGGCATGGAAGTGAAGGCCGTCGAGTTCGTGAAAGCCGGTGCGGAACTGTATCGCAAGCAGTAAGGCCATGGAAATCGAACTGAACGGTGCGCCGCACCCGATCACCGACAACCTGAACGTGCAGGATTTGGTCGCCTCGCTGGACCTGGCGAACAAGTCTCTGGCCGTGGCGATCAACCGGGAAGTGGTGCCGCGAAGCCAATGGGCAGAGCGCGTGCTGCAGCCGAGTGATCGCGTGGATATCGTGAAAGCGATCGGCGGCGGTTAACTCAATAAAGGACACTCCCTTTTCTCCAGGGCCAGGGAGTGTACGGAGCACTTATGACCACACAAGAAAACACCCAAGACACCGGCCTCACCATCGCCGGCAAAACCTACAATTCCCGCCTCCTCGTCGGCAGCGGCAAATACAAGGACCTCGAGCAAACCCGCCTGGCAACCGAAGCCAGCGGCGCCGACATCATCACCGTCGCCATCCGCCGCGTGAACATTGGCCAGGACCCGAACGCGCCCAGCCTGCTCGACGTGGTTCCGCCGACGAAGTACACCATCCTCCCCAACACCGCCGGCTGCTACAACGCCAAGGACGCGGTCTACACGCTGCAGCTTGCGCGCGAACTGCTCAACGGCCACAAGCTGGTCAAGCTGGAAGTGCTGGGTGACGAGAAGACCTTGTTCCCCAACATGCCGGAAACGCTGAAGGCCGCCGAGACCCTGGTCAAGGACGGCTTCGACGTGATGGTCTACTGCAGCGACGATCCGATCCAGGCGAAGATGCTGGAAGACATCGGCTGCGTGGCAGTGATGCCGCTGGCATCGCTGATTGGCTCCGGGATGGGCATCCTCAATCCGTGGAACTTGTCCCTCATCATCCAGCAGGCGAAAGTGCCGGTGCTGGTCGACGCGGGCGTCGGCACCGCATCGGATGCGGCGATCGCGATGGAACTCGGCTGCGACGGCGTGCTGATGAACACCGCCATTGCGGGTGCGAAGGATCCGATCCGCATGGCGCGCGCGATGAAACTCGCCGTCGAAGCCGGCCGCGAAGCGTATCTCGCCGGCCGTATCCCGAAGAAGTTCGTCGCATCGCCGTCCTCCCCGATGGAGGGGCGCGCAACATGATGCGCCCCAGCGTCCTCGTCTTCGCCGGCTCGGACCCGAGCGGCGGGGCAGGATTGCAGGCGGACGTGCCGGCGATCGCCGCCCTTGGCGCGCATCCGCTGACGTCGGTCACGGCTCTGACGGTGCAGGACAACGACCGCGTATTCAAGGTGCATCCCGTGCCGGCAGCGCTGGTGCAGCAGCAAGCGCAGGCGCTGGTCGACAAGATCGATATCGCCGCGGTGAAGGTCGGCATCGTCGGCAATCGCGCCAATGCGGAAGCCATCGCCGACATGCTTCGACGGATGAAGGAACGCAACCCCGGCCTGCATGTCGTGCTCGACACGGTGCTCGCCAGCGGTCACGGCGACAAGCTCTCCGAGGACAATCCGGCGTTTGCCGTCATGACGCTGCTGCCGTTCGCGACACTGGTGACGCCCAACCTGCCGGAAGCGGCGGCGCTTTGCGGCGGCAACCAGAACATGGAGGCACAGGTGGAAAACCTGCTCCAGTACTGCCCGAATGTCCTGATCAAGGGCGGACATGGCACCGGCCCCGATATCGTCAATCGCCTGTTCACGCGCGAAAACAAATGCACCTGGACCTGGCCGCGTCTCCCCGGAGGATTCCACGGAACGGGCTGCACCCTGGCTTCCGCGATTGCCGCCTTGCTCGCCTGCGGCAAGACCATGGTCGAAGCCGTCGAAGAGGCGCAAGCCTATTGTCATCAATCCCTGCAGTCCGCCTACGCGATTGCAGGCGGGCAGCAGATTCCCAATCGCTGCACCACTATCGAGGAAAATCCATGAAAGGCCTGTATCTCGTTACCCCGGACTGGGACGATACGCAGAAGATGCTCGACGTCACGGAAGCAGGACTGCGTGGCGGCGCGGCGATTGTTCAGTACCGACACAAGACCGCGTCGCCGGAGCTTCGCCGCGAGCAGGCTTCGCAGTTGCAGGCCCTGTGCCGCCGCTATGGCCGCCCGTTCATCATCAATGACTTCGTGGAACTGGCCCTGTCTCTGGACGCGGACGGTATCCACGTCGGCGGCACTGACGCGGCGGTCGCCCAGGTGCGCGCAGCGGTTGGTCCGTCGAAAATCGTCGGATCGTCCTGCTACGGCAGCATGCAGCTTGCGCGTGACGCCTACGCCGCGGGCGCGAGCTACGTTGCATTCGGCGGCTTCTATCCGTCACGCGTGAAGAAATACGAAGTGTCGACTCCACCCGAGATCGTCGCGCAGGCAAAGAAGGAAATTCCGTTGCCGAACGTGGTGATCGGCGGCATGACCCAGCAGAATTCGCTGCCGCTCGTACAGCACGGCGCGGACATGGTTGCGGCGATCAGCAGCGTCTACATGGCCGACGATCCGGAAGCCGCGGCGCGCGGCTTCGCGCAACTGTTCACTGCCTGAGGGGTCAGGGCAACTGGCGAAGCGCATGGACGAGCTTCGCCATTTCTTCCGGTGTGTTGTACAAGTGCGGCGTGACGCGCACCACGCGCGTGGTGCCGACCATTGGTGCGACTGTGAAGATCCGGTGCTCAGCCAGCAGGTAATCGACGACAGCCTGCGCATCCCTATCCTTTACGCGGAAGGCGGCAATACCGCATGAGCGTTCCGGCGCATCCGGGATCATGAGCTCAATGCGCTGCAGCGTCTTCGCTTCATTCACCCAGCATTCCTTCAGGTAGCGCAAACGCGCCTCCTTGTTCCTGCCGCCGATGCGGTTGTGGAAGGCGATCGCGTCTTCGATCGCGAGGATGGGGCCCGGCGGTGTCGTGCCGAAACGGGCGAGTTTGCGAATATCTTCGGCGGCATGCGAGGTATCGCCATACAGGGGCGCAATGTCCCTGACCCGGTTGCTCCGGATATACAGCATTCCCACACCCAGCGGGGCGCCCAACCATTTATGCAGATGGACGACGACAAAGCTGCTCTGCAGTTCCGGAAGCCGGTAGTCGATATGCGCGAAGGAATGCGCCGCGTCGACAAACACATCGATACCGAGGTCCTGAGCCATGCGCGCAATTTTTGCCACAGGAAGGATCTGTCCCGTGCGGTGAAGCAGGTGTGTGACGATCAACACGCGAGTCTTCGGCGTAATGGCCTTTCTGTAGGCGGCAAGAATTTCTTCATCGTCGACAGGATGAAACGGCAACTGCACGGGCGCGAGCCGGAAGCGTCCGCGCTGTTCCATCATCGTGAGCGTTTCCTTCACGCTGTCGTAGTCCTGGTCGGCGACGACAACCTCGTCGTCCGGACCGAAGGGATACCCTTGGATCAGGATGTTCATGCCCTCGGTCGGATTACGCACGACGAGGACTTCATCGGCACTGACGCCGAAAAATGCGGCCAGCGACTGCACCACATCCGCAAGGCGTTGCGGATACTTCGTGCGCATGAAGAATGCCGCCTCGCGGTTCACCAGCAGGTTGTACGCTTCCAGCGCATCCATGACCGGTCGACTCGCCATGCCGAAGTAACCGTTTTCGAGGTTGATGAAGTCCGGGCTCGGTTCGTACTGGGACCGAATGTCCAACCAGTAGCGTTCGTCTGAAGCTTCTATGTGCTGAGTCAAGTCATCCCCTTGTTGAAGGCAACAAGCCATTCTACTTGCTGGTCAAGGCATCGATGAAAGCGCGCACGCGCGGCGGCATCAGCCGGTTTCCGGGCCAGATGACGCTGATGGGCAGCGGAGGCGGCTGGAAGTTGCGCAGCACTTCGACGAGGCTGCCCTGTGCCAGTTCCTCGGACGCCATGTAATCCGGCACCTGCGTGAGACCCAGCCCCAGGCAGGCCGCCTTGACCATGCCTTCACCGTCGTCAAGCAGGATGCGGCGCGGTGGATGCGTGTCGATTGTCTTGCCGTCGATGGCGAATTGCACCGGCCGGTCGCGGCCGGACGTTGGGTTGCGGAACAGGATGAAGCTGTGGCCATCGAGTTTTGACGGGTGCTTCGGCGTGCCGTGCCGCTTGAGGTAATCGGGGCTCGCGAAGACGGCTAATTGCTGCGATCCGATCTGCCGGCTCGCAAGACGTGAATCGTCGAGGGCGCTGATGCGGATCGCGGCATCCATGCCATCCTTGACCAGGTCGCAGAACTGGTCGGACAGGCGTACGTCGGCCGTCAATTCAGGATGGCGCAACAGGAGCTTCGCCAGGGCCGGGAGTACGACGCGCTTGCCGTAGGTAATGGGGACATTGATGCGCAGTTCGCCGCGCGGTTCTCCGCTGGCACCTGCCGCAAGGGTTTCCAGTTCGTCGATCTCGGCAAGGATGCGTTCGCAACGGGCAAACAGCGCCTCGCCGTCCGAGGTCAGCGTCACCTGTCGGGTCGTCCGGTGGAAAAGCTTCAGTCCGAGCTGCTCTTCGAGGCGGACGATGCGCTTGGCGACGGTGGAGGGCGTGACCCCCATTTCGCGGGCCGCGACGGCAAAGCTGCCGTGACGTGCGGCGCAGGCGAACGCAAGAAACTGGCTGAATCCGCTCATGGTCGATTGAGGAAAAATTTTCCTTAATATTACGACATTTATTGTCATTCTATCGGCGATCTTCCTGTCGCATACTTCCTTCGTGCCGTCGCCGACGGCAGCGACAAACGATCAAGGAGACCGCAATGCACATCATGTCCAACCAGGCGCCGTCGCCGACGGCCTTTCCCGGTATCGATCACGTCACGCTGGCCGGACGCGAGAACGGACTCGAACATCTTTCAATCTGGCAGCAATCCATCGCACCCGGCGGTGCAACCCCGCCGCATCGCCATGACTGCGAGGAAGTGGTGCTCTGTACGGCCGGCGAGGGAGAATTGCACGCGGACGGACGCGTGGAGCGTTTCTCGGCGAACATGACCATCGTGATTCCGCCGCATGTCGACCATCAGATCATCAGCGTTGGGAAGGAGCCCTTGCAAACGACCGCCGTCTTCGCTTCCACGCCGGTCGGGGTATGGTTGCCGAACGGCGAACCTGTTGCGCTCCCGTGGCCGACTTGAGCGGTACTTGCAAGGAGATCAATTGCGGAAGCGGCAACAGCGGGCGGGCAAGGATTATCCTCACAGCCGAGCGGGCCGCACGCTTATAATCTGCGGATGCAAAATCTCCTCCACAACCTCAACGCGGAACAGCTCGCCGCGGTCACGCTTCCCAATCAATCCGCACTGATCCTCGCCGGCGCCGGCTCGGGCAAAACGCGGGTGCTTACTACGCGCATCGCCTGGCTGATCCAGACCGCCCAGGTGTCACCGGCCGGTGTGCTGGCTGTGACGTTTACGAACAAGGCTGCAAAGGAGATGATGTCGCGGCTGTCGGCGATGCTGCCGATCAACACGCGCGGCATGTGGATCGGTACCTTCCACGGTCTGTGCAACCGCCTGCTTCGTGCACATTATCGCGACGCCGGCTTGCCGCAGACTTTTCAGATCCTCGATTCCGCCGACCAGCTTTCCGCCATCAAGCGCCTGCTGAAGACGCTGAACGTGGACGATGAGAAATACCCGCCGCGCAACCTGATGTACTTCATCAACAATGCGAAGGAGCAGGGACTGCGCGCGAAGGACGTCGACGCGAACGACGACTACAACCGCCGCTTCGTGGAGCTGTACGAAGCCTACGACCAGCAGTGCCAGCGCGAAGGCGTGGTGGATTTCGCGGAACTCCTGCTGCGCACCTATGAGCTTATGACGCGCAACCAGCCGCTGCGCGAGCATTACCAGGCGCGCTTCAAGCACATCCTGGTCGACGAATTCCAGGACACCAACAACCTGCAATATGCGTGGCTCAAGCTGATGGCCGGCGAGCACAATGCGGTGTTCGCGGTCGGCGACGACGACCAGAGCATCTATGCCTTCCGCGGCGCGAATGTGGGCAACATGGTTGCCTTCGAGCGCGAATTCCGCGTGCAGAACCTGATCAAGCTGGAACAGAACTACCGCTCGCATGGCCACATCCTCGATGCCGCGAATATCCTGATCGCCAACAACAGCAAGCGCCTCGGCAAGAACTTGCGTACCGATGCAGGCCATGGCGAGCAGCTGCGGATCTATGAAGCGACGAGCGACATCCAGGAAGCGCAATGGGTGATCGAACAGGCGAAGAGCCTGATCAACGAGGGGGCGGCACGCAGCGAGATCGCGATCCTGTATCGCTCGAATGCGCAATCGCGCGTGATCGAACACGCGCTGTTCACCGCCGGTATTCCGTACCGCGTGTACGGCGGCCAGCGCTTCTTCGAGCGCGCGGAGATCAAGCATGCGATCGCCTACCTGCAGTTGATGGACAATCCGCACAACGATTCGGCCTTCCTGCGCGTGGTGAATTTCCCCACGCGCGGCATTGGCGCGCGCTCCATCGAGCAGTTGCAGGACGCGGCACGCCAGTACGGCATTTCGCTGTATGCGGCGGTGCCTTACGTGACCGGCAAGGCGGGAACCTCGCTCGGGTCCTTCGTCAAGCTGGTTGAAGCCATGCGCTTCGAGACGCAGAACCTGCCGTTGCAGGAAATGGTGCAGGTGATGCTCGACATGAGCACGCTGATTGCGCACTACCAGACCGAGAAGGAAGGCGCGGACCGCATCGAGAACCTGGAGCAGTTGGTCAGCGCCGCCATGCTCTTCGTGTCGGAAGAGGGCTTCGGCATCGACCAGCCGGCGCTGATCGGGCCGAAGGCGCAGGCTTCCGCGGGTGTGCCGCTGCCAAACGGCGATGAAGTCCTGGATGCGGACGCACCCCTGCCCACCGTGATGTCGCCGCTGTCGGCATTCCTCTCGCACGCATCCTTGGAGGCGGGCGACAACCAGGCGCAGGCGGGGCAGGATGCCTTGCAGCTGATGACGGTGCATTCGGCCAAGGGACTGGAGTTTGACGCCGTGTTCATCACGGGCTTGGAAGAGGGCTTGTTCCCGCACGAGAACAGCGCGCAGGAAGAGGGCGGGCTGGAGGAAGAGCGGCGCCTGATGTACGTGGCCATCACGCGCGCCAAGAAGCGGCTTTTCCTGAGCTTCTCGCAGACGCGCATGCTGCACGGCCAGACGCGTTACAACATGAAGTCGCGCTTTCTCGAAGAGTTGCCTGAAGAGGCGATCAAGTGGCTGTCCCCGAAAGTGCAGCCGCAATGGTTCGGCAATACGCGCAAGTCTGCGTGGGACGATGCGCCCGAAGCAGGTGCCAACAAGATCGCGCAAACCTTCAGCCGCAAGGATTCCGGCTGGCGCATCGGCGAGTCGGTGTCACATCAGAAGTTCGGTGAAGGCGTGATCGTCAACATCGAGGGCAGCGGCACCAATACGCGCGCCCATATCAATTTCGGTAAGCATGGCATGAAGCTGCTCGACCTGAATATTGCGAAGCTGGAACGCGTGAGTTGACGCTACTGCGCAAACTCGAAAAACTTCATCGGATCCACGCGCCACTTCTCGCGTGACTCGTGGCTGACGATCTTGTCGCCGCCGCCGAGGCCGAGCGGTTTTGACAGGTCGACATCGACCGGCTTGATGTAGGTGTTGGACTTGGCGCTGAAGAAAGCTCTGACCTTCGGCGCCAGCAGGTTCGTCTCATGCGGTTCGATCACCACGCCAAGCCGGCCGGATTCCAGCAGCACCAGCGTGCCGACCGGGTAAATGCCGACGCAGCGCATGAAGCTTTGCACGTGCTGCGGATTGAAGTGGAACTTGCTCCACTCGAAGATCTTGCGCAGCGCTTCCGCCGCCGACATGCCCTTGTGGTAGCAGCGATCGGCGGTGATCGCGTCGTACACGTCGACGATGGCCGCCATCTGCGCCACGGTGCTGATCTTTTCACCGGGCAGCTTGTCCGGATAGCCGCTGCCGTCCATCCGTTCATGATGATGCAGGGTGATGTCCAGCGGGATCTCTCCCACACCCGGCGTCTTCAGCAGGATGTCGTAACCATCCTTCGGATGCTTGCGGATGATCTCGAATTCCTCGTCGGTCAGCCTGCCCGGCTTGTTCAGCACCGCGTCCGGAACCAGTGCCTTCCCGGTGTCATGCAGCAGCCCACCCAGTCCTGCCTGGCGCGTCAGTTCCGGATCGATGCCGGACGAACGACAGAAGGCCACCAGCAGGGTGCAGACGCTGACCGAATGCAGGAAGGTGTAGTCGTCCTTGTTCTTGATGCGAAGGAGTCCGGTCAGGGCGCCGGGATTGCGCAGGATGGATTCGGTGATGTTCTGCACCACCGGTTCGACCTGGTCCAGCTCGATCGCCTTGCCCAGGCGCGCGTCGTGCATGACGGTGCGCACCAGCTGGTGTGCCTGGTTCTTGACCTGCCTGGCACGGTTCATTTCTTCGGCGAGTGTGACGCGTGCTACGGTTGCAGGCTGTCCGGCGGCGATGGCCACGAGTTCCTTTTCGAGCGCTTTTTGTGCCTGCTCCGCGGTGGGCGCATCGGCGACGTCGAGGCCCTTTTCCGTGTCGATGTACAGCTCGTGGATTCCGGCCTCGACGACTTTCCGGATGTCGTCGTCGGAGGTAATGAGGAGGCGGTTGCGCGCGAACGGATGATCGATCCAGTGGCAGCTGAAGTCGTGCACGAACATGCCGACTTTCAGTTGGCGAATGCCGATTTTCTTGATCATCCACGCCTCCACGCGAAGCCGCCCGAAGAAAGTCGGGCGGCGGCATTCAGCGAGTATAGGAGGTTTGTTGCCGTCGTGCAAAAGCGCGCCCGGCGGCGCGCCCTTATTGGGGCAGGGATGGGACGGTCCGGGAGTCCGGGCGTCCGAAGACGTGGGTGTACGTGGGGTAGAAGGAGCAGTACATAACGACCGTCAGCACGAGAGACACGGTCAGCAGCACGATCATGACCGCGAAAGCCTTGCCGACGACCAGCGCGACGATGCTGCTGAGCACTGCGGGCAGGATCACGCCGATGAGCACCCACGACAGTCCGTAGACGAGGAACGCCATGCCGGAACGCTTGACGGCAAAGAAGCTGTAGAAGATTGCCTTGCCGATGCCCATGTCCTGCCAGGCGATCAGTGGCGCGGCATACCAGAAGGCCATCGCGGCCGGGGTGTAGACGGCCGCCGAGAACATCATCGACAGCGACAGGTTGGAACCACGGATCGCGTCCGTGTCCAGGGCCTTTTGACCCGACATGATTTCCCAGAACATACCGCCGTCAATGACTGCCGACGCCGCAACGGCAATGACCGCGGCAACGAGGTACAGGACGCCGAGCTGCAGCAGGCGCTTCACTGCGGGCGAGCGGAAGCCGGCCAGCAACAGGTTGGGATACACCTTCTTGCCTTGTTCAATCTGCAGGCAGGCTTGCATGAAGGCCATCGAGAATACCGGGATGAGCACCAGCGGCAGCACCTGTCCGAGGAGGGGCAGGAAGCCGACGGCCATCATCAGGAACATGTAGGCCAGGAACAGCGTGGAAATCTCGGCCGGTTGCTTGCGGAACAGCGCGAATCCTTCCTTGACCCAGTTCCAGCCGGCGATTGGGGGTAGTTTGTCCATCGTCAGAATAATTCCGGAACCGGTTTGTTGATGCGCTCGCGCAGGATGCGTTCGAAATGCGTCGGATCGTGCGGCGTCAGCATCTCCGCCTCGCGCGGCATGTAGAAGTCATACAGGCGCGACAGCCAGAAGCGCAGCGCCCCCGCCTGCAGCGTGGGACGCCATGCTGCCTTTTCGGCAAGGGTGAAGGGACGCACACGATGGTAAGCGTCGAGCATTGCACGCACGCGGACCTCGTCGAGTTCGCCCGTCTGCAGGTTGATGCACCAGTCGTTGACCGTCACCGCGACGTCAAAGATCCAGGTGTCGCATCCGGCAAAGTAGAAATCGAAGAAGCCGGTCAGGCGCTCGCCGTCGAACATCACATTGTTGCGGAACAGGTCGGCATGCACCGGGCCACGCGGCAACTGGTGGTAGATCGCCGACGCGGCGAAGGCTTCCTGCGTATGGATTTCCGCGCGCAGCAGGTGCTGTGCTTCTTCAGGCAGGTAGGGCAGGACGACCGGAGTCGTTGCGCGCCACCATTCCAGACCACGCAGGTTTGGCTGCTGGATCGGGAAGTCCTGTCCGGCAAGATGCATTTTCGCCAGCATGGCGCCGACGGCGGCGCAGTGCACGGGCTTCGGGTCCAGCTGCGACGTGCCTTCCAGCTTCGTCACGATGGCCGTCGGCTTGCCGTGCAGCGCATGCAGGATATCACCGTTGCGGTTGGCAATCGGTCCCGGCACCAGTACGCCGCGGTCGGCAAGGTGGCGCATCAGTTCCAGGTAAAACGGCAGTTGCTCGAATGTCAGCTTTTCGAAGATCGTCAGGACATATTCGCCCGTTTCGGTCGTCAGGAAGAAATTGCTGTTTTCAATGCCGGATGAAATGCCTTTGACCGCGAGCGGTTTGCCGAGGGAAAACTGCGTGAGCCAGGGTTGGAGGTCATCGAGGCTGACCGGGGTGAATACTGCCATGAGTCGAATTGAATAAAGGTCGAAAATCGGGCGACGCGCCGTCGCGCACGGGTTTATTTCTTCGCGGGGGCTTCCGGCGGAACAGGAATGTCGGCGGCTTGCGCTTCTTCCTGTTCCTTCGTCTTCGGCCTGCCGAGGTCGAATTCCTTCACTTCCCACTGCGCAGGACGAATTGTATTACTCTGCAGATCGCCCGGCTGCGCGCTGCCGGCGGATTCGTTCGGTTTTACCACATACGAGCTGCCGCCGGCGGTGACCTTCACTTCGGTCACTTTGCCGCCGGGGGCGCGCTTTTCCTGGATTCGGCTCTTCTGGTCAGGTTTTCGGATGGTGACCGCCGGTGCTTCGCCTTCTTCCAGCTTTTCCAGTTTTGGAGGCTGCTGGGCCGAAGCGGCCAGTGATATTGCCTGGATGGCAATGCCTGCGATGATGAGGCGCCATGCCTTGTTTGTGCACATGATAGGGTAGGGGTGTTGTTGAAATGCCTTGGCCCGAAAGCAATCAAGCCTCAAGGCAATATTCTAGCAAACGACCCCTTTCCTTCCGTCAGAGATAAGCGCCCGGTTCCTTGCTGTCTTCGGACAGGAGTTCGTGGTGCGCTTCGTAAAAAGCAAAGATCGCTTCGACGACGTTGGCCGGCTCATCGATCAGCTGGATGAGGTTCATGTCCTGCGGAGCAATCATTCCGTCGGCAACGAGCCTATCCTTGAACCAGTCGATCAGTCCGCCCCAGAACGACGTGCCGACGAGGATGACCGGAATGCGGCGTGACTTGCCGGTCTGGATCAGCGTCAGCACTTCGGTGAATTCGTCGAGCGTGCCGAAACCGCCCGGCATGACCACGTAGGCATCCGCATACTTGACGAAGGCCACCTTGCGCGCAAAGAAATGGCGGAAGCTGATCGAGATGTCCTGCCACGAATTGCTCGCCTGTTCATGCGGCAGTTCGATGTTCAGGCCCACCGAGGAAGAGGCGCCTTCAAAGGCTCCCTTGTTGGCCGCTTCCATGATGCCGGGGCCGCCGCCGGAGATGACGGCAAGGCCGGCATCGGACAGCCGGCGCGCGATGTCGATCGTCTTCTGGTAGTACGGATCGTCCGGCTTGATGCGTGCCGAACCGAAGATCGAAACGGCCGGACGCAACTCCGCGAGGCGTTCGGTCGACTCGATAAACTCTGCCATAATCGTGAGCATATGCCACGACTCGCGCGCCTTCTTCGCGGTCGCGCGATTGATGTCCGCGATCTGCCGCAGGCGCGGCACGTTTTTTCCCTTTGACACCATATGAATAAAACCCTGTTGTTAGTTGACGGTTCCAGCTACCTGTACCGTGCCTTCCATGCAATGCCCGACCTGCGCAACGCCGAAGGTGCGCCGACAGGAGCCATCTACGGCATGATCAACATGCTGCGCAAACTCCGTAACGATTACTCTGCAGCATACATCGCATGCGTGTTCGACGCAAAAGGAAAAACCTTCCGCGATGACCTGTATCCAGAGTACAAAGCGCAGCGTCCGCCGATGCCGGAAGACCTCGCGCGGCAGATCGAACCAATCCACGAAGCAGTGCGTGCGCTGGGCTGGCCGATCCTGATGGTCGAAGGCATCGAAGCCGACGACGTCATCGGCACGCTGGCAACGCAAGCCGTCGAGCACGGGATGGAAGCCGTCATCTCGACGGGCGACAAGGACATGGCGCAACTCGTGAATGCGCATGTCACCCTGATCAACACCATGACCAACGAGAAGCTCGACATCGCGGGAGTGACGGCAAAGTTCGGCGTGCCGCCCGAGCGCATCGTCGATTACCTCACGCTCATCGGCGACACGGTGGACAACGTGCCCGGCGTTGACAAGGTCGGCCCGAAGACCGCGGTCAAGTGGCTCACGCAGTACGGCACGCTCGACAACATCATCGCGCAGGCCGCAAGCATCGGCGGCGCGGTCGGCGAGAACCTGCGCCGTGCGCTCGACTGGTTGCCGACGGGCCGCAAGCTCATCACCATCAAGAACGATTGCGATCTCGTCAACCACATGGTCTCCATTCCGGAGTCGCTCGTCGCCAAGCCGATGGACAAGGACGCGATGATCGACTTCTTCAAGCGCTACGGGTTCAAGACCTGGCTGCGCGAGCTGGCCGGAGACGACGCCGTGCCGGCACGTCCGGCTGTGGAAAGCGCAGCGCCGCAGGGCAGCCTGTTCGATGCACCGGCAGCGCCCGAGAAGACGGAATACGAAACGGTGCTGACTGAAGCGCAGCTCGACCGCTGGATCGAGACGATCAATGCCGCAGCGCTCACCTCCGTCGACACCGAGACGACGTCGCTTGAACCGATGCGCGCGCAGCTGGTCGGCATCTCCCTCTGCTGCCATCCCGGTATCGCCGCCTACATTCCTGTTGCCCATCACTATCAGGACGCTCCCGCGCAACTCTCGCGCGAACTTGTTCTGGAAAAGCTGAAACCCTGGCTTGAAGACGCGGGCAAGCGCAAGGTCGGGCAGAACCTCAAGTACGACAGCCACATCTTCGCGAACCATGGCGTCATCCTGCGCGGCATCGAACACGACACACTGCTCGAGTCCTATGTATTCGAATCGCACAAGAGCCACGACATGGACAGCATGGCGTTGCGCCACCTGAACCGAAAGACAATCACGTTCGAGGAAGTGTGCGGCAAGGGCGCTTCGCAAATCTGTTTCGACCAGGTTCCCATCGAGCGCGCGACCGAGTATGCCGCCGAGGACGCGGACATCACGCTGCAACTGCACAACGCGATGTGGCCGCGCGTCCATCAGGACGAGGGGTTGAAGTTCATCTATGAAAAGATCGAGGTGCCGACCTCCGTCGTGCTGCAGAAGATCGAGCGCAACGGCGTGCTGATCGACAAGGACTTGCTGTCGGCCCAGTCGCATGAACTCGGCTTGCGCATCATGGAGATGGAAAAGCAGGCGTACGAGCTTGCAGGCCAGCCGTTCAACCTCAACTCGCCGAAGCAGATCGGCGAGATCTTTTTCGACAGGCTGCAACTTCCAGTGGTGAAGAAAACGCCGTCGGGCACGCCGTCCACCGATGAAGAGGTGCTGCAGAAGCTGGCGGAGAATTATCCGCTACCGAAGATCCTGCTCGACTATCGTGGCTTGTCGAAACTGAAGTCGACCTATACCGACAAGCTGCCGAAGATGGTCAACCCGGACACCGGACGCGTGCATACCAATTATGCGCAGGCGGTTGCCGTTACGGGACGCCTCGCCTCGAACGACCCTAACCTGCAGAACATCCCGGTGCGCACCGCCGAGGGTCGGCGCATTCGCGAGGCATTCATCGCACCGCCGGGCAGCGTCATTGTCTCGGCCGATTATTCGCAGATCGAACTGCGCATCATGGCGCACATTTCGGGTGACGAGAACCTGTTGCGCGCCTTCGCGGAAGGTGAAGACATCCACCGTGCCACGGCTGCTGAAATTTTCGGCGCTGCGCCAGCGGACGTAACCAGTGAGCAGCGTCGCTATGCGAAGGTGATCAACTTCGGACTGATCTATGGCATGAGCGCTTTCGGCCTCGCGAGCAACCTCGGCATCGAGCGTTCGGCCGCGCAGATGTACATCGACAAATACTTCCAGCGTTATCCGTCCGTTGCGCAGTACATGGCCGACACGCGCACGCAGGCCAAGGCGCACGGCTATGTGCAGACGGTATTCGGCCGTCGCCTGTGGCTCGCGGAAATCAACTCTCCGAATGGCCCGCGCCGGCAGGCGGCAGAGCGTGCGGCGATCAATGCGCCGATGCAGGGGACAGCGGCCGACCTCATCAAGCTTTCAATGATCGCCGTGCAGGACTGGCTGGAAGCCGAGCGGCTGGAGTCGAAGATGGTGATGCAGGTGCACGACGAATTGGTGCTCGAAGTGCGCGAATCCGAATTGTCGTATATTCAACACAAGCTTCCCGAGCTGATGAGCAGCGTCGGCAAGCTCAAGGTTCCGCTGATCGCCGAAGTGGGTGTCGGCAGGAACTGGGAAGAGGCCCATTGAACGAACACACGACATTCGGAGGATTGCAGTGCGGAACTTCAACGCAGATTTCGACAGTCTTGTAGCAAAAACGCCCCTGTCCGACGGCGTCGACCGCCGAGGATTCCTGAAGACGGCATTCGGCACCGGTTTCGCGGCGGCGGTCCTGCCGGTTGCCGCACAAACCATGATCAGGACCGATACGACCGGGCTGACGGCCGGTGAGGTGAGCATCACGGTCAACGGCGAGAAAGTGCCGGTCTATCGCGCACAGCCGGAAGGCAAGACCGGCTTGCCGGTGGTGATCGTGGTTTCCGAGATTTTCGGCGTGCATGAACACATCGCCGACGTCGCACGCCGTTTTGCCCAACAGGGCTATCTCGCCCTCGCGCCGGATTTGTTCGTCCGCCAGGGCGATCCGGCGAAGATGGCGTCGATTCCGGAAATCCAGAAGGAAATCATTGCCAAGGTGCCCGATGCGCAGGTCATGGCCGACCTCGATGCCTGCGTTGCATGGGCCGGGGGCAATGGCGGCAACACGGACAAGTTGGGCATCACCGGATTCTGCTGGGGTGGACGAATCACCTGGCTTTATTCGGCGCACAATCCAAAGGTGAAGGCGGGCGTCGCGTGGTATGGCCGCCTCGTGGGCGACAAGACGGCGCTGACGCCGCAGCAGCCGGTGGACGTCGGCGCCACGTTGAAGACGCCGGTGCTGGGCCTGTACGGCGGAAAAGATGGCGGCATCCCTTTGGATACCGTCGAGAAGATGAAGGGCGAACTTGCCAAGGGCGGGCGCAAGTCCCAGTTCGTGGTTTACCAGAATGCGGGGCATGCCTTCCATGCGGATTACCGGCCGAGCTATGTCGAGTCAGACGCGAAGGATGCCTGGCAGCGGTGCCTGGACTGGTTCAAGAAATACGGCGTGGCCTGACTGGCCTGTCGCATCGCTATCCCGGCCGTGCCGGGATTTTTTTTGACCAAAACCGACGGGCCTTCGACAGGGCCGTTTGCCGAAAAAGCCAGTCTGTGCTTTAATTTGCAACTTTGTTGCATTTAAGCCGAGGCCCCAAAATCGACTCCCCGCTGTCTTCCATCCTGCTTGCCACGACGCTCGCCGGTGTCCTGAGCATTACCGCAGCGGCGGTGTTCTCGTTTTCGCTCCTGTCGAAGATGGTCGAACGCATGGTCAGCCTGTCGGTCGGCATCCTGTTGTCGACGTCGCTGCTGCATGCGCTGCCCGAGGCCTTCGAGTCAGACGCTGACGCGCATGCCCTGTTTGCGACGCTGCTCGCCGGTCTGCTCGGATTCTTCCTGCTGGAGAAAATGGCCATTCTGCGTCACTCGCACCACTATGAAGGCGACGGCCACGGACATGAGCATGGTCACGATGCGCACGAGGCCGGCAAGGCTGGATGGATGATCCTGGTGGGGGATGGACTGCACAACTTCACCGACGGCATCCTGATTGCCGCGGCCTTCCTCGCTGATCCTGGATTGGGATTGATTACCGCGCTGGCGATCGTCGCACACGAAATTCCGCAGGAGATCGGCGATTTCATCGTGCTGCTCAATGCGGGATTCAGCAGGGCGCGCGCGTATGTCTACAACCTGCTATGCAGCCTGATGGCGGTTATCGGAGGCCTGGTGGGTTATGCGGCGCTGGATCGTGCGACCGACCTGATTCCCTTCGTGCTTGTCTTTGCCTCTTCGGGTTTCATCTACATCGCAGTCAGCGACCTCATGCCGCAGATGCAGCGCCGCGCGACGCTGCGCGAAACCATTCCACAAGTCGTGCTGATTGCCGTCGGCGTGCTGGTCGTGCTTTTCCTGACCGGCCAGACGCATGGCCACTGATCAGCTATCGGTTGCCACCGGCCGCGAGGGATCCGAGCACCATTCGCTCCACGAACCCGGATAGAGGACGGGGCGCTTGAGGCCGGCAATTTCCATCGCAAGCAGGTTGTGGCAGGCGGTCACGCCCGAGCCGCAATGCATGATCGTCTTCTCGGGCGCGATCGACAGCGCGCCGAAATCATCGCGCAACTCGCCCGGAGACTTGAAGCGTCCATCTGCCTGCAGGTTATCCTTGAAGAAGCGATTCTTGGCGCCGGGAATGTGGCCGCCGACCGGATCCAGCGTTTCATTCTCGCCGCGGAAGCGGTCCGGGGCGCGCGCGTCGATGACGGTGTAGACAGGATTGCGCAGGTTGGCGAGCACATCGTCGACGCTCACGGTCGATACCAGCGGATAGTGCGGCTCCGCATTGCCGCGCGGGCGCGACACCGGCGTGGTTGCCAGCGGCAGTCCGAGCGCCTGCCAAGCCTGTATCCCGCCGTCGAGGACAGCCACCGCTTCATGTCCGGTCCAGCGCAGCATCCACCACAAGCGCGCCGCGAACATCCCGCCATGCGCATCGTATGCAATGACCTGGGAGCCATGGTTCACGCCCCAGCGCCGCAGCGTCTCAACGAAGGCAAAACGTTCGGGAAGAGGGTGGCGTCCGCGGAATTCGCCGTGCGGTCCCGGGCTCTTGTCGGACAGGTCGCATTCCACATCCGCGAACTGTGCGCCGGGAATATGCCCGCCCTCGTAGGCGGCCCTGCCGGCGTCAGGCGCGGTCAGGTCATGGCGGCAGTCGAGCACGACCCAGTCGGCGTCATGGACGTGACGTGCAAGGTCTTCGGCGGATATCAACGTGGTGTAAGACATGGTCCCCTGGTTTCCTAGACTTCGGTAGCAATCGGATCGTTTGCATCGGCAACCGACTTGCCCGCGGACTGCGCCGCGGTTTTGCGTGCATTGTAATAGGTGGCGGCGAGGCCGCTAGCCAGGATGACAGAAATTCCGATCCATCCCGTCCAGGTCAACACATCGCCCCATATCAGGATACCCCAGATGCTCGAGAATACAATCCCGGTGTACTGGAGGTTGGCCGTGACGAGCGTTTTCCCGAGCCGGTAAGCGCGCGTCATTGCCATCTGCGCCACGGTCGCCGTGACGCCGATCGACAGCAGCAGTGCGATGCCCTGCAGGCTGTGTGCGCTGAGCGCAATGCCTTTGCCACCGGGGAGGAATGCGCCAGCCAGTCCGGCGAGAAAACCCGTCACGGAAAAATAGAAGACCACGCGGTATTCCGGTTCTCCCATCTGCCCCAGCTTCTTCACCTGCAGGTAAGCAAGCGCCGAGAGCATGCCCGATCCGAGGCCGATGAGTCCGGCGAACCACTGGTCGGCCTGGAAGGCGGGTTTCAGCAGCATGGTGACGCCGATGAAGCTGAACAGGATGGCAGTCGCCAGGCCCCACTCGAACCTGTTCTGTCCTCGCCACCACCCCACGGTGAAAAGAATGGCGGCGATCCAGATCGGCGACATGTAATTGAGCGTCATGCCGGTGGCGATTGGAAGCTTGCCGATCGAGTAGAACCACATCCAGAGCGCGGTCACGCCGACAGCGCCGCGCCAGACATGGTGCCAGGGCAGCGCGGTGCGAAAGGTGCCGCCGCGGACAATGACCAGCGCGCCGAGGAAGACGGTGCCGACCAGTCCGCGATACATCACGATTTCGGAAATGGAGTAGGTCTGCGACGCGATCTTCACGCACACGCCCATGATGGAAAAAACGAAGCTTGCAAACAACATCCAGAGCGATTGCATGGGGGCGTGCCGACAGGTGAACTGCGTGAGGAGGATCGAGGGAGCCCTCGATGATACGCCGAATCCGGCGAGCAGGCAGGAAGGCGGGCGATGCGACGCATCGCCCGGATGAGGTTTATACGGAGATGCGTGCGCGGTACCACTCGTGGAAGTGCTGCATGCCGTCTTCCATCGGCGACTGGTACGGCCCGACCTCGTTCTCGCCGCGGTCGAGCAGGATTCGGCGGCCGGCATCCATGCGAATGCCGATCTCGTCGTCCTCGATGCAGGTCTCCATGTAGGCCGCGCGTTCGGCCTCGACGAACTCGCGCTCGAACAGCACGATTTCCTCGGGGTAGTAGAACTCGACGACGTTGGTCGTCTTCTGCGTGCCGTTCGGCCACACGGTGGACACGGCCAGCACATGCGGATACCACTCGACCATGATGTTCGGGTAGATCGTGAGCCAGATCGCGCCATAGGGCGGCGCCACGCCGTTGCGGAACTTCATGACCTGTTCCTGCCACTTGCGGTACTTCGGCGAGCCGAACTTCGACAGGCCGCTGTTGATGCCCACGGTCTGCACGCTGTAGTTGTCGCCGAACTCCCAGCGCAGGTCGTCGCAGGTGACGAAGTTGCCCAGGCCAGGATGGAAGGGCTCGACGTGGTAGTCCTCGAGGTAGACCTCGATGAAGGTCTTCCAGTTGTAGTCGCAGTCGTGCACCTCGACGTGATCCAGCATGTAGCCGGAGAAGTCGAGGTCCTTCGTGACGCCGAGCTTGCCCATCAATGCCGCGATGTCGAAACCGTTCTGCTCGAACAGCAGGCCGTTCCAGTTCTGCAGCGGCGTTTTCGACAGGTTGGAGCAGGGCGTCTCGCCGAAGTGCGGCGCCCCGATCAGCTCACCCTTGAGATCGTAGGTCCAGCGATGCAGCGGGCACACGATGTTGTTCGCATTGCCCCGGCCGTCGAGCATCTTGGCCTGGCGATGACGGCACACGTTCGAGAGCAGTTCGATACCCTGCGGTCCGCGCACCAGCATGCGGCCCTCGTTTTCCCATGGCAGCGTGGCATAGTCGCCCGCGTTGGGCACCATGAGCTCATGGCCGACGTAACGAGGCCCTTGATGAAAAAGTTGTTTGATTTCCTGCTGTAACAGCGAGTCGTCGAAGTAGACGTTGACCGGAAGTTGCGCGTTGGACTGCGCGAGCTTGGCGACAGAAGCCAAATCGGACATCCCCACCCCCAAATTAATTTGCACCAACCTAAGAGAGAAAGAATCCGCAAAAACCAGTATTCAAATAAGATGAAACGGAAATTTTGGACAGAACGGGAGATTATACCCCAGCGGTCATTGCAAGTCCCCCAGCGCTTTTACCGAGAGGCAAAACAGGCGGCAAGAAGCGCGTTATAAAAAATGCAATGGCAAGCCCGGTATGCGCACAAACGTGTCCGTGGTGTGAAAAGGCCAGATTGCCATGCACTCTTCCGCAGTGGTCTGTTCCAGGCGGAATACCGCTTGATCTTGCGCAGAATCGGCGCATTTTTCCGCTATATGGGTAATTCTCCGTTTCTGCGCCTCAACTGCATCAGGTGGTTTGTTCTAAAATATCGGGCTACACTTAAATTTTGTCCACCATGTCAAAGAAATCATCGCCGGCGGGCGATCCCGTGTCCTTTGAGGATGCGATGGCCGAACTGGAGCAGCTCGTTGCCCAGATGGAGGCCGGTGAATTGCCGCTGGAAGCGTCGGTGGCCGCCTACAAGCGCGGCTCCGAACTGGTCAAATATTGTGCAGGGCAGCTCGACAAGGTCGACAGCCAGGTGAAGGTGCTCGAAGGCGACATGCTCAAGCCGTTCACTACCGATACTGCACCCGAGGCGGACGAATAATGACAGTTGCGCTGGGTTTTCAGGACTGGATGAAGGACGTCCAGTCCACTATGGAAGATGCGCTGGCTTCGTTCCTGCCGCCGTCGTCGCATATTCCTTCGCGCCTGCACGAGGCGATGCGTTACGCCGCACTCGATGGCGGCAAGCGCGTTCGGCCCCTGCTGGTGTTTGCCGCCGGAGAACTGTTCGACGCCGATCCGGCCGTGCTGGCACGCGCGGGCGCGGCGGTCGAAATGATCCACGCGTACTCGCTCGTACACGACGACATGCCCTGCATGGACGACGACGCGCTGCGCCGTGGCAAGCCGACAGTCCACGTGAAGTACGACGAAGCGACCGCCCTGCTGGTGGGCGATGCACTGCAGTCGCAAGCGTTCATCGTGCTCTCGGAAGGAGACGCCGCCGATGCCGCGCGCAGGCTGGACATGCTGCGCCTGCTGGCGCGCGCATCCGGCTCGGTTGGCATGTGCGGCGGTCAGGCGATCGACCTCGACAGCGTCGGTATGTCGCTGTCGCTGGGCGAACTGGAGAACATGCATCGCCTGAAGACCGGCGCCCTGCTGCGTGCATCCGTGCTGCTGGGCGCATTGGCCGGCAAGCGGTTGACGCCGGACGAAACCGAGTCGCTGGATGCCTATTCGGCGGCGATCGGCCTGGCGTTCCAGGTGGTGGACGATGTCCTCGATGCGACGGCCGATTCGGCCACCCTCGGCAAAACCGCGGGCAAGGATGCGGCGGACAACAAGCCGACCTACGTATCGATTCTCGGCCTGGAAGAATCCCGGGCACTGGCGGAAAAACTGCGGAACGACGCACATCGTGCGCTCGCACCGTTCGGAGACAAGGCACGACGCCTCCGCGAACTCGCGGACCTGATCGTGCAACGGAAAGCATAGTATGGATTTGTTGAAGAGCATCAACGGACCCGCGGACCTGCGCAAGCTGTCGCGCATGCAACTCAAGCCGCTGGCGGACGAATTGCGCGCCTTCGTGCTCGACTCGGTATCCAAGACCGGCGGGCACCTGTCGTCGAACCTCGGCACGGTCGAACTGACCATCGCGCTGCACTACGTGTTCAATACGCCGGAAGACCGCATCGTGTGGGACGTGGGGCACCAGACCTATCCGCACAAGATCCTCACCGGCCGCCGCGACCAGATGCACACGCTGCGCCAGTTGAACGGCATCTCCGGCTTCCCGAAGCGCGACGAGAGCGAGTACGACACCTTCGGCACCGCGCATTCCTCGACCTCGATTTCCGCCGCGCTGGGCATGGCTATGGCTGCGCGGTGCAAGGGCGAGAACCGCCACGCCATTGCCGTCATCGGCGACGGCGCGATGACCGCCGGCATGGCCTTCGAGGCGCTCAACAATGCGGGCGTCTACCACGACGTCAACCTGCTGGTGATCCTGAACGACAACGACATGTCGATCTCGCCGCCGGTGGGTGCACTCAACCGCTACCTCGCGCGCCTGATGTCGGGCAAGTTCTACGCTGCCGCACGCAACGTCGGCAAGCAGGTCCTGCCCGGCCCGATGCTGGAGCTGGCCAAGCGCCTCGAGGAACATGCCAAGGGCATGGTGATGCCGGCGACGATGTTCGAGGAATTCGGCTTCAACTACATCGGCCCGATTGATGGCCACGACCTCGAGTCGCTGGTCCCGACCCTGCAGAACCTCAAGAACCTGAAGGGCCCGCAATTCCTGCACGTGGTGACGAAGAAGGGCCAGGGGTACAAGCTGGCCGAAGCCGACCCGGTGCTGTACCACGGTCCCGGCAAGTTCAATCCCGCCGAGGGCATCAAGCCGGCGACGGTGACCAAGGTGACGTACACCCAGGTGTTTGGCGACTGGCTGTGCGACATGGCCGAACAGGACGAGAAACTCGTCGGCATCACGCCGGCCATGCGTGAAGGTTCCGGCCTGGTGCAGTTCGAGCAGCGTTTCCCGAATCGCTACTACGACGTCGGCATCGCCGAGCAGCATGCAGTGACCTTTGCCGCCGGACTTGCCTGCGAAGGGCTCAAGCCGGTGGTGGCCATCTACTCGACCTTCCTGCAGCGCGGCTATGACCAGTTGATCCACGACGTGGCGCTGCAGAACCTTGACGTGACTTTCGCGCTCGACCGTGCGGGCATCGTCGGCGCTGACGGCGCGACGCACGCGGGCAATTACGACATCGCCTTCCTGCGCTGCATCCCGAACATGGTCGT
The DNA here is from genome assembly GCF_048799745.1 of Noviherbaspirillum sp. ST9. Lineage (NCBI taxonomy): Bacteria > Pseudomonadati > Pseudomonadota > Betaproteobacteria > Burkholderiales > Oxalobacteraceae > Noviherbaspirillum > Noviherbaspirillum sp. ST9. The sequence goes on along the minus strand of NZ_JBLWFR010000010.1, from coordinate 109,195 downwards.
GATGGCGGCCTCCGACGAGAACGAGTGCCGCCACATGCTGTCGACCGCCTACCAGTTCAAGGGGCCGGCGGCGGTGCGCTATCCGCGTGGAGCCGGTATCGGTGCGACCGTTGAAAAAGACCTGAAGACCATCCCGCTTGGCAAAGGTGAAATCCGTCGCGAAGGCAAGGACATCGCAATCCTCGCGTTCGGCACCATGCTCGCGCCAAGTTTGGCCGCAGCGGAATCGCTCGATGCCACGGTGGCGAATATGCGCTTCATCAAGCCGCTCGACGTCGAGCTGGTCAAGCAGCTGGCGCAGACGCACGATGTGCTCGTGACAGTCGAAGAGGGCTGCGTGATGGGCGGTGCCGGTTCGGCTGTGTCCGAGGCGCTCGCGGAAGCCGGCATCGTGAAACCGGTGCTGCATCTCGGCCTGCCCGACAAGTTCATTGACCATGGCGATGCGGCGCACCTGCTCGCCGCTTGCGGGCTGGACGGTAAAGGCATTGTCGCTTCCATCCGGAAACGCTTCGACAAGGGCGAGCCCAGGCTCGTGGTCAACAACTGATAAAAAAAGCGACGCATATGCGTCGCTTTTTTTTCGCCGCCGTCACTCGACGTCGCGCTTCCTGTCCTTCTCCCACAGCACGTCGCTGCCGCCTGCAAAGCGGTTCAGCACGCGCGACAGCACGAACAGCAGGTCGGACAACCGGTTCAGGTATTGCCTCGGATTGGCATTGAGCGTTTCGTTGTTGCCCAGCGTGACGACCGCGCGCTCGGCGCGGCGGCAGATCGTACGGCACACATGCGCAAGCGCCGCGCCGCGCGATCCTGCCGGCAGGATGAAATCCTTCAGCGGCGGCAGGTCGGCATTGTATTTTTCCAGCAGCGCATCCAGGCGCGCAACGTGCACATCCGTGATCAGCGTGTAGCCGGGAATGCACAGCTCGCCGCCGAGGTCGAACAGGTCGTGCTGGATCGAGAAGAGTTCTTCGCGCAAGGCCGGCGGCAGTTCTTCGCATAGCAGCAGGCCGATGTGTGAATTGAGTTCGTCCACGTCGCCCATCGCATGCACGCGCAGGCTGTCCTTGGGAACCCGGGTGCCGTCGCCGAGTCCGGTCGTGCCGTTGTCGCCAGTACGCGTCGCGATTTTCGAAAGTCTGTTGCCCATGGCATGTCCAAGCAAAAGGGAAAACGCGAGCATACGGCAAAAACACCGCGTTCGCTGTCATCCGGACGCCAATAGTCGGGTTGTTGGCATCAGAGTAAAATCGAACGACAACCGTATAACGGAGACAATATGAACCACCCCGCCCAACTGGCCGCGCTCAAGAAGCCCCTGCCGGACGAATTGCTGGCCGCGCTGCAGGCCATATTCGAAGACCGTGTTTCCACTTCCCAAGCGATGCGCGAGCACCACGGGCGGGATGAATCCTCCTACGACCCGATGTTGCCGGACGCGGTGGTGTTTGCACAGACCACAGAGGAGGTGGCGGAAGTGGTCAAGCTGTGCAGCGCGCACGAGATCCCGATCATTCCCTACGGCACCGGCACATCGCTGGAAGGCCACATCCTTGCGCTGCGGGGCGGCGTGACGATCGACCTGTCGCAGATGAACAAGGTACTGGCGGTACACGCGGAAGACCAGACGGCGACGGTGCAGGCCGGCGTGACCCGCAAGCAACTCAACCAGGACATCCGCGACACCGGCCTGTTCTTCCCGATCGATCCCGGCGCTGATGCCTCGCTCGGCGGCATGGCTGCCACGCGTGCCTCAGGGACTAATGCAGTGCGTTACGGCACGATGCGCGAAAACGTGCTCGCGCTGACGGTGGTCACATCCGACGGCCGCATCATCAAGACGGGGACGCGCGCCAAGAAGTCCTCCGCCGGCTATGATCTCACGCGCATCTTCGTGGGCAGCGAAGGCACACTCGGCATCATCACCGAGGTCACCGTCCGGCTCTATCCCCAACCGGAAGCTGTGTCGGCGGCCGTGTGTTCGTTTCCCAGCACGGCGGCGGCGGTCAATGCCGTGATCCAGACCATCCAGATGGGCGTGCCGGTCGCGCGCGTGGAGTTTCTGGATGAAAACTGCGTGCGGGCCGTTAATGCGTACGACAAGATGAGCCTGCCCGAAAAGCCAATCCTGCTGTTCGAATTCCATGGCAGCGAGAACAGCGTGCAGGAGCAGGCGCAGGTCGTGCAGGACATCTCCAGCGAACACGACGCGATTGCCTTCGAGTGGGCGACGCGTCCGGAAGACCGCACGCGTCTCTGGGCGGCCCGCCACAATGCGTATTTCGCCATGCTGCAGATGCGACCGGGCGGGCGTTCGATTTCCACCGACGCCTGCGTGCCGATCTCTCGCCTCGCGGAATGCATCCTCGATACCCAGGCGGATTGTGAAAAAAATGACATGATCTACGGCATCGTCGGCCATGTCGGGGACGGCAATTTCCACGTGCTGATGATGGTGGATCCGCATGACGAGGCGGACGTGGCCAAGGCCGAGGGCATTAATTCGCGCATGGTGGCGAGGGCGATCTCGATGGACGGCACATGCACTGGCGAACACGGCGTGGGGATGCACAAGATGGATTTCCTAGTGCAGGAGCATGGGGAAGGCGCGATCGAGACAATGCGCGTGCTCAAGCACGCATTTGATCCCAAAAACATATTGAACCCCGGTAAAATCATCCGATGGGACTGAGGCTTCGCAACGAGGCCGGTTCTGGAGTTTCCCGAGTTAAGGATCGATCTTTATGGCCACCCGCCTCCCGCCGGTTCATGCACTATCCGCATTCGAAGCGGCAGCCCGTCACGGTTCCTTTGCAGTCGCTGCCGATGAACTGTGCATTACGCCTTCCGCGCTGTCGCATCGCATTCGACTGCTGGAGGATTTCGTCGGGGAGCGCCTGTTCCTGCGGGACGGCCGTACGGTCACTCTGTCGGAGTTCGGGCGCCGCTACCTCGACGTCGTCAAGGCGGCTCTCCGCACGTTGACCGACTTCCCCCTGCCGCATCGCTCGGCGCCGGCACAGCCGCGCATCAAGATCACCGTTCCACCGACCTTCGCGCGCTGCCTGCTCGTGCCGCGCCTGGCCGAGTTCACGGCACAGCATCCCGATATCGTGATCGAGCTGTTCCTGTCCGTGCCGTTGTATGACTTGAGCCTGTCCGAGAGCGATGTGGAGGTGCGGTTCGGTGCCGGCAAGTATCCGGACCTCGTGACCGAAAAGTTGTACGAAGAGCCAACCTTTGCGGTCTCCAGCCCGCAGTACCTGGAAAAAATCGGCGGGCTGAAGAACCCGGCCGATCTGCAGAAGGCATCGTTGCTGCGTTCTGCGCTTGAGCCCTGGCAGCCGTGGTTTGAAGTCGCCGGCCTTGATTGGCCGGAGCCGTCGACCGGGCTGCGGCTGGATGACTTGGGCCTGCTGCTTGAAGCGGTGCGCCACGGCCACGGGGTCGGACTGACGCGCAAGCACTTCGTGCAGAACCTGATCACCACCGGCGAAATCGTGCCCTTGTTCCCCGACGTGCAGCTCAAATCCCCGCCGCACGCGTACTACATCGTCTATGAAAAGCCGGCGCGCGATCGCCCGGAAGTGAGTGCCTTCGTCGACTGGTTGCTGGAGACCTACCGTAACGTCTAGGACATCCCTGTCACTCGGGCAGATCGGATATCGCCCACACACCCAATTGCTTGGTTCCGCCTTCGTTCAGCGCGAGGCGAGGCAAAGGAAGGTTGAATGGCGCGGCGGTGAGGTCCAGCGGCTGCCAGCCGCCGCTGCGGATCCATGTATTGCGGCCAATAGCGTGCGTGGTCGAAATCAGGTATTTCGCGCCGCTGCGGCGGAAGTGCTGCAGGGCCATCAGCACCGCGTCGAGCGGGAGATGGGTCAGGCAATCGCGGCACAGGATGGCATCGCTTTCCGGCAGCGTCGTCGTCACGATGTCCGTATCCGAGAAAAAGCAGTTGGTGCGGCCCTGCATGGTGCCACGCGCCTCCGCGACCAGTTCCGGCACGATGTCGAATCCGAAGTAGAAACGCAGCGAGCCGGCCAGGTTCTTCATCCAGTTCAAATCCCCGCAGCCCGCGTCGGCGAGGATGCGCACGTCGAGGAAGTCCAGCGTCTTCGGCAGCCATTCACGCAGCGCTGTCGTTTCCGACAAGGCTGAACCGGCCCCCGAGCGCGTCTCGGCACAGGCCCACAGGTTTTCTTTCCAGATGCGGGTAAACACCGCTTTGCGCGCGGCAACCTGCTCTGGGTTGTCCGCCTGCATATCGGGCCGCTGCAGTGGCCGGCCTTGATAGAGGCGGGCGCGGAAATCCAGCCCGGAAAATGCTTCGTACTCCGCCAGCGAGCGCGTCGCACCGAGCCCGAAGCGGTCGATGTCCACCAGGTCTTCACCATGCCTCGTCAGTTCGATGCCGAGCAGATGGCGGATGCGTTTGCGTGCGTGCAGGTTCAGCGTGCTCCAGTCGGTCTGGTCGCGCCAGTGCCGCGGACGTTCCGGCCGCCGGCCGTAATCGTGATAGGCGACCACCGCATTGGGCACATGGATATCCCAGCCCTTGGTCCACATGCGGACCGCGAGCGTGATTTCCTCGCCCTCGAAATAGATGTGGGGATCGTAGGGGACTTCTTCGATCAGCCGCGCCGACGCGAAGATCAGGCCTGCGCCGATGAAGGCATTTTGCGGCGGAAGCGCCGGTGCGTCCTTCAGGCTCCTGATCTCGGAGCGCTGCGAGAGCGTGCCGTGGTCGTCGAATTCCTTGGGGTAGATGGTCACCATGCCATCGTCGGCCAGCTGGTCCGGCGGGGTAAAGGCCAGGGGATAGGTCGACAGCACCGGCTTCGGGCTCGCGCACTTGCCGAGCATGTCGATCAGCAGTTCATCCCAGCCCGGGGCGAAACGCATATGGCTGTCCACTTGCAGGAAGTAGTCCTCGCCGCGCCAGAGTGTCTGTACCTGGCTGCGCGCCCAGCACACGCCCCGGCTTTCCGACGCGTGGACCTTGATGGTCCTGACCTGTTCCGGCCGCGTATCGAGGACAAAGCAGTCGTCGTCTTCCCCCGGGACGTGCTGCCAGCAGATGCCGATGAACACGCGCGCCGGATGCGCAGCCTTCTTGAACAGGTCGCGCACGGTGTTCTGGCAATCGGGATCGCGGTAACTGGCGATGGAGACGAAGATCGACGGAAGCGATGCGCTGGATTCCATAAGCAGGAGAAAAAAAATGGGACGCTTGCCTGCGTCCCATCGTACCAAAGAATTACCGGATTACCACTGCAGTTTGTCGATATGGTCCATGTCGAGATCGCCATGGTCCGAATGACCCTTGCCGGTATCGTGGTCGCTCTTGTCCGAACCATGGCCGTCGACGATCTTCTGGCCGTCGATTTCCTCGGTCCACGTCCCGCCCTGTCCCGACGAGAGATCGTCATTGATATCCATCTCGATCACATCGGACCAGTTCGAGCTGGCGGACGCCTGCGCCTGGCCATGAACATCGCCGAAGGTGAACAGGTCGTCGCTGGCGTCCACATTCGAGCTGTCGGCGTGGCCGGCCGTATCCGACGATCCGTGTCCTGCGGATTGTCCGTCGTCCGCATCGCCTGAAAGGCTCGTGCTCTGTTGCTTGCCGCTGACGCCCTTGCCGTTTCCATCGTCGCTGGACGAGGCGGACTTGTCGTCGTCGTCCGACTTGCTCAATGACTTGGCGGAGCTGGACTTGCCCTTGTTGTCGGGCTTGTCCTCGTGCTTCGGCGCTTCGGTTTGTACCGGCGAATTATTGCCGCCAGCATTCTCGGCGTTGTTGTGGCTGCCTGAGTTGCCGGGGGCGGATTGGTCCCCGTTGCCATGGCCGTTGTTGCCCTTTGGCTCCTCGGTTGGTACCGGCGTTTGCGTCGGGGCAGGCGTACTGCCGCCGGCGTTCTCGGCATTGTTGTGGCTGCCGGAATTGCCGGGAGCGGACTGGTCCCCGTTGCCATGGCCGTTGTTGCCCTGCGGCGCATCTGTTGGTGCTGGTGTTGGGGTCGGCGCAGGCGTATTGCCGCCGGCGTTTTCAGCGTTGTTGTGGCTGCCTGAATTGCCCGGAGCGGATTGGTCGCCATTGCCATGACCGTTGTTGCCCTGCGGCGCATCCGTCGGTGCCGGTGTGGGAGTGGGCGACGGCGTGCTTCCGCCGGCGTTTTCAGCGTTGTTGTGACTTCCTGAATTGCCGGGAGCGGACTGGTCGCCGTTGCCGTGACCGTTGTTGCCCTGTGGTGCATCCGTCGGTACTGGCGTGGAAGTCGGCGCGGGTGTGCCTCCGCCAGCGTTCTCGGCGTTGTTGTGGCTGCCCGAATTGCCAGGCGCGGACTGGTCGCCGTTGCCGTGACCATTGTTACCCTGCGGCCCATTTGGTGTATGCGTTGGGGCCGGCGTCTCGGTGGGAGTCGGCGTCTCGGTCGGCGCAGGCGTCTCGGTCGGAGCAGGTGTCTCGGTCGGAGCAGGCGTCTCAGTCGGAGCCGGGGTTTCAGTCGGAGCCGGGGTTTCAGTCGGAGCCGGGGTTTCAGTCGGTGCCGGAGTTTCAGTCGGAGCCGGCGTTTCGGTCGGAGCCGGAGTCTCAGTCGGAGCCGGCGTCTCGGTCGGAGCCGGAGTCTCGGTCGGCGCCGGAGTCTCAGTCGGAGCCGGCGTTTCAGTCGGAGCAGGCGTCTCAGTCGGAGCAGGCGTCTCAGTCGGAGCAGGCGTCTCAGTCGGCGCCGGGGTTTCGGTCGGAGCCGGCGTCTCGGTCGGTGCAGGCGTCTCAGTCGGCGCAGGAGTCTCGGTTGGAGCCGGAGTCTCAGTCGGTGCAGGCGTCTCAGTCGGCGCAGGAGTTTCGGTCGGAGCCGGAGTCTCAGTCGGAGCCGGAGTCTCAGTCGAAGCCGGCGTCTCGGTCGGCGCAGGAGTTTCGGTCGGAGCCGGAGTCTCAGTCGGAGCCGGAGTCTCAGTCGGAGCCGGCGTCTCGGTCGGAGCCGGAGTCTCGGTCGGAGCAGGCGTCTCAGTCGGAGCAGGCGTCTCAGTCGGAGCCGGAGTCTCGGTCGGCGCAGGCGTTTCAGTCGGCGCAGGAGTCTCGGTTGGAGCCGGCGTCTCAGTCGGAGCCGGCGTTTCGGTCGGCGCCGGCGTTTCGGTCGGCGCCGGGGTCTCAGTCGGAGCCGGCGTCTCGGTCGGAGCAGGCGTCTCAGTCGGAGCCGGAGTCTCAGTCGGAGCCGGCGTTTCGGTCGGAGCAGGCGTTTCGGTCGGAGCAGGCGTCTCAGTCGGCGCAGGCGTTTCAGTCGGAGCCGGAGTCTCAGTCGGCGCAGGCGTTTCAGTCGGAGCCGGAGTCTCAGTCGGAGCAGGCGTCTCAGTCGGAGCCGGAGTCTCAGTCGGAGCAGGCGTCTCAGTCGGAGCAGGCGTCTCAGTCGGAGCAGGCGTCTCAGTCGGAGCAGGCGTCTCAGTCGGAGCCGGCGTCTCAGTCGGCGCCGGCGTTTCAGTCGGCGCAGGCGTCTCAGTCGGAGCAGGCGTCTCAGTCGGAGCAGGCGTCTCAGTCGGCGCCGGAGTTTCAGTCGGCGCCGGAGTTTCGGTCGGGGCCGGAGTCTCAGTCGGAGCCGGAGTTTCGGTCGGCGCCGGAGTCTCAGTCGGAGCCGGAGTCTCAGCCGGAGCAGCCCCCTCCGTCAGACCCGCAGTCTCATTTTGCAATGAGTTATTTCCGACGCCATTCGGAGTAACCCCCCCAGGCGCAGTTGAATCCGCCTGGTTGTCCTTGGTGTTGGAGCCCGGGCCCGAGGCGGCCTGGGCGTTTGGTGTTACCTGGTCGACGAAGGGGACCGCGTCCTGCTGACCGTTGCTTGATCCATCGATGCCGGCGATATTAAGGCGTCGCCCGTTTCCACCGGTCGTGGTGCCAAGGCCATCATCAGTCGCGGCCCCGACGTCGTCCTGTTGCCGGTCCCGCGTGTCCGTGCCGTTGAAGTCGGCCTGGACGTTTTCGTTACCGGTGTCATCCACTCGTTCGGGTGCGGCACCGAGATTGTCGGTGCGGTTGGTATCACCAAGCCCTTGGCCGCGGCTAAGGACAGTCAAGTCGTCAAAAAGAGTTGCATCATCGGCATTGGTTGCCGAATGATTTTCGTTCGGCTGCGGGTTGCCGCTGCCTTTGTTTTCTTGACTCTTGTCAACCATGGCGCGATCCGGGCGGGACTTGGAGATGATCCATGGTAACTTTCTTGGCGGCCGGAAACCAGACGGCCAAAAGTTATAGTCCCGACCTGTAACCCCGCTTTAGCCCGCCCGGGCGCAAAGGGGAGTTGCGGACTGAAGGGTGTCTAGGTCATCTCTCCTGGAACGACCGCGAGAACATGTCGACGAACGGTTTGGCCAGGTAAGCCAGTACGGTCTTTTCGCCGGTGAGGATTTCGCCTTCCACGCCCATTCCAGGCTGCAGCTGGTAGCGTCCGGCCTCGTTGCCGACATAGGGCTGGGTCAGCTTCACCCAGCCGCGGAAATATGGCCGTCCGTCGTCGCCGACCACGCTCGACGCCGTCACCCGGTTGAGCGTGCCCTTGGCGAATCCGAAGCGGGAGTAGTCAAAGCTGGTCACGCGCAGGTTCACCGGCTGGCCGACCTTCACGTAGCCGATATCCTTGGGTGCAATCCTGACAACGGCTTCCAGCGGCACGTCGTCGGGCACGATATGCATGATGAGTCCGCCCGGCGGCACCACCTGGCCGATGGTGACGACTTTCATGTCCTGCACATAACCCCGGACCGGTGCGCGGACGACGAGGCGGTCGGCCCTTGCCTGCTGGCGCGCCAGGGTTTCGGTGACTTCGGCGATTTCCGAATGCACGCTGCCGAGTTCGGCCAGCGCGTCGCGTCGCAACTGGTTGTTGACGTCGATGCGTCGGCTGCGTGTTTCTTCGAGCTCCTGCTGGGACACCTCGATTTCCTTGCCGATGCGTGCCGCTTCGCCGTCGGCCGTGACCTTGGCGCGTCGCGTCTCCAGCAGTACCGAACGATTGATGAGACGGCGTGCGGCGAGGTTCTCCCGCATGGCCAGCAGCTCGCCGGTCAGGTTCTGGTGCTCTTCGGCGACAGTGACGGCTTTCTTGAGCTGCTGCAGCCGGTCCGAGCGCTGGTTGATCTGGTGGTCGAGGATGGACAGCGTCGAACTGCGCGTCGACAGCTGGGTCCGGTAGATCTCTTCCTGATGACGGATGAGCTCGGGATGGTTGCCTGCAAAGTCTTCAAAGCGCGGCTTGCGGTTCTCGACAAAAGCGCTGAGGCGTTCCGCGCGCAGCTTCAGCGAAACCAGCCGCGCCTCGGTCTGCCGCACGTCTGCCATCGCCTGGGCGCCATCCATGCGCACCAGGACCTGTCCGGGCTGGATCAGGGCCTTTTCCTCGACCATGATTTCGGCGACCGGCCCGCCGTCAAAGTGCTGGACGACCTTGAGCTGGCCCGCCGGTATGACCTCGCCGGGCGCGCGCGCCACTTCGGTAATGCGCGTCAGCGCGGCCCAGATGAGGAAGAGCAGGATGATCGCCGCGACGATCATCAGGACCGGCTGGACGAATGAGGGGACCAGTTCTTCCTCGACCCTGGCTGCTTCGGACAGCAGCCTGCGTTTGCGGCTGCCGACGAGGGTGTTGCCGCTGTCGCCCGACAACAAGCGCTTCAAGTTTTTTAGCATCAGTTCAGTCCTGCCATCACACGATTCTTGATACTTTCAAACGGTCCCATTGCGGTGACCGCACCGTTTTCCATATAAATGACCTTGTCCGCGATCCGCATATGCCCGGGGCGATGGGTGACGATCAGCAACGTCGAGCGTCCCCGCAGCCATTCGATACAGCGTATCAATGCCACTTCCCCTGCCTGGTCCATCCCGGTGCCCGGCTCGTCGAGCAGGACGACCGGGGCCGGCTTCAGCATGGTCCTGGCCAGCATCAGCCGCTGACGGAATCCGTAGGGCAGCTGCTCCGACCGGCTGTTGGAGATGCGCGTCTCGAGGCCCTGCGGAAGCGCGGCGATGTCGGCGGTCAGTCCGGCCATGTCGACGGCCCAGCGGATCTCCTCGTCGGTGGCGGCGGGATGCACGAGGCGCAGGTTCTGCGCGATCGTGCCGTAGAAGATCTCGCAGTTCTGCGGCATGTAGCTGATGCGGCCGCGCAGGTCGGAGGGCGAAATCTGGCGGATGTCGACCCCGTCAAGGCGTATGGTGCCTGCCTGGGGCATGTAGACGCGGGTAATGAGCTTGAGCAGGGTCGACTTGCCGGCGCCGTTGGCCCCGGCGATGACGACGAGCTGGCCGGCATCGATGGTGACATTGATGCCGAGCAGCGCCGGATCGGCGTCGTTGGCGTAGCGGAAGGACACGCGCGAGAAGTTCAGCGCGCCGTTCAGTTCGGGCCGCACGATCTGGTTGACGCCGCTGTCGCGTTCGATCTGCAGGCGCATCAGGTTTTCAACCTGGCGAATGTTGGTCCGTGTGCGCACCAGCGATGTGGCCGCCAGGAAGACATTCTGGATCGGGCCGGTCAGGCGCCAGACGATCATCATGGTGGCGATCATCGCGCCGCCGGACAGCTGGCCGATGATGGCAAGGTAAGCCGAGACGGCGAGCGAGAACAGGCCGGTGCACATGCCGAGGACCTGGGCCACGCCGCTGACCCGCGTGCGGATTTGGTGGTCGTGGAAGGACGACAGCACCGCCTTGCCGCTGATATCGGTGAAGCGCTGCAGCAGGATGGCGCCGGCGCCGGAATTCCGGATCGTACGCATGCCGGACAAGGCTTCATTCACGAATTCGCTGCGGGTGGCGGACAGGGACGAGGCGCGCGCGATCGTATTCTGGATCAGGGTGCGCGACGCGATCCACAGTGCCGTGTACGCACCCACGGCCGCCAGGATGACGAGCATGATCCAGGGATTGATCACGGCCAGCGCGGTCATCATGACGAGGCTGGCCGGCAGTTCGAAAACGATGAGCACCAGGGGGCCGAGGAAGAAATCACGCAGGCTTTCCAGGTTCTTGATCCGTCCCACCTGGCGGTTGATCGACGCGCCGTCCGTCGACGTCGCCGGCAGGCAGAGGATGCGCTCGAAGACGCTGGTGCCGAGGACGTATTCGGTACGCCCGCCGACATACGCAAGGATGCGGTTCTTCAAGCCCCGCAGCATCCAGTCCAGGCCGATGGTGAGCAGCACGCCCAGCGTCAGCGCCGCACCTAGCGTCAGGTCGCCGCTGGGCACGACGGTGTCAAAGATGGACCGGACGAACAGCGGCGGCGTCAGGGCCAGCGCGGTGGAAAGGACGGTCAGGCCGAGAATCAGCGCGAGGTGCTTGCGCAGGCGCCAGATCAGGCTCCAGAACCAGCTTTCGTTGACCTTTGCCTTCTTGTCCTCCGGTTCGTGCTTCTTGAACAGGAAGGCATCGCCTTCCAGTCCGAGGGCATTTCCTTCCAGAGTTTCGACGTTTCCGTTGCCGCCATTGAAGACGCGTACGCGGCCGTCGGGTTCGCAAGCGAGGATGACCATCGCCGGCGAGTTCGGCGCGATGAACAGGCAGGGGACGAGGCGTTCGTCCAGGGTCGCGAGGGAGCTGTGGAAATGCCGCGGCAGCAGCTCGAGATTGGACAGCAGGGAGCAGAACCCCGAGAGGTCGAGTTCGCGCGGGAGGTGGGGCATGGCCTCGGCCAGATGGCGCGGCTGGCCTTGCCAGTCAAGCGCCTTGAGCAAGGGCATCAGGCAGCGGGACAGGTCGGACGGTACTTCGAAATGCTTGTCCACCAGTTCGCCGAGGTCGGTGATCGCCGCCGGGCGGTCCGCTGCGCGTCCTTCGTCCGCGGCTTTTTCCTGCAGGTCCGGCGCACCCGTCAGGTCGCGCAGGTGTCCTTCCTTCAACCCGCCGCCGATCAGGGAATAAACCTTGTCCGCCAGCGAAAGCATCGACGGCCGGCGGGTCACCAGCACCATCGTCTTCTGGCCCTTGCGTGCGCTCAGGTAGTCGCGCAGCCGGCGGTCGCCGTCCATGTCCAGGTGGATATTGGTTTCGTCGAACAGGATGACGCTCGGGTCGTGCACCAGGGCGCGAACGATGGCAATCATCTGGCGCACCCCCTCCGGGAGTGTTTCGCCCACGCCTTCGCCGAGCGGCGTCTGGTAGCCCGTCTTCATGCCTGCGACGACGTGATCCAGGCCCATTTCCCTGGCGATCGCCAGCGCCGCCTCGTTCAGGCTGCTGTCGAACATGGTCATGTTTTCCAGGATGGTGCCGGACAGGATCTGGCCGGACTGGGGCAGGAAGGCGATTTCCTTGTGGATGCTGTCGAGGGCGAAATTTTGGATCGGCTGTCCGTCCATCAGGATGGCTCCCTGGTCGGGCGCTTCCAGCGCGTTGAGCAGGGAGAGCAGGCTGGTCTTGCCGCTGCCGCTCTCACCCTGGATCGCGATGCATTCGCCGGCCGTGACGCTCAGCGAGAGGCGGGAGAACAGGGCCGGAGCATCGCCGTGGCGCAGCGATACGTCCCGCAGCTCCAGTCCTTGCTTGACGGGCGGCAGGACCGGCTTGTCCTCGGAACCCTCGACGGGCATGTGCATGATGTCGTTCAGGCGCTGCTCTGCAGAGATGAAGGCCTGGTAACGCAGCCAGACCGAGAGGCTGCGGCGCAGCGGCTGCAACGCGCGGACCGACAGCATCATGGTTGCCGCCAGTCCGCCCGGCGTCATGTTGCCCATGATGACGGCGACCGAGCCGGCGAAGATCACCGACACGATCATGATTTGCGAGAACAGGATGCCGAGGTCGCTGGCGCGCGCGCTGTTGTAGGTCAGCGTTTCGCCGATGCCGGCGTTGGATTCCTGCAGGCGCTCGTAACGGCGCAGCATCAGGAATTCCATGGTCAGCGTCTTGACCGAATGGATATTGGACAGCACCTCGGCAAGGAAGCTGAAGCGCCGGTCGTCCAGCATCTGCCGCCGCTCGATCTGGTCATTGAGGTGCTGGCCGAAGCGCATGCTCAGGAAGACAAACAGCGCCAGCAGCGCGGCGGGCACCACCGCCAGCCAGCCGCCGATGGCCGCGATCACGAACAGGAAGACGATGACAAAGGGCAGGTCGAACACCACCAGCAGCGCTTGTCCCGAGTAAAACTCGGCCACCTTTGCGGTCGCCAGGATGCGTTCCGCATAGGCGCCGGGTTCTTCTTTCTGGTAGCGCCGCATCGGCGTGCGCAACAGCTTGTCGAGCGCGGAGATGGCCGCCTTGTGCTCGTATCGGATGCCGAGCCAGCCGGTGATCACGGTGCTCATGGCGCGCAGGACTTCCTCGAGAATCAGCGCCAGAACGATGCCGGTCACGAGGAAGGCGAGGGTTTCGAGGGACTGGTTGGAGACCACCCGGTCAAGGATCTGCAGGATGGCAAGCGGCAAACCCAGGGACAGAAGGTTGGACAGGAGTGCCGACAGCGCCAGTACCGGCACCAGCCGCCGCAGGTCCGCGGAGCGCAGCACGTGGCCCAGGGGGCCGTCCATGAACGGGAGTCGAGACTTCGGCTTGTACGTCGCCGTTTCAATTGCCGCCGGAGTTGGGGAATTCATATCATTCAAGGGAAACATGGTCGATGATTTTCCTCACCAAGGGGTGCGCGAAGGCCAGGCGGCCGCCGGCATCGGTTTGCAGGACGCCGGTGGCCATTGCCCGCCGTAGGGCCTGCGCGACGGATTCGTTGTTCTCGCCCAGCATGCCGGTGACTTCTTCGGGCGTGGGCGGCTGGGCGCTGCGTGCAATCGTCCGCAGCAGCTTGCGATCCAGGCGCAGCCCGTCGAGGCGCGAGGCGATGGTGACCAGCAGCGACATCGCGATGCCGCCGCTGTCGGGTTGCCTGGCCAGTTCCACCGCGAACAGCGGCACGCCGGCGGCATCCTTTGCGATTTGGTGGATCACTTTCGCCGGCACCTCGGCCGGTCCCAGGGCTTGCCTGACGAGGGACTCGATGTCCCTGGCGCTCTGCCGCTGCAGGCGTATCGTTTCGGTGTTGCTGTGATCGAGTTCGGGCATGTGCCGGCCGGCGAGCAGCACGGTCCAGCCGGCCCGCACTGCCTTGGCGGCAGCCGCTCCCACGGCGGGGCGGACTTCCCGCGACAGGAAGTGGCAGTCGTCGACGATGGCCAGTGACGGCTTGCCGGGAATGGGGGCGGGCAGGGCACTGAAGACGCGCGCGGCGTCCGACGATGCGCCGCTTTCCGGGTCGCGCAAGAGATTGTTCGTGTCGGCCTGGACGCGGTGGAGTACGGCCTGTCCGCCGTCAGCCCGGCACATGGCAAGAAATTCTCGGCACAGGCGGGATTTGCCCATACCGGTTTCGCCTTCGAGAAAGACGAGCTTTCCCTGTCCGCTGCCCGCGTGGTTGAGGATGCGGCGGAATGAACTGACTTCGCCTTCACGCCCGACGAGAGGGTGGATGGCGCGGTCGCCGCTCCACTCGAATGCGGTCAGTGCCGGGAATGCGGCAGTGTGGAGGCCGGCATTTTCGGAAAGCGCCGCTTCGCCGCGGATGCCGAACGACCTCAACAGATCCAGCGCCGGGCCGCCGATGGCCACGCGGCCCGCCGGCGCCTGCTCCTGCAATTCGCGGGCGGAAGCGATGGCGGTACTGACAATGGCCTCGCCCGACCAGCCGCCCGAGCGCAGCATGCTGGCGACCACCAGGCCGGCGGTCACCCCGCCGCGCATGCCGTCCGCCCAATCCGGCACCATGACATGCAAGTCCTCGAACGCCTGGCGTGCGGTATGCAATGCCTTCAGGAGGTCGCGTTCGCTCGCCTGGTGCAGGCCGAAAATGAGATCGCCCGCGTGGCCGCGCCGCGCCAGGAAAACAGCTTCCTGGTCGAATGCCAGCGCAGCCAGGGCACCATGCAGGCGGCGCACGGAGGCATCATCCGCTGCCTCCGGCAAGGCCAGGCTGAGCACCACGCAGGGCCGCCTCTCGAGGAGGCCGTCGGCGAGCGTCGCGGGCGCCGGCGTGGGAGCCGGACGTCCTCCGAGGAGTTCGATGCCGCGCGACACCGCCATCGTGCGGTTGCTGACGTTCAGGCGTTTGAACAGGGCGACCACATGCTGCTTGACCGTCCCGATCTCGATCCCCAGTTCCTTCGCGATTTCCTTGTTGACCTTGCCGGCGCGGAGCAGGTCGAGTATCTGCTGTTGCCTGGGCGTCAGTTCAGGCGCGGCTGGCGCGGCTGGTGTGCCGGCATTGCCCGTCCCCGGTTGCGCACCGGCTGGCGGAGGCTGATCGGGGACGCGGTTTGCCTTCATTGATTGCGGTTCCCGCCTGTACCCGGGGAGGGGCCGAGACGCACGGTGCGCGCCGGACGGCCTTCCTGCTCGTTGAATGCCCGGGCCATCATCGCCGCCTGGTCTTCGCTTGCCAGCCGGCCGAAGTACACCGCGTAGCCCGGCAGGCCGTCTTCGTCGGTCACGGGCACCACAAAGGTGGCGTAGCCCTTGTCTTTCCATGTCTCCGCAAGTGTGGCCGCCTCCTGGCGCGAGCCGGCCCGGCCGATTTCGACCGCGAATGCCGTGGCCGCGCCGGCCGGTGCAGAAGGACGCTCACCCTTACCCGGCAGCGGCCCTTCCGTCTGCAAGCCACCGCCGAGTGAGGCGAACAGGCTGGCCAGCGCGCGATAGCGCAGCCTGTCTACATTGTGCTGCTCGTCCAGGTTGCGCTGGTAGGTCCGCTCCGCGTCCAGCATGAGCAGGTGGTCCACCGAGCCCGCCTGATAGGATTCGCGGCTGTATTCCCATGAGCGGCGCGCCGCTTCGGCGGACTCTCGCTGCGCTTCCAGGCGCTGGCGTGTCAACGCGATGGCATTGAGCGCGTCATCAACCTCGCGGATGCCGGTGTAAATGACACGCGCATAGGTTTCGACGAGCTCCTCGTGCATCGCCCTGGCGAAGTCGACTTCGCGGTCGCGCTTGCCGTAATCGAAGATGGTCGCGGACAGGTTGCCGATCAGGTTCCAGAACAGGGTGTGCGATTCGAACATCTGGGACACGAACGGGGTGCCAAAGCCAGCCTGGGCCGACAGGTCCAGCGGCGGCATCAGGCGGGCGCGCGCGACGTCGAGATCAGCATCGGCCGCGAGAAGGCGGGCCTCCATCACGCGGATGTCCGGCCGGCGCAGCAGCAGCGACGACGGTACGCCCGGATCCACGGCCGGGAAGGACAGCGAGGCGAGTCCGTTCCCCGAGAGCTTGAGCGAACCGGGCGGGGCGCCAATCAGGAAACTCAGGTTGTTCAGCGCTTCGTCCCGCTGCTGCTGCAGGGCCGGGATGGTCGCCTTCACGGCGTAGACCGCGGCGCGCTGCTGCTCCATGTCGATGACAGTCGCGTCACCCTTTTCAAGACGGGCGGTGATGGTCGACAGCATGTCGGAGACTGCGGCGTCGGTTTCCCTGGCCACGGCCATCCTGTCGGTGAAGGACAGGTAATCGATATAGCTGCTGACCACGTTGGCGATGACAGTGCGCTGGACGTCGTCGCGCTGGAAGACGGCGCGCCACAGCTGGAGGTCTGCCGATTCAGACAGCGCTGCCCGCTCGCCCCATACGTCCATGCGCCAGTCGCCGCGCAGACCAAGCTGGTAGACATCCCGGCTCTTCACGTCGCCACCGGCGCCGACCGTGCCGATGCCGCCGGGCGGCGCTTCGCGTTTGGCCTGCAACGGGGCGGTGAGCGTGGGAAGCTGGTCTGATACGGCCTGTTTGGCCCGCGCTGCTGCCTGGCGTATGCGCAGGTTGGCAATACGCAGATCGTGGTTGCCGGATAAGGCCCTGTCCACCAGGCGGTTGAGCTCGGCGCTCCCGAGCAGCCGCCACCACTGCGGCAAGGCCTGGTCGATTGCTACGGGACTGCTGTCCGCCGGTTTGTCGTCGGCGTCCGGTGCGCTCGCTGCTTTCGGAAAGGTCACGGGAACGGGAATCGCAGGGACATCGTAGCGGTCACGCTTCACCGCGCAGCCGGCCAGGGTCGTCGCTGCGAGCGCAAGGCCGATGATGGCAGCCGCTGTTTTCCTTTTCCCGCGACACAGTACCCTGGACATCCGTGCGCCTCCCCAATGTATTGTCATCTCTTTGGATGTCGGTCGAATTGTCTGTTTCTTTATTCGGAATTCGTCCTACACGGCGAACGCGCCGCGAAAAATGCAAGCGCAACAAGCACGTTCGTTGATTTCCATCATGAAATCATTATAGGGGGGAATGTTGACTAAAAGCATACTTTTGAAAACCGACTGTTGTAGTTCGGAACGACTGTCTCCGGCGCGGTCTGCTTTACGCATCCTGGCGCATCGCTTGAAAACATTTCACGCCACCGCGACAAGCTTTTCAGGCCCCTGACGCACGCTGGTCATGCGATTTCGCTACACTCTGGCATGTCCGCATGCCTGCGACAGGAAGCCCTCATGAACGCCCCCAACGAAAACCTCATTCCCCTTGAACGCCAGCGAGAAGTCGTTGCCGCATTGCGGCGCAAGCTGCCGGAACATTGCATTCTGTTCAATGAAGAGGACACCCGTCCCTACGAATGCGACGGACTCGCCGCCTACCGGCAGTTGCCGATGGTCGTCGCGCTGCCGCAGACCGAGGCGCAAGTCATCGATATCCTCAAGATCTGCCGCGAACTGAAGGTGCCGATCGTGCCGCGCGGCGCGGGCACGGGGCTGTCCGGCGGCGCGATGCCGATCGCCGATGGTGTGGTGCTCTCGACGGCGCGCTTCAACCGCATCCTCAAGATGGATCCGTATTCGCGCACGGCCGTGGTTCAGCCCGGCGTGCGCAACCTTGCCATCTCCGACGCCGCCGCACAGCACGGCCTGTATTACGCGCCCGACCCGTCTTCCCAGATTGCCTGCACCATCGGTGGTAACGTCGCGGAAAATTCCGGCGGCGTGCACTGCCTGAAATATGGCCTGACCGTGCACAACGTCCTGCGCGTGCGCATGGTGACCATCGACGGCGAGGTCGTTGAACTCGGCAGCGAAGCGCTCGACGCGCCCGGACTCGACCTGCTCGCCGTATTTATCGGCTCCGAAGGCATGCTGGGCGTCGTCACCGAAGTCACCGTCAAGCTGGTGCCGAAACCGCAACTGGCGCGCGTAATCATGGCCTCCTTCGACGACGTGGTGAAGGGCGGCGACGCGGTCGCGGAAGTGATTGCCGCCGGCATCATTCCGGCCGGCCTCGAAATGATGGACAAGACCTCGTCGCGCATGGTCGAACCCTTTGTGAAGGCGGGGTATGACATCGACGCCGAAGCCATCCTGCTATGCGAATCCGACGGCATCCCGGAAGAGGTCGAGGAAGAAATCGGCCGCATGAGCGAGGTGCTCAAATCCTCCGGCGCCACCGCCATCGCCGTGTCGCAGAACGAGGCGGAGCGCATGCGCTTCTGGTCCGGCCGCAAGAACGCCTTCCCGGCGGCGGGACGCATTTCCCCCGATTACTACTGCATGGATGGCACCATCCCGCGCAAACACCTCGCGCATGTGCTGATCAGCATTACGGAAATGGAAGCGAAGCACGGCCTGCGCTGCGCGAACGTGTTCCATGCGGGCGACGGCAACCTCCATCCGCTGATCCTGTTCGATGCCAACAAGCCGGGCGAATTCGAGCGGGCGGAGGAATTCGGCGCCGACATCCTGGAACTCTGCGTCAAGGTCGGCGGCACCATCACCGGCGAACACGGCGTGGGAATCGAGAAAATCAACTCGATGTGCGTGCAGTTCGCGCCGCAGGAGCTGGAAGCATTCCGCGCGGTGAAGCGCGCCTTTGACACGGCCTTCCTGCTGAATCCGGACAAGGCCATCCCGACACTCAACCGCTGCGCAGAGAACGGCAAGATGCGCGTGACGGGCGGACAGACGAAGTTCGCACACCTGCCGCGCTTTTAAGGGATGGGAATGGAACAGGTATTGCAACAATTCCGCGACACGATCGTCAAGGCGACCACTAACAAGACACCGCTGCGCATCCTCGGCGGCGGCACCAAGGACTGGTACGGCCAGTCGCTGCAGGGGGAAATCCTCCACACCCGCGCCTACACCGGCATCGTCGCCTACGAGCCGACCGAGCTGGTGATTGTCGCGCGCGCCGGCACGCCGTTGTCTGAAATCGAGGCGGCGCTGGATGAACGCAACCAGATGCTGGCATTTGAGCCCCCGCGATTCGGCGCTGCGTCGACCATCGGCGGCGTCGTGGCCGCCGGCCTTTCCGGCCCACGGCGGCAGGCGGTCGGGGCGGCGCGCGACTTCGTGCTGGGAGCGACGCTTGTGGATGGCAAGGGAGATGTGCTTCGCTTCGGCGGACAGGTGATGAAGAACGTGGCGGGTTACGACGTGTCGCGCCTGCTGGCCGGTTCGATGGGCACGCTTGGCCTGATCGTCGATGTTTCGCTCAAGGTCCTGCCCAAGCCCTTCATTGAAACCACGCTGCGTTTTGAACTTGGCCAGAAGGAAGCCATCGAACGCCTCAACACCTGGGGCGGACAGCCGCTGCCGATTTCGGCGAGCGCATGGCACGGCGGCACGCTGATCGTGCGCCTGTCGGGCGCTGTCGCCGCCGTCAAGGCCGCCGTGCAAAAGATGGGCGGCGAAGAAGACACGCAGGCCGCGGCCTTCTGGAATGAATTGCGCGACCACGGCAACGCATTCCTTGGCGACGCAGAAGGCCCGGCGTTGTGGCGCGTCTCCGTGCCGCCGGTGGCGCCGCCTCTGGACCTGGAAGGCGACCAGCTGATCGAGTGGGGCGGCGCGCAACGCTGGCTTCGCACGGACGCCGGCGCGAAGAAGATTCGCGCCGTGGCGGAAAAGGCCGGCGGCCATGCGACGCTGTTCCGCGGCGGCGACAAGAGCGCGGGCGTGTTCCACCCGTTGGCTCCCGCCGTCGCGGCCATCCACCGCAACCTCAAGAATGCATTCGATCCGTCCGGCATTTTCAATCCGGGACGGATGTACAACGATTTCTAAGCATGCAAACCAATCTCGCTGATTTCATCAAGAACACCCCGGAAGGCGAAGAAGCCGACGCCATCCTGCGCAAGTGCGTGCACTGCGGTTTCTGCACCGCCACCTGCCCGACCTACCAGCTGCTCGGCGACGAGCTCGACGGTCCGCGCGGCCGCATCTACCTGATGAAGCAGGTGCTCGAAGGCAAGAAGGCAACCTTCAAGACCATGACTCACCTGGATCGCTGCCTGACCTGCCGCAACTGCGAATCCACCTGCCCGTCCGGCGTGCAGTACGGCCGCCTGGTCGACATCGGCCGCAAGATCGTGGAGCAGCAGGTGGAGCGTCCGCTGTCGCAGCGGCTCGTGCGTACCGCATTGAAGGAGGCGCTGCCGCGCAAGTGGCTGTTCAAGCCGGCGATGGCCGCCGGTCAGCTGGTGCGTCCGCTGCTGCCGCAGGTGCTGAAGAACAAGGTGCCGGCGAAACAGGATGCTGGCGCATGGCCCTCCACGCAGCACGCACGCAAGATGCTGCTGCTCGAAGGCTGCGTGCAGCCCTCCATGTCCCCCAACATCAATTCCGCTACCGCCCGCGTGCTGGACGCGCTCGGCGTGCAGCTCGTCGTCGCGCCGAAAGCAGGCTGCTGCGGCGCCATCCGCTATCACATGAACGACCAGGACGGCGGACTGAACGACATGCGCAACAACATCGATGCCTGGTGGCCCTATGTCGAATCGGGTGTGGAAGCCATCGTGATGAACGCGTCCGGCTGCGGCGTGACCGTCAAGGAGTACGGCCACCTGCTCGCGCACGATCCGAAGTACGCGGAGAAGGCCCAGCGCATTTCCGCGTTGACGAAGGACGTGAGCGAACTCCTGCCGGCATTCGAAGCGGAACTCGCGCAGAAGCTGAAGGGCAAGATCAAGGAGCGCGTCGCCTTCCATCCGCCATGCACGCTGCAGCACGGGCAGCAGATTCGCGGCAAGGTGGAAGGTGTGCTGCGCGCCGTGGGTGTCGATGTGCAGTTGTGCGCAGACAGCCATCTCTGCTGCGGCTCGGCCGGCACCTACTCGGTCCTGCAGCCGGAGTTGTCTTACCAGCTGCGCGATAACAAACTGGCAAACCTGCAGGCCACGAAACCGGATGTGATCGTCTCGGCAAACATCGGTTGCCAGACGCATCTGCAATCGGGCACCGACACGCCGGTCACGCACTGGATCGAGCTTGTTGACAGGGCATTATCGAAGGCGGCGTAAGGGCTCGCGGTATCAGCGGTGTGAATAGGTCTTATGGGAAATCGGAATTGGATCAATAACTGGTGCCTCCCTATACTGGGTTCAAGAAAGATTGAACCGTCGAAAGGAAGCGCATCATGTCCGTCGTACCCTATATCGTCCTGTTTTCCGTTGTTGCCATCGGCGTGGTGGAAGCCGTCGCCTATCTCGTCATCAAGGGTGATGTGGCGCCTGCACGTCGCGCCCAGCCGGAATAAGTCCTCGCCCAGCCGCAACGCCAGCGGCACCTGCACATCTTCACCGCATCCACCATATCGGGTGCGGTCGTCCGGCGCACTTGATCTCGTTACAATAGTTCGTCCGCACCATTCTCGCGCGAGCCGAACTTGATCCATACCTTTGCCGTCCTCCTGATATTCCAGACGCTGGGCGAGAGCCTTGCGTTTGCATTTTCCCTTCCCGTACCGGGGCCGGTCATCGGCATGCTGCTGCTGTTTTGCTATCTGCTGGCAAAGCCGCAGGTGGCCGACAAGCTCGCACCGACAACGCTGGAATTCCTCAAGCACCTCTCCCTTCTGTTCATCCCTGCCGGCGTGGGCATCATGGTGCATGCCGAGCGGGTGGCAGCGGAATGGCTGCCGATCGTCGTGGCGCTAGTCGTCAGCGCGGTGGTATCGCTCGTCGTGACGGCGACCGTCCTGCGCTGGTTGCAGAAATGACGCCGGGCATCTCGACAATCTGGGTCTACCTGTCGGCCTCGCCGCTGCTGTGGCTGACCGCGACCCTGCTCGCCTACCAGATTGCATACGCGCTGTACGCGCGCAGCAAATTCAATCCGCTGGTCAATCCTGTCGCAATCGCCGTCGCGCTGCTGGTGACCGTTCTTGTGGGCACAGGCACCGAGTACGGAACCTATTTCGAAGGCGCGCAGTTCGTCCACTTCCTGCTCGGCCCGGCGACCGTGGCGCTGGCCATTCCGCTCTATCAGCAAATGAACAAGTTGCGGCGCAACTGGTTCGCCTTGCTCGCCAGTGCGCTTGCCGGCGGGACCGCCGCGATCGGCAGCGCGATGGGAATCGCCTGGGCGCTCGGCGCGTCACCCGCAACCATCCTCTCGCTTGCGCCCAAGGCGGTGACCATGCCGATCGCGATGGGGGTGGCGGAGAAAATCGGCGGCCTGCCGTCATTGACTGCAGTACTGGTGATGGTGACCGGCATCCTGGGGGCGACGACGGCGCGTTGGATATTCAATCTCATGCGCATCGACGACCACGCGGTGCGCGGCTTTGCGCTTGGCCTCACGTCGCACGGCATCGGCACGGCAAGGGCCTTCCAGGTCAGCGAGGAAATGGGTGCCTTTTCCGGGCTGGCAATGGGTGTGGCGGGTGTGCTCACGGCACTGCTGGTGCCGGTTGTGCTGAAACTGCTTGGCGTCGTCGCCTGAGGACCGTTACTCCGCCAGCAGCTTCTCGATATCCTTCATCAATTCCTTCGGCTCGGTCTGCGGCGCGTAACGCTTGTACACGCGCCCGTCCTTGCGCACCAGGAACTTGGTGAAATTCCATTTGATCGCTTCGGTGCCCATCAGGCCGGGCGCCTCGCTCTTGAGGTGCTTGAACAGCGGATGCGCCGCATCGCCGTTCACGTCGATCTTGTCGAAGAGGGGGAAGGTGACGCCGTAATTGCGTTCGCAAAACGCGCCGATCTCCGCGTTGCTTCCCGGCTCCTGCGCGCCGAACTGGTTGCAGGGGAAGCCCAGCACTTCCACGCCTTTGTCCCGGAACTGCTCGTACACGGCTTCCAGCCCCTTGTACTGGGGCGTGTAACCGCATTCGCTGGCGGTGTTCACGATCAGGAGCACCTTGCCCTGGAACTGCTTCAGGTCGATATCCTTGCCGTCCAGGCCCTTGGCCCTGAAATCGTAAACTGTCGTCATACAATCCCCAGATGTTCCGTGCCCTTGCTCAAGTCGCGGCCCTTCGCATCCTTGCTGTTGAGCTTGATCGCGAGGCGCAGGTCATTGACCGAGTCGGCGTTGCGCAGCGCGTCCTCATAGGAAATCTTGCCCAGTTCATACAGGTCGAACAGCGCCTGGTCGAAGGTCTGCATGCCCAGCTCGCGCGATTTCTTCATGATTTCCTTGATCTCGTGCACTTCGCCCTTGAAGATCAGGTCGGAAATCAGCGGCGAATTCAGCATCACTTCCACCGCCGCGCACCGGCCCTTGGTGTCCTTCAACGGGACAAGGCGCTGCGAAATCATCGCTTTCAGATTGAGCGACAAATCCATCAAAAGTTGCGCACGCCGTTCTTCGGGGAAGAAGTTGATGATGCGGTCCAGCGCCTGGTTGGAGCTGTTGGCGTGCATCGTGGCAAGGCAGAGGTGGCCGGTTTCGGCGAAGGCAACGGCGTAGTCCATCGTTTCGCGGTCGCGGATTTCGCCGATCAGGATCACATCCGGCGCCTGGCGCAGCGTGTTCTTCAGCGCGGCAAACCAGTCGGCCGTGTCGACGCCCACTTCGCGCTGCGTGATGATGCAGTTCTTGTGCGGATGCACGTATTCGACCGGGTCTTCGATGGTGATGATGTGGCCGTAGCTGTTCTCGTTGCGGTAGCCGACCATACCCGCGAGCGTGGTCGATTTACCGGAACCGGTCGCACCCACCATGATCACCAGGCCGCGCTTGGTCATCGCGACTTCCTTCAGCACTTCCGGCACGCCGAGGTCTTCCAGCTTCGGGATGGTGGTGGTGATGGTACGCAGTACCATGCCCACCTTGCCCTGCTGCACGAAGGCCGACACGCGGAAACGGCCGAGGCCGCCCGGGCTGATCGCGAAGTTGCATTCCTTGGTCGCTTCGAATTCCGCCGCCTGCTTGTCGTTCATGATGGCGCGCGCCAGTTCGACGGTGTGCGTCGACGTCAGCGGCTGGTTCGACACCGGCGTCATCTTGCCGTCGATCTTGAATGCCGGCGGGAATTCGGCAGTGATGAAAAGGTCGGAGCCGTTCTTGCTGAGCATCAGCCTCAGCAGGTCGTGCATGAATTTTGTGGCCTGTTCGCGTTCCATGATTTGTCCTTAACCGGGGAAGTTTTCCGGCGTCTTGGCGGCTGCACGGGCAGCGGCGGAGGAGATGACATTGCGGCGGACAAGGTCCGTCAGGTTCTGGTCCAGCGTCTGCATGCCAATGTTGCTCCCGGTCTGGATGGCCGAATACATCTGCGCGACCTTCGCTTCGCGGATCAGGTTTCGAATGGCGGGTGTGCCGAGCATGATCTCGTGCGCGGCGACGCGGCCGCCGCCGTCCTTGGTCTTCAGCAGCGTTTGCGAAATCACGGCCTGCAGCGATTCGGACAGCATCGCGCGCACCATTTCCTTTTCTTCGGCCGGGAACACGTCGACGATACGGTCGATGGTCTTGGCGGCGGAGGAGGTGTGCAGGGTGCCGAACACAAGGTGGCCGGTTTCCGCGGCGGTCAGCGCGAGGCGGATGGTTTCGAGATCGCGCAATTCGCCGACGAGGATGGCGTCCGGGTCTTCACGCAGCGCCGAGCGCAGCGCATTCTGGAAAGACATGGTGTGCGGGCCGACTTCGCGCTGATTGATCAGGCACTTCTTGGATTCGTGCACGAATTCGATCGGGTCCTCGACCGTGAGGATGTGGCCGTATTCGTTTTCGTTCAGGTGGTTGATCATCGCCGCCAGCGTGGTCGATTTACCGGAACCGGTCGGGCCCGTGACCAGTACCAGTCCGCGCGGCTTCATGGCCAGGTCGGCGAAGATCTTCGGGCAATGCAGTTGCTCCAGCGTCAGCACCTTTGACGGAATGGTACGCAGCACGGCCGCCGCGCCGCGGTCCTGGTTGTAGGCGTTCACGCGGAAACGGGCGAGGCCGGGGATGGCGAAGGAAAAGTCGCACTCGAGCACTTCCTCGTATGCCTTGCGCTGGCCGTCGTTCATGATGTCATAGATCATCCCGTGCACATCGCGGTGTTCCAGCGGCGGCAGGTTGATGCGGCGCACGTCGCCGTGCACGCGGATCATCGGCGGCAGGCCGGCCGACAGGTGCAAGTCGGACGCGTTATTCTTGACTGCAAAGGCGAGGAGTTCGGAGATGTCCATTTATAATCCCTGGGCCGGCGAGGATGCCGTAAGAAAACAGCAATACCGGCCACGGGCATCGGTATTGCCTTGAGTAAATCGATTATGTCTCCAATTTCCCACAACTTGCAAGCCGTGCGGGAGCGTATTGCCGCCGGGGCGCGCACAGCGTTGCGTGATCCCCAAACTGTGCAGCTTCTCGCCGTGTCAAAGACCTTCGGCGCCGATGCGGTGGTCGACGCCGCAGACGCCGGCCAACGCGCATTCGGCGAAAACTACCTGCAGGAAGCCGTGGACAAGATGGCATCGATCCATGCCTTCCGCCCCGACCTGAAGCTCGAGTGGCACTTCATCGGTCCGATACAGAGCAACAAGACGCGGCCGATCGCCGAGCACTTCGACTGGGTGCATTCGGTCGACCGGGAAAAGATCGCGCATCGCTTGTCGGAGCAGCGGCCTGCCAACTTGCCGGCCTTGAACATCTGCCTGCAGGTGAATATCAGCGGCGAGGACACCAAGAGCGGCGTCGCGCCGCAAGACGTTGCTGCAGTGGCGAAAGCGATTGCTCGTCTGCCGAACCTGAAGCTGCGCGGCCTGATGGCGATTCCCGAGCCGGCTGACGATGTCGAACAACAGCGCGCACCGTTCCGCAAGCTGCGGCAGCTGTTCGAGCAACTGAACGAAGAAGGATTGGCGCTGGACACGCTCTCGATGGGCATGTCGGCGGACATGGACGCGGCGATTGCGGAAGGTGCGACGATCGTGCGTGTGGGAACGGCTATTTTTGGACAGAGGACGTATGCAAAATAACTTGAAGATCGGCTTCATCGGCGGCGGCAACATGGCGTCGGCCCTGATCGGTGGACTGGCAGGCAAACTGACCGCAGGCGCAAACATCCATGTGGTTGATCCGAACGCCGACGCGTTGAAGAAACTGCAGTCGCAATTCGGCGTGACCACAGCGTCGCAGGTTGATGCGGCGCTGGCCAAGTGTGACGTCGTCGTGCTTTCCGTGAAGCCGCAGCAGATGAAGGACGTGGTGCAGCAATTACGCCCGCAAGTTTCCAAACAGCTCATCCTGTCGATTGCGGCGGGCATTCGCGCGGTCGACCTGTCGCGCTGGCTCGGCGGCCACGATGTCATCGTGCGCACGATGCCGAACACGCCGGCGCTGATCGGCAAGGGCATCACCGGCATGGTGGCGACCTCCGGCGTGTCGACGGAGCTGCGCAACGCCGCCGATGCCATCATGCGTGCGGTAGGCGCGACCGTCTGGCTCGACGACGAGTCCCTGATCGATCCGGTAACGGCCGTGTCCGGTAGCGGCCCGGCCTATGTGTTCTATTTCATCGAGGCGATGCAGCAGGCCGCGCAGGAAATGGGATTGACCGCGGAGCAGGGCAACCAGCTCGCCATCGAGACTTTCGTCGGCGCCGCGCAACTTGCCGCGAATTCCGCCGAGCCGGTATCGGTACTGCGCGAGCGCGTCACTTCCAAGGGCGGCACCACCTACGCGGCACTGACCAGCATGGATGCCAGCGGCGTGAAGGAAGCGATCGTCAAGGCCTTGAAAGCAGCTGCTGCGCGCGGCAAGGAACTGGGCGAAGAATTCGGCAAGGACTGATCAGCGCATTCGCTCGATCATTGCCCTTACCGTCGGCGCAATGGACTGCCATGAACGCAGTCCGGATACGCCAAGCCGGAAAAGCGAAGACAGGCGGCGCGGCGTCACCAGCAGGACGGCCGCCGCCGCCCCGGCGATCCATCCGGGATGCCGCCGGATGCGTGCGACGATGCGCAGACCCGATTCCACGGACTCAAGCCGCCAGGCCCAGGGGCGCAATTGCTGCGCCAGTGCGGCGCGCTGCGCACCGCTCTCAGCGAGCAGTTGCCTACGCTTCCAGGCGAGGAACTCCGCGCGCGTCTTCATGCGCGCGGTTGCAACAGATCGGAATCCCGCGACAGCTCCGCCATCGTATGCCCCAGCAGCCGCGGCTTTGACTGGTACTGCCGCCGTACCCGCATCGCGATCGCCAGCGCGGCGCCGCCAAACATCACGATCAACACTGACAAGATGGCGACACGGTGGGAATCCCAATACAGCACCACAGCCAGGATGACGCCGAGCACCACGGCGATGCCCAGGCAGAACATCGCCGCCAGCGACAGCATGAGGCAGGAGAAATAGCGCAGCGACTCTTCTTCCAGTTCGGTCGAGGCCAGTTCGACCCGGTTCTGGACGATGGCAAGCAGGGTCGCCGCGAGACGCGACGCGGATTCCGCAATTATCATGCGCTTAGCGCCGTCCGATCAGCAGGCCGATTGCCAGTCCGGTCAGGGCGCCGATGCCGACGGCCTGCCAGGGATTTTCCTTCACGTACTGCTGGGTGGTATCGAGCGCATCGCGTGCGCCGTCGGCGACGCGTTCCTCCAGCGATGACAGGCTGCTCCTGGCGTCGCTCAGGGTAGATTCGAAACGTGCGCGCGCGAGGCGGTAGCCTTCGTCCAGCTGCAGCCCGCTCGAGCGCAGCAAATCTTCGGCATCCTTGATCACGAGCCGCAAATCTTCGAGCAAACGGTCACGGATATCACCGCCCAGTCCAATCGTCTCCATTGTTCACTCCTCTGTAGGTTAGACCGACTTTGAGTGTAAGCAACAGGGCGCGGGCCATCTTGCGAGTGGTCAAACTCGCTATCGCAAGGCGTAATCAAGGGCAATGCCGCCGAAGATCGCGGCGCCGAGCCAGTTGTTATGGCGAAAGGCAGCGAAGCAGCGCATGCGGTCACGGCCGCGGATCAGGATGTAGTGATACCAGGCGCAGCCGATGGCAACGAGGATGCCGGCGACGAACCACGCATGCAGCCCGTATTCCAGGCCGACGACGAGGATGATCACAAAGGCGACGGCGTAGCAGACCATCACCGCCATCACGTCGAAGCGGCCAAACGTGATGGCCGACGTCTTGATCCCGATCTTCAGGTCATCGTCTCGGTCGACCATCGCGTATTCCGTATCGTAAGCGACCGCCCAGAAGATATTCGCCACGAGCAGCAGCCATGCCGCCGCTGGCACGGTGTCCTGAACGGCAGCGAAAGCCATCGGGATGCCGAACCCGAAGGCGATGCCGAGATAGGCCTGGGGAATGGCAAAGAAGCGCTTGAAGTAAGGGTAGCTGCCTGCGATGACCACCGCCACGACGGACAACAGCTTGGTCAAAGTATTCAAGGGCAGGATCAGCGCAAACGATATGACGGCGAGGACGGCGGCGACCATCACCGCTTCCCAGGCCGCGATCTTGCCGCTGGTCAAAGGCCGCTCCGCCGTGCGTTTGACATGCTTGTCGAAGTCGCGGTCGGCGAAGTCGTTGATGGCGCAGCCGGCCGAGCGCATGAGGACGGTGCCGAGGGTGAAGATGGCGACGAGGCCCCAGTCCGGATGCCCGTTCGACGCCAGCCACAAGGCCGAAAGGGTCGGCCACAGCAGGAGCAGGATGCCGATGGGCTTGTCGATGCGGATCAGTCGGGCGTAAAGGGCGAGTCGGTTCATGATCGGTTATTGCGCTGCAAAATCGAATTATAAGCGGCGTGCACAAGGTTTAAGTTATCGTAATGCAACGGTCACATCAGATGACTAGCATACAAATTTTGGATGGAGACAACCATGCACTATGCATTGAAGCCGCTTTTTGCCGCGGGAATGTTTGCCATGGCCGGCGCAACCGCCCATGCCGCCACCGAGATCAGCTGGTGGCATTCCATGCAGGGCGCGCTCGGCGAACGCGTCAACAACCTCGCGGACCAGTTCAACAAGAGCCAGTCGGAATACAAGGTCACGCCCGTTTTCAAGGGCAGCTACGACGAGGCGATGGCAGCCGCGATTGCCGCCTACCGTGCTGGCAATGCGCCGCATATCCTGCAGGTGTTCGAGGTTGGCACCGCGACCATGATGTACTCCAAGGGCGCCATCGTGCCGGTCACCGAAGTCATGAAGACGGCCGGCGAGAAATTCGATCCGTCCGTGTACGTCCCCGCCGTGGCCGGCTACTACACCTCGCCCAAGGGCGACATGGTGTCCTTCCCGTTCAACAGTTCGACCACCGTCTTCTATTACAACAAGGACATGTTCGCCAAAGCCGGGCTGGACCCGAACAAGGCGCCGTCCACCTGGCAGGAAGTCCTGTCCGCCGCCGCCAAGCTGAAGGCCAGCGGCGAGAAGTGCGCCTATACGACCGGCTGGCAGTCCTGGGTGCACCTGGAGAGTTTCTCCGCCTGGCATAACGTCGAGTTTGCGACGAAGAACAACGGCTTCGGCGGCCTCGATGCGCGCCTGTCGTTCAACAGCCCGCTGCACGTCAAGCATATCGAGAACCTGTCGAACTGGGCCAAACAGGGCTATTTCACCTATGCCGGCCGCAAGAACGAACCGGAAGCCAAGTTCTACTCCGGCGAATGCGCGATGCTGACCTCCTCCAGTTCGGCTTACGCCAACATCAACAAGAATGCGAAGTTCAAGTTCGCTGTATCGACGCTGCCGTATTACAGCGAAGTGCAGGGCGCTCCGCAGAACACCATCATCGGTGGCGCGTCGCTGTGGGTGATGAGCGGCAAGAAGACGGATGAATACAAGGCGGTCGCGAAGTTCTTCAAGTTCCTGTCACAGACGGAAGTGCAGGCCAAGTGGCACCAGGAGACCGGTTACCTGCCGATCACCACCGCCGCCTACGAGCAGACCAAGCAGTCTGGCTTCTATGAGAAGTCGCCGGGGCCGCAGGTCGCCGTGCAGCAGATGATTGTCAAAACCACGGCCAAGTCGCGCGGCATCCGCCTCGGCAGCTTCGTGCAGATCCGCACCATCGTCGACGAAGAGCTGGAGCAGGTCTGGAACGGCAAGAAGACGGCGAAAGAGGCGCTCGACACCGCCGTCCAGCGCGGCAACGACCTGCTGGTGCGCTTCGAGAAGACCAACAAATAAGGCGATTGGCGGGATCCGTCCGGCGGATCCCGCACCGCCCGGAGAGCAATGGAAAAACGCGCGCGCTTCAGGTCCGCCTGGCTGCCTTATGCCCTGGTGGCACCTCAGATCCTCATTACCCTGCTGTTCTTCTTCTGGCCCGCCGCGCAGGCGCTGTATCAGTCCGTGCTGATGCAGGATGCCTTCGGCGTGTCGTCGGAGTTCGTCTGGTTCGACAACTTCCGCGACTTGTTCAACGACGGCAATTACCTGGAGTCCTTCAAGACCACGGCCATGTTTTCCGTGCTGGTGGCCTGCATCGGCCTGTCGCTGTCGCTGATCCTCGCCGTCTTTGCCGACCGCGTCGTCAAGGGCGCGGCGATCTACAAGACCTTCCTGATCTGGCCCTACGCCGTATCGCCCGTCGTGGTCGGGGTGCTGTGGATGTTCCTGATGAACCCGACACTGGGCGTGATTGCCCACGTGCTGCGCGACGTGGGCGTCGAGTGGAACAACCTCCTCAACGGCCGGCACGCGATGATCCTGATCGTCATGGCCGCGGTGTGGAAGCAGATCAGCTACAACTTCCTGTTCTTCCTCGCCGGATTGCAGGCGATTCCGAAATCGCTGATTGAAGCGGCGGCCATCGATGGCGCCGGACCGGTACGACGCTTCTTCACGATTGTCTTCCCGCTGCTGTCGCCGACAACCTTCTTCCTTTTGGTGATCAATATCGTGTACTCCTTCTTCGATACCTTCGCGATCATCGAAGCGACGACGCACGGCGGTCCGGGCAAGGAAACCGAAATCCTCGTGTACAAGGTGTTCCACGACGGCTTCAAGGGCGGCGACCTGGGCAGCGCGGCGGCGCAGTCGGTGGTGTTGATGGCCATCGTGATTACGCTGACGGTGCTGCAGTTCAAGTACGTCGAACGGAAGGTGCAGTACTCATGATTGAACGCCGGCCCATTCTCGATTTCATCAGCCACCTTGTGCTGATCCTCGGCGTCGCCATCGTCGCCTTCCCGATCTACGTGGCTTTCGTTGCCAGTACGCAGACGGCGGAACAGGCGGCAATGGCGCCACTGTCGCTGCTGCCGGGTGACCAGTTCCTCGCGAATTACTCCGCTGTCATTGTCGAAGGCGCGTCTGGCTATATCACCGCCCCGCCGGTTGGTCGCATGATGTGGGTCAGCCTGGTATCCGCGCTGGTGATCGCGATCGGGAAAATCTCCATCTCGATGCTCTCCGCCTTCGCCATCGTGTACTTCCGTTTCCCCGGACGATCCGTCTTCTTCTGGATGATCTTCATCACCCTGATGCTGCCTGTGGAAGTGCGCATCACGCCGACCTACCAGGTTGTCTCCGACCTGCGCATGCTCAACAGCTATGCCGGACTGACCATCCCGCTGATCGCATCGGCGACCGCGACCTTCCTGTTCCGCCAGTTCTTCCTCACTGTGCCGGACGAGCTGGCCGAGGCGGCACGCATCGACGGGGCAGGGCCTCTGCGCTTCTTCAAGGATGTGCTCTGGCCGCTGTCGCGCACCAATGTGATTGCGCTGTTCGTCATCATGTTTATCTACGGATGGAACCAGTACCTCTGGCCGCTGCTGGTGGCGACAGAGCAGGGCATGTATCCCATCGGTATCGGCATCAAGACGATGATTGCCGGCGGCGACGCGGCGCCGGAGTGGAACATGGTGATGGCGACATTGATCCTGGCCATGCTGCCGCCAGGTCTCGTTGTCGTCATCATGCAGAAGTGGTTCGTCAAAGGGTTGGTTGATTCGGAAAAGTAAGGCAACGGTACATCGATGGCACAAGTCCACCTGAAAAACATTACCAAGACCTACGGCAAAGGCATCAAGGCAGTCGAGGTCATCCACGGTATCTCGATCGATATCGCCGACGGCGAATTCATCGTCATGGTCGGCCCCTCCGGCTGCGGCAAGTCGACGCTGCTGCGCATGGTGGCCGGCCTGGAAGAAATCACCGGCGGCGATATCGTCATCGGCGAGCGCGTCGTCAACCAGTTGGAACCCAAGGACCGCGACATTGCGATGGTGTTTCAGAACTACGCGTTGTATCCGCACATGAGCGTGTACGAGAACATGGCGTATGGATTGAAGATCCGGAAGTTTTCCAAGGCCGATATCGACAGCCGCGTGCAGAAGGCGGCGAAGATCCTGGAACTGGGCGCGCTGCTCGATCGCACGCCGCGCCAGCTTTCCGGCGGCCAGCGGCAGCGCGTGGCGATGGGCCGCGCCATCGTGCGCGAGCCTGCGGTATTCCTGTTCGACGAACCCTTGTCCAACCTGGATGCCAAGCTGCGCGTCCAGATGCGGCTGGAAATCCAGAAACTGCATCGCACCCTTGGCACCACCAGTCTCTATGTGACGCACGACCAGGTCGAGGCGATGACGCTGGGCCAGCGCATGATCGTGATGAATGCGGGACGTGCCGAGCAGATTGGCACGCCGACGGAGGTGTATGGCAAGCCGGCCACGACGTTTGTTGCCGGTTTCATCGGCTCTCCACCGATGAACCTGTTGCCGGGCAAGGTCAGCAGTGACGGGACGCGGTTTGAACTTGGCAATGGCGCAAGTGCAGCATTACCGGTGCCTGCAGGTGCACTGCAGAGCCGGGAGTGCATCCTTGGTATCCGACCTGAACACATGCAGTTGGGGACGCCGGGATTAAGCTTTCAGGTGGAGATGGTGGAGGCGCTTGGGGCGGACGTGCTCATTCATGGCACGGCGGGCGGGCAGCCGCTTGTCCTGCGTGCGCCGTCCCATGTGCATGCCGAGGTCGGCGAAACGGTCCAGGCGGGATACGACGCCGCGGCCCTGCACTGGTTCGATTCAAAGACAACGCGACGAATCGAAGCCTGATCCTCAGGCTGCGGCGCTTTCCGCCTCCTGCAGCATGGTTGCACCATGCAGGTCGCAGGACATCACGGCATCCCGGATGGCATCGATGGCGGGACGGCGGGTAAAACTCTTGCGCCAGGCGATCACGACACGGCGCGATGGACTGGGCTCGGCGAAAGGCACGTAGCGCAGCATGCCGTCGCGCGACTGCATGTCCGGCACCGATGCCTTCGGAAGGACAGTGATCCCGATTCCTGACGCAACCATGTGGCGGATGGTTTCCAGCGACGAACCTTCAAAGGTCCGTGCAATGCCGTCGCCGCTGGTCGAAAAGCGTGACATTTCCGGACACACTTCCAGCACCTGGTCGCGGAAGCAGTGGCCGTTGCCCAGCAGGAGCATGGTTTCGGATTTCAGGTCTTCGGCCTTGATGGCGGACCGGTCGGACCACGGGTGGTGCTTGGGCAGGGCCACGACAAAGGGTTCGTCGTAGAGCGGTTGCACGACCAGACCCTGGTCGGCAAAGGGCAGGGCCATGATGGCGGCGTCCAGTTCGCCCTGGCGCAGCAGCTCGATCAGACGCGTGGTGAAATTTTCCTGCAGCACCAGCGGCATCTGCGGCACGCGTTCGATCATGGTCTTGACCAGCGGCGGCAGCAGGTAGGGGGCAATGGTGTAGATCACGCCGAGGCGCAGCGGGCCGGCAAGCGGATCCTTGTTTTGCTTGGCGATTTCCTTGATGGCGGCAGTCTGCTCCAGCACGCGCTCGGCCTGGGCGACGATCTGGGAACCCAGGGGGGTCATCGAAATCTCGGTCCCGCCGCGCTCGAAAATCACGACGCCAAGCTCATCCTCGAGTTTCTTGATCGCGACGGACAGCGTTGGCTGGGCGACAAAACAGGCCTCGGCGGCATGGCCGAAGTGCTTTTCCCGCGCGACCGCCACGATGTATTTGAGTTCGGTAAGTGTCATAAGGGTACGCTCGCCTCTTCTGTATAGGACAAGGTCGGATCGCTGTCGGTAATGACCATAGTATAAAGACTATGCCAAAAAGCAAAGGATTGCGTGCGGCAATGTGGGGGGCCGGTCAGACTTTCAGGAATTCTTCCCGGCCGCCCAGCCAGCGGGCGAGATGGGCTTCAACGGTTGCGGGATCGTCGCGAAGCAATGCCTGGGCAAGGTCCCGCGCCTTTTCCACCAGCCACTGGTCAGTCTGCAAGTCCGCGAAGCGCAGCATCGCCTGGCCCGACTGGCGTGCCCCGAGGAATTCTCCCGGGCCGCGTATTTCGAGGTCGCGGCGGGCGATTTCGAAGCCGTCCGTCGTTTCGCGCATGGTCATCAGGCGCTGTTTGGCCACCGGCCCGAGCGGGCTTTGGTAGAGCAGCAAGCAGACACTCGCCGCGGAACCGCGGCCGACACGGCCGCGCAACTGGTGCAATTGCGACAGGCCGAAGCGCTCCGCATGCTCGATGACCATCAGGGACGCATTCGGTACGTCCACGCCCACTTCGATCACGGTGGTGGCGACGAGTACATGCACTTCGCCGCGTGAGAAGGCGTCCATGACAATCTGCTTCTCTGCCGGCTTCATTCGGCCGTGCACGAGACCGACGCGCAGGTCGGACAGTTCGGCGGCCAGTGTCGCGTGGGTGTCGGTAGCCGTCTGCAATTGCAACGCTTCGGATTCCTCGATCAGCGGACAGACCCAGTACACCTGCCGTCCTTCCTGGGCGGCGGCATGGACGCGCTCGATGACCTGGTCGCGCCGGTTCTGGTCCACGATGCGGGTGACGATGGGCGTGCGCCCGGGCGGCAGTTCGTCGATGACCGACACTTCGAGGTCGGCGTAATACGTCATCGCCAGCGTGCGCGGGATCGGTGTGGCCGACATCATCAGCTGGTGCGGAACGGTATCCGCATCCAGACCCTTGTTGCGCAGCGCCAGCCGCTGCCCGACGCCGAAGCGGTGCTGTTCGTCAACGATGACGAGGCCCAGTCTTGCGAACTCCACGCCTTCCTGGATCAGCGCGTGGGTGCCGATGACCAGTTGCGCGTCGCCGGTTTCCACGCGGCCAAGCGCTTCCAGCTTTTCCTTCTTTTTCAGGCTGCCGGTCAGCCAGGCGACTTTCACACCCAGCGGTTCCATCCATTGCGCGATCTTGCGAAAATGCTGCTCGGCCAGGATTTCCGTCGGCGCCATCAGCGCGGCCTGGAAACCGCTGTCGATCGCCTGCGCGGCAGCCAGTGCGGCAACGACAGTCTTGCCGCTACCGACATCGCCTTGCAACAGGCGCTGCATGGGGAAGGACTCGCGCAGGTCCGCCCGGATTTCCGCCAGCACGCGCTGCTGCGCGCGGGTAAGCGTGAAGGGCAGAGCCTGCATCAGTGCGTGGGACAGCTCGCCGAGGACCGGGAGGGCTGCGGCACCCTTTGCGCGGCGCGCGGCCTGTGCACGCTTCAATGACAACTGCTGCGCCAATAGCTCGTCGAACTTCATGCGCACCCATGCGGGATGCGAACGATCCAGCAGCGCATGTTCGCTCACATCCGGAGGCGGGTTGTGCAGCAGGCGGACGGAGGGCTCGAAGGGCTGAAGCTTCAGTTCCGCAAGGAGTTGTGGCGAGAGCGTGTCGCGCCAGTCGACGCGGGTCAGTGCATTGGCAATCGCCTTGCGCAGGTAAGCCTGCGACAATCCTTCTCCGGCCGGATAGACCGGGGTCAGCGCGTCCGGCAGCGGTGTACCTTCTTCCACCACCTTGTACGTGGGGTGGACCATTTCCGCGCCGAAGAACCCGTGGCGCACTTCGCCGCGCGCCCGCACCCGCGTTCCGGCCGCAAGCTGCTTGACCTGGCTGCCGTAGAAATTCAGGAAACGCATCACCAGTTGTCCGCTGTCGTCCGCCATGGTCACCACAAGCTGGCGGCGCGGACGGTACTGGATATCGCAATTCGTCACCACGCCCTCGACCTGCGCCGAGGTGCCGCCCATGAATCCTGCCTCCTTGATCGGCAGCACCTGGGTTTCGTCCTCATAGCGCAACGGCAGGTGCAGCACCAGGTCCATGTCGGTGCGCAGCCCGAGGCGCGCCAGTTTGGCGGCGCCGGTATTGGCTTTTTCCTGTGTGGCGGATTTTCGCTTCGGGGCGGGCATGTGATTCGTGCTGCAGGGCGTAAAATAGCGGGTTTTATCTCGGTTGAAGATTGTATGGCAATTCTGTCAAGCGCAGATGCCTGCTTCAACATCGTTCTGTGCCATTCTGACGCATGTATTCCCTTTCCGACTTCGATTTCCACCTGCCGCAGGAACTGATTGCGCAATTGCCGCTGCCCGAACGCAGCGCATCGCGCCTGCTGCATGTGGACGGGGACACGCTCATCGACCGCGCCTTCGCGGAGATTGTCGATCAGCTCAACCCCGGCGACCTGCTGGTCTTCAACAACACGCGCGTGCTGAAGGCGCGCTTCTTCGGCGTCAAGGACAGCGGCGGCAAGGTCGAGGTGCTGGTCGAGCGTGTGCTCGATACGCGTCATGTGCTTGCGCAGGTTCGCGCATCCAAGTCGCCCAAGGCCGGCACGACGATCCGTCTCGCCGATGCCTTCGATGTGACGGTCGGGGAGCGTGCGGGCGAGTTCTTCACGCTGCAATTCCCCTCCGATGTGTTCGACCTGATCGAAGCGCACGGCCGCCTGCCGCTGCCGCCGTACATCGAGCACAGCGCCGACGAATTCGACGAAAAGCGCTACCAGACCGTCTACGCGAAAGAGCCGGGCGCGGTCGCTGCGCCAACCGCAGGCTTGCATTTCGACCAACCCTTGCTGGACAAGTTGCGCGACAAGGGCGTGCGGTTTGCCTACGTCACCCTGCATGTCGGCGCCGGCACCTTCCAGCCGGTGCGTACCGAAAACCTTGCCGAGCACAAGATGCACAGCGAGTGGTACACCATTCCGCACGAGACGGTCGAAGCGGTGCGCACGGCGCAAGCCGATGGGGGCAAGGTCGTCGCAGTGGGAACCACGAGCATGCGCGCGCTGGAATCCGCCTCGCAGTCCGGTGAGCTGGTGGCCGGCAGCGCCGATACCAACCTGTTTATCACGCCGGGCTATACCTTCAAAACGGTCGACCGCCTGATTACCAACTTCCACCTGCCGAAATCGACACTGCTGATGCTGGTGTCCGCCTTCGCCGGCTACCAGCAGATCCGTAACGCCTACGCGCACGCCATCGAGAAGCGCTACCGCTTCTTCAGCTATGGCGACGCCATGCTTTTGACAAAAAAATGCTGAACTTCAAACTCCTCAAGACCGACGGCAAGGCCCGTCGCGGCCGCCTGACGCTCAACCACGGCGTGGTCGAAACCCCCATCTTCATGCCGGTCGGCACCTATGGTTCCGTCAAGGCGATGTCGCCGGTAGAACTGAACGAAGTGGGCGCCCAGATCATTCTCGGCAATACCTTCCATCTGTGGCTGCGTCCTGGGCTGGATGTGGTCGGCAAATTCGACGGCCTTCACCGCTTCATGGGCTGGACCAAGCCCATCCTCACCGATTCAGGCGGCTTCCAGGTGTTTTCGCTGGGTGCGATGCGCAAGATCACGGAAGAGGGCGTCAAGTTCGCGTCGCCCATCAATGGCGACAAGCTCTTCCT
This sequence comes from Noviherbaspirillum sp. ST9, assembly GCF_048799745.1. Taxonomy (NCBI): domain Bacteria; kingdom Pseudomonadati; phylum Pseudomonadota; class Betaproteobacteria; order Burkholderiales; family Oxalobacteraceae; genus Noviherbaspirillum; species Noviherbaspirillum sp. ST9. The sequence goes on along the minus strand of NZ_JBLWFR010000010.1, from coordinate 71,395 downwards.
CTCGCCCGAGATCTCGATGCAGATCCAGCGCGTGCTCAATTCCGACATCGTCATGCAGTTCGACGAATGCACGCCGTACGAGATCGACGGCCGGCCTGCCACCGAAGCGGAGGCAGGCAAGTCGATGCGCATGTCCCTGCGTTGGGCCAAGCGCTCGCGCGACGAGTTCAACAAGGGTGAAAATCCGAATGCGCTGTTCGGCATCGTCCAGGGCGGCATGTTCGAGCACCTGCGTGATGAATCGCTGGCAGGCCTGCAGGACATCGGCTTCGAGGGCTATGCCATTGGTGGCCTGTCCGTGGGCGAGCCGAAGGAAGACATGATGCGCGTGCTGGAGCACGTCGGTCCGCGTCTTCCGGCGGACAAGCCGCATTACCTGATGGGCGTCGGCACGCCGGAAGACCTGGTGGCGGGGGTGGCCAACGGCGTCGACATGTTCGACTGTGTAATGCCTACCCGCAACGCCCGCAACGGCTGGCTGTTCACCCGATTCGGCGACCTGAAGATCAAGAATTCGCGCTACAAGGACGACGACAAGCCCCTCGACGAGACCTGCGAGTGCTATACCTGCCGCAATTTCTCGCGCGCCTACCTGTACCACCTGCACCGGGCGGGCGAAATCCTCGGCGCGCGGCTCAACACCATCCACAACCTGCACTACTACCTGCAGCTCATGCGTGAGATGCGGGCCGCCATCGACGCCGATCGCTTCCAGGCGTTCGTCGTGCAATTCCAGTCCGACCGCGCCCGCGGCGTCTGAGCCTGCACACCTCCTTGAACCGGCCCATTCGGGGCCGGTTTTCCCACGCTTCCCGGGTCAATTCGACGATCCCGGAAATCCCGGCGGCCAATGCTAAAATGCCGGGTTGATCCATCCCATAGTAAGGAGTAATACGTGTTCATTTCCAACGCATACGCGCAAGCCGCGGCCGCTGGCCCGGAAAGCAGCCTCATGAGCTTCCTGCCCATCGTCCTGATGTTCATCGTGCTCTACTTCCTGATGATTCGTCCCCAGATGAAGCGCCAGAAAGAACAGAAGAGCATGATGGAAGCGCTGGCCAAGGGAGATGAAGTCGTGACCGCAGGCGGCATCCTCGGCAAGATCACCAAGGTGACCGATGCGTATGTAACGATCGAAGTCGCGACCGGCACCGAAATCGTGGCGCAGAAGGCAGCCATTGCGACCCTGTTGCCGAAGGGCACGATCAAGTCGCTGTAAAGGGATGATGTGCCGCCTTTCCCGGCGGCAGTTTTCCTTGGGCCGCATCATCTGATCGGCCCGCTCTATCCGGAACTTGAATCCCCATGAATCGTTATCCCCTCTGGAAATACATTCTGATCGCCATCGCGCTGCTGTTCGGCGTGCTGTATACGATCCCCAATTTCTTCGGTGAATCGCCGGCCGTCCAGGTCAGCAGCGCGAAGGCAACCGTGAAGGTCGATGTGTCCGCGACTTCCCGTGTGGAAGAGGCACTGGCCAAAAACGGCATCAAGGCGGAAGGGATGTCCTTCGACGTCAGCGGCAACCAGGGCTCGGTGCGCGCCCGCTTCCGCGACACCGACACCCAGTTCAAGGCCAAGGCCCTGCTCGAGAAGGAACTGAACACCGACCCGGCTGACCCGACCTACATCGTCGCGTTCAACCTGATGCCGAACACCCCGCAGTGGCTGCAGCGCGTCGGCGCCTTGCCGATGTACCTCGGCCTCGACCTGCGCGGCGGCGTGCACTTCCTGATGCAGGTGGATACCAAGGGCGTGTTGAACAAGCGCCTGCAAGGTTTGCAATCCAGCGTCCGCAGCCTGCTGCGCGACAAGAATGTGCGCCATGCCGGCATCGGCCGCGCCGGCGATGCCATCGAGATCAAGTTCCGCGAACCCGAAACCCGTGTCAAGGCGCGCGAAGTCCTCGCCTCGCAACTGGGCGAACTGACCTTCCAGGAAGGCACGAACGGCGCCGACCTGACCCTGCTCGCCAGCTACAAGCCGGAAGCGCTCAAGCGTACTGTCGAGGAAGCCGTCCAGCAGAACATCAGCACCCTGTCCAAGCGCGTGAACGAACTGGGCGTGGCCGAGCCGGTCATCCAGCGCCAGGGCGCCGACCGTATCGTCGTGCAGCTTCCGGGCGTGCAGGACGTGTCGCGCGCCAAGGACATCATCGGGCGTACCGCCACGCTGGAAGTGCGCATGGTCGACGAGAGCGTCACGCGCGGCACCGAAGAGACCGCTGCCGTGCCCTTCGGCTCCGAACTGTTCAAGGTCGGCAAGGGCGCACCCGTCGTGCTGTTCAAGGACCCAATCATCACCGGTGACTATATCTCCAGCGCCTCGGCCAGCTTCGACCAGAATCAGCAGCCCGCCGTCAGCATCGACCTGAACGGTGACGGCGGCCGCCGCATGCGCGAAGCGACCCGTGAAAAAATCGGCAAGCTGATGGCCATCGTGCTGTTCGAAAAGAACCGCGGCGAAGTGCTCACGGTCGCCACCATTCGCGACGAACTCGGCTCCCGTTTCCAGATCACCGGCATGGGTTCCGCCGAAGCCGCCAACGACCTCGCGCTGCTGCTGCGCGCCGGCTCGCTGGCAGCGCCGATGGAAATCATCGAGGAACGCACCATCGGGCCGCAGCTTGGTGCCGACAACATCCAGAAGGGCTTCAACTCGACGCTGTATGGCTTCGCGGCGATCGCCATCTTCATGATCATCTATTACCACCTGTTCGGCTTCTTCAGCGTGTTCGCGCTGTCGGTCAACCTGTTGTTGCTGATCGCGGTGCTGTCCACGTTGCAGGCGACGCTGACCTTGCCCGGCATGGCGGCAATTGCCTTCACGCTCGGTATGGCGATTGATGCCAACGTGCTGATCAACGAGCGCATTCGCGAGGAACTGCGGGCCGGGAATACGCCGCAGGCAGCCATCGCAGCCGGCTTCGACCGTGCGTGGGCGACGATTCTCGACTCCAACGTGACGACCATGATTGCCGGCCTGGCGCTGCTGATCTTCGGCTCCGGTGCCATCCGCGGCTTTGCCGTCGTGCACTGCCTGGGCATCCTGACCTCGATCTTCTCGTCGGTCTTCGTGTCGCGCGGCCTCGCCAACCTCTGGTATGGACGCAAGAAGAAACTGACCAGCGTGTCGATCGGCCAGGTCTGGAAACCGAACGCCTGACGACCACACCGGGCAAACGAAAGGAATGTAATGGAATTATTCCGCATCAAGAGGGACATCCCCTTCATGCGCCACGCGTTGATCCTCAACGCGGTATCGGCGCTGACCTTCGTCGCGGCCGTGTTTTTCCTGTTCTACAAGGGATTGCACCTGTCGATCGAATTCACCGGCGGCACGGTCATCGAGGTGACCTACACCAAGCCGGCCGACCTGGAAGGCATCCGCAAGAGCATCGAGGGCCTCGGCTATACCGATACCCAGGTGCAGAGCTTCGGCACGGCGCAGGACGTCATGATCCGCCTGCCGGCGCGCAAGGACATCTCGTCCGCCCAGCAGAGCGAAAAGGTCATGGCCACGCTCAAGGCGCAGGATGAGGCGGTCAAGCTGCAGCGCGTCGAGTTCGTCGGTCCGCAGGTGGGCGACGAACTCGCGCACGACGGCCTGACCGCGCTTGCCATGGTGATTGCAGGCATCGTGATCTACCTTGCGGTGCGCTTCGAATGGAAGTTCGCGGTCTCCGCCATCATCGCCAACCTGCACGACGTGGTGATCATTCTCGGCTTCTTCGCCTTCTTCCAGTGGGAATTCTCGCTAACGGTGCTGGCGGCGGTGCTCGCGATCCTCGGCTATTCGGTGAACGAATCCGTGGTTATTTTCGACCGCGTGCGCGAAACCTTCCGTGACCGCCGCTACGGCAAGATGGACACGGCGGACGTGATGAACCACGCCATTACCAGCACGATCTCCCGCACCATCATCACCCACGGCTCGACGCAGATCATGGTCATGTCGATGCTGATGTTCGGCGGCCCGACGCTGCATTACTTCGCGCTGGCGCTGACGATCGGTATTCTGTTCGGTATCTATTCCTCGGTGTTCGTTGCCGCCGCTGTCGCCATGTGGCTGGGCGTGACGCGCGAAGACCTGATCAAACCGGTCAAGGAAAAGGACGAGACCGACGGCGCAGTGGTCTGATTCTTCCGCCCCATGAAAAAACCGGCTTTCGAGCCGGTTTTTTTATTGCTTCATGCGTCGTGCAGCGTCGTCGAGATGCTGCTTGAGCTTGGACAGCTCCCGTTCAAGCGCGGCGAAATCCTCTTCCCCGTACGCCAGGAACGGTTCCTTGCACAGCGTGATCTGCGGCGGAAAGACGCGCTCGAATTCCTGCTCGCCTTTCGCGGTCAGCCGCACGATGGTGCTGCGCCTGTCGTTAGCGTCGGAAATCCTGCACACCAGCCCCTTCGCCTCCAGCCGGTCGACCACCCCGGTCAGCGTACCTTTGGTGATGAGCGTCTTCTCGCCCAGTTCCTTGAACGACATGCCCTCGGTATTGCCCAGCGTCGCAACAATGTCGAATTGCGGCGGCGTCAGGTCGAGGGTGCGAATGTGGGTCGAGGAGATGTGCTCGAACGTGTGGTAGCACTCGGCCAGCAGGCGGACGCTGCGCAGGTAACGTTCTCTCTTCATGATGGGCTCAAAAAAAAGCCGGCCTGGAAAGGGCCGGCTTGTGGGATCGGCTGGGCGATCAGTCCGCCTTCAGCGCTTCAACCTGGATCGCCAGCTTCACTTCCGGGGCGAAACGCGGCGTGCCATAGCTCAGGCCGAAGTCGGTACGCTTGAATTCCGCCGTCGCATCGGCGCCGCACACTTCACGCTTGAACATCGGGTGCTCGATGCACTTGAACTTGCCGATCGTCAGGCTGACCGGCTTGGTCACGCCGAGCATGGTCAGTTCGCCTTCCACCGATACCGGCTTGTCGCCGTCGAACTTCATCGACTTGCCCTTGTAGGTGATGGTCGGGAATTGCTCGACGTTGAACATGTCCTTGGACTTGGCATGCTCGTTCATCTTGGCATGACCGAAATCGATGGTGTTGGCGTCGATGGCGATGTCCATCGTGCCGGTCTTCGCTGCACGATCCAGTTTCACCACGCCACTGGTCTTGGTGAACTTGCCGCGCCAAACCGAGATGCCGAGGTGGTCGGCTTCGAAGCTCGGAAAGGTGTGGTTCGGTTCGATGTTGTAGGTCTGCGCGAAGGCGGAGCTGGCGCTGACGGCCAGGACGGCGGCGATGATGTGCTTGATCTGCATTGGTTATTCTCCCAGGGTTGTTTATTGCGTCGCGACGACGCGGAACTTGATGACGACTTCATCGGCGACCATGCTCGTGTCCTTCCACTCGCCTTCGCCGATGTTGAAAGCCAGCCGCTTGATCGGCAGCGCGCCTTCGAAAACCTGTGTTGCACCTTCCTGCTTCACGGTGAGAGGGAAGGCGACGTCGGACGTCTTGCCTTTGATGGTCAGCTTGCCGGAAACGTCGAGCTTGCCACCGGCGGCCGGCTTGAGCGCGCTGGAGACGAAGGTCGCCTTCGGGAATTGCGGGCCGTTGAACCAATCCTTCTTCTGCGCTTCCTTGTTGAACTCCGCATCGCCGAGGTCAAAGCTGGCGACGTCGATTTCCATCGCGGCCTTCGACGTTTCCGGCTTGGCGCTGTTGTAGTCGATCTGGGCGTTGAAGCGCTTGAACTTGCCTTCCACAGGCACGTTCATCTGCTTGAACACGGCGGAGACACTGCTCTTGGCCGGGTCGGACTTGAGCTGCGCGGCGAGCACCGGCAGCGCGACCGCCAGCGCGAGGACGGTGGTGTTGCGAAGGATGGCGTGGAGCTTCATGGTCGATTCCTTGCGTCGAAAATCAGGGCAACATGCGACGGAAAACGCCGTCGCGGTCGATAACGAGATGCTTGATGGCGGCGCCGACGTGGATCACGACACAGGTGAGCAGGGTCATGTTCAGCGCGTAATGGACTTGCTTGAGGATGGGCTTCCACTCCGCGTTGGCTTCGATCAGCACGGGCAGCGGGATGAGGCCGAGATAGACTACCGGAACACCGGCGGCCAGGCTGTAGAAATAGCCGGAAACCGGCACCGCGAAAATCAGGATATACAGCAGGCCATGCAGCGCGTGGGACGCCCGGACCTGCCACACCGGTATGGACGCCGGCAATGGGGGCGCCGCATGCGTGAGCCGCCACAGCATGCGAACGCAGGCGATGCCGAGCACGGTCACGCCCAGCCACTTGTGCCAGGAAAAGTACTTCAGCTTGGTCGGCGTGATGCCCGGGATGTCGACCATTACCAGACCGAGGCCGAAGGCGCACACGATCAGGAACGCGGTGACCCAGTGCAGGAGGATCGCCGGGAGCGTATAGCGGCGCATGTCGTTGCTATTTGTCAATTAGTTTTAATTAGGACGAATATCATATCAGCAAAAATGTATCAGTGTTGTCCGGAAAAACGACAGCACTACGGTCATACCGGATATGACGGTACGGATATGTAAACAGGCAGGGAGCGGCTTTTATTCCGCGTGCGGAAGGGAAGGGCGGAGCGCCGGTGGCGCTCCGCAAAGCAGGATCAGATCTCGCGAGCGAGCTTTTCAGCGCGGCCGGTGTAGCTGCCCGGCGTCATGGCCAGGAGCAGGTCCTTGGCATCCTGCGGGATGGCCAGGCCGTTCACGAACTCGCGCAGGGCTTCCTTCGAGATGCCTTTGCCGCGCGTGAGTTCCTTCAGCTGCTCGTACGGGTTCTCGATGCCGTAGCGGCGCATCACGGTCTGCACCGGCTCGGCCAGCACTTCCCAGGTCGCATCGAGGTCTTCCGCCAGGCGCGCCGGGTTGACTTCCAGCTTGTTCAGGCCGCGCAGGCAGCTGTCGTAAGCGAGGATCGCATAACCGAAGGCCACGCCGATGTTGCGCAACACGGTCGAGTCGGTCAGGTCGCGCTGCCAGCGGGAAACCGGCAGCTTCTCGGACAGGTGCTTCAGCACGGCGTTGGCCAGGCCCAGGTTGCCTTCCGAGTTTTCGAAGTCGATCGGGTTGACCTTGTGCGGCATCGTCGAGGAGCCGATTTCGCCGGCCTTGGTCTTCTGCTTGAAGTAACCGAGGGAGATGTAGCCCCAGATGTCGCGGTTCAGGTCGAGCAGGATGGTGTTGGCGCGCGCGACGGCGTCGAACAGTTCGGCCATGTAGTCGTGCGGCTCGATCTGGATGGTGTACGGATTGAAGGTCAGGCCGAGGCGCTGCTCGATCACGTTCTTCGAGAACGATTCCCAGTCGAAAGCGGGATAGGCGGACAGGTGGGCGTTGTAGTTGCCGACGGCGCCGTTCATCTTGCCGAGGATTTCGACGTCGGCGATGCGCTTCTCGGCGCGCTTCAGGCGGGCGACGACGTTGGCGATTTCCTTGCCAAGGGTGGTCGGGCTGGCCGGCTGGCCGTGCGTGCGCGACAGCATCGGCAGCGCCGCGTTGTCGTGTGCGATCTCGGTCAGGCGGGCGATCACGTTGCGCAGCGACGGCAGCAGCACATCGTTGCGCGCCGCCTTCAGCATCATGCCGTGGGAGGTGTTGTTGATGTCTTCCGAGGTGCAGGCGAAGTGGATGAACTCGGAGGCGGCCACCAGTTCCGGCACGTCCTTGACCTTTTCCTTGAGCCAGTATTCGACCGCTTTCACGTCATGGTTGGTGACGGCTTCGATCGCCTTGATGCGCTCGGCATCCGCTTCGCTGAATTCGTTGGCCAGCTTGTCCAGCAGGGCGCTTGCCGCCGGCGAGAACGGCTTGATCTCCGTGAAGCCGGCGTTGGACAGCGCCTGCAGCCAGGCGATCTCCACCTTCACGCGATGGTGCATGAAGCCTGCTTCGGAGAGCAGGGGACGCAGCTTGTCGGTTTTGGCGGCGTAGCGGCCATCCAACGGCGAGAGGGCGGAGAGAGCGGAAAGCGACATGATATGAAAATGCGGAGAATGAAAAGAAAACCTGCGCAAAGTGGGGCAAACCGTGCGCAAAACCAGGGGAATCCATCATTTTACCATCTGCGCCGCACGCGAAATCGCCTGCCTCGGGACATGCGCGCGGCGGCCGCCGCGCCTTATCGCGCGCTTCCTCAATGTTATAATCCAGACCAATTCTTACGATACGCTCCTATGAAACTCATCGGTTCTCTCGCCAGCCCGTATGTCCGCAAAGTCCGCGTCGTGATGGCGGAAAAGAAGCTCGACTATGAACTGGTCCAGGAAAACGTCTGGGCTCCCGACACCAAGATCATGCAGTACAACCCGCTCGGCAAGGTGCCGTGCCTGATCATGGAAGACGGCGGCGCCATGTTCGATTCGCGCGTGATCGTCGAATACCTCGATACGCTGACGCCGGTCGGCAAGCTGATTCCACCCAACGGCCGCGAGCGCGCGGAAGTCAAATGCTGGGAAGCGCTCGCCGACGGCGTGCTCGATGCCGGCGTGGCAATTCGCCTGGAGCGGCAGCGTCCGGAGGCACAGCAGAGCCCCGAGTGGATCAAGCGCCAGATGGACAAGGTCAACAATGGCCTGAAGGCGATGTCCGCCGGCCTGAAGGACACCGCGTTCTGTAGCGGCAACCATTACACGCTGGCCGATGTGTCCGTCGGCTGCGCACTCGGCTGGCTGTCGTTCCGCTTCCCGGAAATCGACTGGCGCGGGGATCATCCGAACCTCGGCAAGCTGTTCGACAAGCTGTCGGAAAGGCCATCGTTCAAGGACACCGTGCCGCAATAAGATTGCGCGCATCCAATGAAAAGGGCAGCCTCGGCTGCCCTTTTTTATTTCCGTGAGTACGATCAATCGTCCATCTGCGATTGCAGGTAATTCTGGATGCCGACCTTGTTGATCAGCTCCAGTTGCGTCTCGAGCCAATCGATATGTTCCTCGGTTTCCTCGAGGATGTCTTCCAGCAGGTCGCGCGACACGAAGTCGGCAGCGGCTTCACAGGCCTTGATGCCATCCCTTAAGGTCTGCTGCGCGCCTTGTTCCAGCTTGAGGTCGCATTCCAGCATTTCCTGCGCGTTTTCTCCGATCAGCAGCTTGTTCAGCGCCTGCAGGTTTGGCAGGCCTTCGAGCATGAGGATGCGGTCGATCAGACGGTCGGCATGCTTCATCTCCTCGATCGACTCCTCGTATTCCTTCTTGCCGATCTTCTTGAGGCCCCAATGCCGGTACATCCGCGCATGCAGGAAGTACTGGTTGATCGCGGTCAGTTCGTTGGTGAGCTGCGCATTCAGCAGCCGGATGATATTCGGATCGCCTTTCATGGAGCCCTCTGCAGTGGGGTGGGAGGAGGCGCGTGTTCGCGCCCTTGAGTATCGAAATGATAACGCACGCAGCCGGATTTGCCATGAAGGCCCTGCGTTTTGTTAGCGCGAATCATTCGCATCCGACGGGCGGATGCGTGGCGGAAAGGTGTGGAGGGGAGAGGGGAAAGCTCAGGCGGCGATTGCGGACTGGAACATCATCGACATCGCCGGTTGCGGCTCGCGCGCGCCATCTTCGAGGCATTCGCGCAGTACGGTCTTGGCGCAGGAGTGGCACTTGCCGCAGCAGGTGCCGACACCCAGTTCTTCACGCAGCTGCGGCATGGTCGTATGGCCCGCGTCGACAGCACGACGGATCTGGCGTTCGGAGACGTTGTTGCAGACACAGACGATCATGGCACTGCTTTCGTAAAGTTGATGGTGCGAACTGCGGTCGCCGCTCAAGCGGTCAGGATCAGTTTGTTCATCTGGGTCAGCCGCAAACGGTAGATCCGTCCCTGATGATCGATTTCGACTTCACGCTGCTGCTGGAAGAGATCTTCGCTCTTGAAGCGCGGCGTCCGCGATGCAGCCTGCGTGGCGGGACTGCCTTGCCGGCCGTCGTCCTCGTCCTTCATGTGCTGCATCGTTCCGGTCATTATTGATCCTTTTGTAAATACGAACAATTCTCATTTAGATTATTCACCATGACGTTAGGGAATGCAAGGTTTTTCGTGCGCATTGTGGCGTGTCACGCTTGTTTATTTGTCAAGTACTAAAAACAGGGGCGGACAGTTGCGCCAGCTTTTAACAGTGGTGTTTCAAATTGGATCAGGCGGTGCAGCACACCTGAAGCGTTCGGACACGGGGCTCAGGGCGAATACGTAAGACGCGCGCCTACGACGTGTGCAGATGGGCGATTGGCATGCTCTTTGCGCTTATGGGGAAACGCCATTTCTTAATAAGCCAAGGAGACAACATGAAAGCTTCATCCATCCGCACCGCCGCTTTGCTGCTCGCCCTTTCCTTCCAGGCGTCCGTCGTGTTCGCCCACGGAGACGTGACGCCGCAGGCCGTCGACACCAAATCGCTGCCGCAACTGGGCGAACAATGGCGCGACGAAAATCCTTTCCGGGGCAATGACGAGGCGGTCCGCATCGGCGGCTCAGCCTATACACAGAACTGCGCGCGCTGCCATGGCATCGAGGCGGTCTCCGGCGGCATTGCGCCCGACCTGCGCAAGCTCGACAAGGATTGCATGAACCAGAAGATCGAAACCAAGAAACAGGCCTGCATCAAGGACGTGGACCAGTACTTCCTGACGTCCGCGCGCCGTGGCAAGGTCCGCAACGGCGCCGTCTACATGCCGCCCTTCGAAGGCACGCTGAGCCAGGAAGCCATGTGGTCGATCCGCGCCTATCTCGATACGCGCCGTGAAGTGAAGTAACAACGACCGGACGGCGGCCCGGAGGCCGCCGCAGCCGCGCGACACGCATTCCCATAACGATAACGGAGACCGTCGTGACACTTATTCCATTCTTTCGGGCGGCGCTGCTGCTCGCATTCACGCTTGCCATCCCGTCCGCGCATGCGGATCTCGACAAGATCCGGCAGTCCGGCGTCCTCAAGGTCGCGGTGTACAAGGACATGCAACCCTTCTCCTCGCAGGAGGGCGGCATCGACGTCGACCTCGCCAGGGCAATGGCCGCCAAGCTCGGCGTGCAGGTGAGCCTGCTGCCCTTCGAGGCGGGCGAAAACCTCAACGACGACCTGCGCAACATGGTGTGGAAGGGGCATTACCTCGGCTACGGCCCTGCCGATGTCATGATGCATGTGCCCGTCGACAGGCAGCTCATGGCCGAGAACAAGCGCGTATCGATCTTTGCCCCGTACTACCGCGACCGCGTGCGCCTGGTGCGCGACGTGCGCAAGATTGCGTCGTGCGAATCGGTGGATTGCCTGGTGGGGAAAAAGGTCGGTGTCGAGAAGGTATCGATTGCCGCCATGCTCCTTTTGGGAGAACAGGACGGCAAGGTGCGTGACAGCGTGAAGATCTACGACACCGCAGCAGCCGCGCTCGCCGCATTCAAGGCCGGTGAACTCGACGCCGTGTTCGCCAATCAGTCCGAGATCGAAGGGGCCGTGAAAGGCGACACCAACTTCCCGCTCAGCGACCTGAACTTCGCACGGCTTCCGCGCCAGGGCTGGGTGATCGGCCTGGCCGTCAAGAAGGACAATGAGGAGCTGGCCAAGGCGCTGCAGGCGGCTGCCAACGAGCTGGAAACCTCCGGCGAATTGGCGAAGATTTTTGCGAAGCACGGAGTGACGCCGGCCAAGCCGTGAACGCATTCCGACGACTGATCGCCGGCCTGCTGCTGTGCATCCTGCTGCCATGCAGTGCCGGCGTCCTGACCCGAGAGGCGCTTGAAAAGTCCTACCCCGCCCCCTGGATGATCGGGCAGAAGGACGAGGCGTTGCCGGTCTGGCCCGTTTACAAGCAGAACGGCCCGGCAACGGACCTGGTCGGCTATCTCTTCGAGTCCATCGACTTCGTCTCGGTGCCGGGCTTCGCCGGCGTACCGGTCGACTTGCTCATCGCAATCGATCCGCAAGGCACCTTCCTTGACGTAAAGGTCTTGTCCCAGCATGAACCCGTGTTTCTGGACGGACTGGGTGAGGGGCCCTTGCACAAGTTCGTCAGCCAATACCAGGGGGTGTCGCTCAAGCAGAATGTCGTGATCGATTCGGCGACGAACAAGGACGGCACTAACGTGCACATCGACGGTGTGGCGAAGGCCACCGCATCCGTGCGCATCGTTAACCAGACCCTTCTGTCCGCGGCGCTCAAGGTGGCGCGCAAGAAGCTCGGGTTCTCCGCGGCGCAGGATCCTGACCGCATTGCGAAAGTGCGCCAGGATGTTCTGGAATCGATCAGATTCGCCGACTTGAAGGCGGAGGGACTGCTCCAATCGTTCCTGCTGCGCAATGTCGATGTGGAGAAGGCGTTCGAAGGGTCCGACGGCGCCGATCTGGACCCTGCAGCGTTACAGAGACCGAACGAAGTATTTGCGGATCTGGAAGTTGCCCTCGTGTCCGTGCCGTCGATTGGCCGCAGTCTTCTCGATGTGCAAAGCTGGTCGCGCCTCGCGTCCAGACTGGAAGAGGGCGATCACGCCCTGCTGGTGCGATGGCGCGGCAACTATGCCCCGATATCGGAACGCTTCATCGCCGGCACGCCGCCGGACCGATTCACCTTGATACAAGGCGGCCTGCCCATTGAAATGCGTGACCTCAATCTGGACCTTCGCCTGCAGGACGGCGCGCGGGATTCGATGAAGGTCTTCCGCGTCATTGCGCAAGCCGGACTTGATCCTTCGCAGCCGCTCGATCTTGCTCTGCACGTTACGCGGCTCAAGGGAATGATTTATCCGGAACGCTTTGTGCGGGATTTCCGCTTCGCCTATCGCTTGCCCGAGCGTTTTGTCACGATCCCTCCCAGCGAGGAAAAGTCGTGGATGCCGGCATGGAAGCAGCGCTGGCCGGAACTCGCCATCGTGGCAGCGGCGCTTGTGCTGCTCTTTGCCGCCTTGTCGAAGCCGGCCATCCTCGCCGCCGATGCGCGCCGCTTTGCCTGGTTCCGTGCGGGATTCCTGGCCTTCACGCTGCTCTTCATCGGCTGGTACGCGCAGGGCCAGCTGTCCATTGTCACGCTGACCGGCATCATCCACGCCGTGAAGGAGGGGGCCAGTCTTGCGTTCCTGATGTACGACCCGGTGTCCATCCTCATCTGGGCCGCCGTGGGACTGTCGCTTTTCGCGTGGGGACGCGGCACCTTCTGCGGATGGCTGTGTCCCTTCGGCGCGCTGCAGGAGCTCACGGGAAAACTCGGGCAGTGGGGGCGGCTTCCGCAAGTGCGGCTCCGCCAGCGGACCGATGCGCGCCTTCGGTTGGTGAAATATGGTGTGCTCGCTGTTCTTGTCTGCAGCGTATTCGTGTCGGAACGGGCGACCGGATTCCTCGTCGAAGTCGAGCCCTTCAAAACAGCAATCACGCTCGGCCTCCAGCGCCATTGGCCGTATGTCCTGTATGCGACGGCCCTGCTTGCCGCCAGCGCCGTCTGGTACAAGTTCTTCTGCCGCTATCTCTGTCCGCTGGGTGCCGGCCTTGCGCTGTTCGGCCGGGTGCGCCTGTTCGATTGGCTCCCGCGCCGGAACGAATGCGGCAAACCCTGCCAGACCTGCCGCCATCGCTGTGACTACTCCGCCATCCAACCCGACGGCGGCATCCGCTATGACGACTGCTTTCAGTGCATGGACTGCGTCGTCATCCATCAAAGCGACGAACGCTGCGCGCCATTAATCCTTGAGAAGAAGCGCCGCGTCGCCATTCCGGTCAAGGCTGCCTGATCATTTGCGGACAGCAACTGTGATGCAGAGTGTGACAGTGACATCACGACTGCTCAAAAACGTGACAGGTGTTTGTGTCTCCGAAGTCGAAATCCTTATGTTTTTACGGGTATTCAGGCTTTTCGACGCATGGCACGCCACTTGCGAAGTGTCATGTGTCCCGGCAAAGAACGCCGGATCACACAACTTCCACAATCACAATCGGAGGACGGCATGAATCTCGCAGACATCACCAAGCTCGGCATCAAGAATCCTTTCAAGCAGCGCTATGACAATTTCATCGGCGGCAAATTCGTTGCGCCGACCAAGGGTGAATACTTCCAGAACATCAGCCCGGTCATCGGCCAGGCCTTCTGCGAAGTGGCACGCTCCACCGAAGAAGATATCGACCTCGCCCTCGACGCGGCCCACGCCGCGAAGAAGGCATGGGGCAAGACATCCCCGACCGACCGCGCGAACATCCTGAACAAGATCGCCGATCGCATGGAAGCCAACCTGCAGCTGCTGGCGACCGCAGAAACTATCGACAACGGCAAGCCGATCCGCGAAACCATGGCCGCCGACATCCCGCTCGCCATCGACCACTTCCGCTACTTCGCCGGCTGCATCCGCGCACAGGAAGGTTCCATCGCGCCGATCGACTCCGAAACCTACGCCTACCACTTCCATGAGCCGCTGGGCGTCGTCGGCCAGATCATCCCCTGGAACTTCCCGATCCTGATGGCCGTGTGGAAGCTGGCCCCGGCACTGGCCGCAGGCAACTGCGTGGTCCTCAAGCCCGCCGAGCAAACCCCGGCATCGATCATGGTCCTGATGGAACTGATCGGCGACCTGCTGCCGCCTGGCGTGATCAACGTCGTCAACGGCTTCGGCCTCGAGGCAGGCAAGCCGCTCGCCACCAGCAAGCGCATCGCCAAGATCGCCTTCACCGGCGAAACCGGCACCGGCCGCCTGATCATGCAATACGCCGCGCAGAACATCATTCCCGTCACGCTGGAACTCGGCGGCAAGTCGCCCAACATCTTCTTCGCGGACGTGATGGAAGCGGACGACGACTACTTCGACAAGTGCCTGGAAGGTTTCGCGATGTTTGCGCTGAACCAGGGCGAAGTGTGTACCTGCCCGTCGCGCGTGCTGGTGCAAGAATCGATCTACGACAAGTTCATGGAGCGCGCCGTCAAGCGCGTGGCCGCGATCAAGCAGGGCAGCCCGCTCGACAGCAGCACCATGATCGGCGCCCAGGCTTCGCAGGAACAGATGGAAAAGATCCTGTCCTACCTCGACATCGGCCGCCAGGAAGGCGCGAAGGTGCTGATCGGTGGCGAGCGCAACAACCTCGGCGGCGATCTCTCCACCGGCTTCTATGTCAAGCCGACCATCTTCGCCGGCCACAACAAGATGCGCATCTTCCAGGAAGAAATCTTCGGCCCGGTCGTGTCGGTGACGACCTTCAAGGATGAAGACGAAGCGCTCTCCATCGCCAACGACACGCTGTACGGCCTCGGCGCCGGCGTGTGGACGCGCGACGGCTCCCGTGCCTTCCGCATGGGCCGCAACATCCAGGCCGGCCGCGTGTGGACCAACTGCTACCACCTGTATCCGGCGCACGCCGCATTCGGTGGCTACAAGCAGTCGGGCATCGGCCGCGAAACCCACAAGATGATGCTCGAGCACTACCAGCAGACCAAGAACCTCCTGGTCAGCTACAGCCCCAAGGCACTCGGCTTCTTCTAGAGCGGATTGCCTGTCAGTGAAAGGGGGCCATCTCGTGCCTGCGATGCTCACCGTACTCACGTACGGTTGCGCTTCTCGACACGACCTGACTTCCCTTGCACTGACATTCAAACCGCTCAGATCGAAGTAAAGCGGCGGTGCATCCGCACCGCCGCAGAAACAAAGGAACAGACATGGCATACACGCTTCCACCACGAGTGGTCGCCACCGAGGCCGCGACGGAACTGATCGATACCCTCACGCAGCGTTACGGTCCGCTGATGTTTTTCCAGTCCGGCGGCTGCTGCGACGGCAGCTCGCCGATGTGTTACCCGATGGGCGATTTCAGTATCAGTGCGACCGACGTCTGGCTCGGGGCGCTGCACGGTGCGCCGTTCTACATCGGACGCGACCAGTTCGAGTACTGGCAGCACACGCAATTGATCATTGATGTGGTGGACGGCATGGGCGGCATGTTCTCGCTGGAGAACGGCACCGGAAAGCGTTTCCTGACACGCTCACGCCTGTTCACCGACGAGGAATGCGACCAGCTTGCGCGGCACGCCGCGCGGGAGTCGGCAAAAGCCTGACCGCAACCATTCATTCAAGAAAAAACGGAGGAGCAATGAAAACCAACCTGATGAGGCTGTCGCTGCTGGCAGCCATGGCCGGTGCTGCCGGCGCGCATGCGGCGGGCGTCACCGACGCCATGATCGAAGCCGATGCCAAGTCCACCAACGACGTGCTGTCCTGGGGCATGGGCCAGCAGGGCCAGCGCTTTTCCCCGCTGACGCAGATCAACAGCAAGACGGTGTCGAAGCTGGTGCCGGCGTGGTCGTTCTCCTTCGGCGGCGAAAAGCAGCGCGGCCAGGAGTCGCAGCCGCTGATCCACGAAGGACGCATGTTCGTCACCGCATCGTATTCGCGCATCTATGCGCTGGACGCGAAGACGGGCGAAAAGCTCTGGAAGTATGAACACCGCCTGCCCGACGCCATCATGCCTTGCTGCGACGTGGTGAACCGCGGCGCCGCGCTGTTTGAAAACCTGGTCATCTACGCCACGCTCGACGCGCAACTGGTCGCCCTCGACCAGAAGACCGGCGACGTAGTGTGGAAGGAAAAGATCGACGACTATGCCGCCGGCTATTCCAACACCGCCGCACCGCTGATTGCCAAAGGTCTGCTCCTGACGGGTGTGTCGGGCGGCGAGTTCGGTATCGTCGGCCGCATCGAGGCACGCGATCCACGCACCGGCCAACTGGTATGGACGCGCCCGACGGTCGAAGGCCACATGGGCTACAAGTACGACACCGAGGGCAAGGCGCACGAAAACGGCATCTCCGGTACGACCAACAAGACCTGGCCGGGCGAGCTGTGGAAGACCGGCGGCGCCGCGACATGGCTCGGTGGCACCTACGATCCGACGACGGGTCTCGCCTATTTTGGCACGGGCAATCCGGCTCCCTGGAACAGCCACCTGCGTCCCGGCGACAACCTTTACTCGGCTTCGACCGTGGCCGTCGATGTGACGACCGGCCAGATCAAGTGGCATTACCAGACCACGCCGAACGATGGCTGGGATTTTGACGGCGTCAACGAGTTCGTCACCTTCGACCAGGGCGGCAAGCGCCTCGGCGGCAAGGCTGACCGCAACGGCTTCTTCTATGTGATCGATGCGAAGAACGGCAAGCTGGAAAATGCCTTCCCCTTCGTCAAGAAGATCACCTGGGCGACCAGCATCGACCTGAAGACCGGCCGTCCCAACTACACGCCGAAGGGCCGCCCGGGCGACCCGACCAAGGGCGCGGACGGCAAGAAGGGTGAAACCATCTTCTCCGCACCGTCCTTCCTCGGCGGCAAGAACCAGATGCCAATGGCCTACAGCCCGAAGACCGGCCTGTTCTACGTGCCGGCCAATGAATGGGGCATGGATATCTGGAATGAGCCGATCAGCTACAAGAAGGGCGCGGCCTATCTCGGCGCCGGCTTCACCATCAAGCCGCTGAACGAGGACTACATCGGCGTGCTGCGCGCGATCGATCCGAAGAGCGGCAAGATCGTGTGGGAAGCAAAGAACAACGCGCCCTTGTGGGGTGGCGTGATGTCCACCGCCGGCGACCTGGTGTTCTATGGCACGCCTGAAGGCTTCCTGAAGGCGATGGATGCCAAGACCGGCAAGGAACTGTGGAAGTTCCAGACCGGGTCGGGCGTGGTGGCACCTCCGGTCACGTGGCAGGAGAACGGCGTGCAATACGTCGCCGTGGTCTCCGGCTGGGGCGGCGCGGTACCACTGTGGGGCGGTGAAGTCGCCAAGCGCGTGAACTTCCTCGAGCAGGGCGGTTCCGTGTGGGTCTTCAAACTCTCTTCGATCTAATCTGATGTCTCCTCATTCTCACTAACCTGTACGCCTCCTGTCCTGTACCCGGTGAGATGTGTTGGCCGGCGGTGAAAACCGCCGGCCTTTTTTATTGCGCCACGCTGTCCCTCGCTGGAGCGTCACAAAACGCAACAATGATGTTGCTAAATGCAGCAATTTGGGCGCGTGGCATAGTCAGGATCAGTGGCACGCTACTTGCAGAACCGAAAGCAAGGGCATCAACGACCACTCCACTCGAGGCACACCATGCATAAACCGATTTTCATCCGCCGCACGATCGCCGCCGCGATATCGGCGAATTCGCTCCTGATGCTTTGTCACGATGCCTTCGCGCAGCAGGAAAAACAGCTCGATCCCGTCGTCGTCTCGGCGAACCGTACGGAGCAGAAGCGCTTCGATGCAGCGGCCTCCATCGACGCCGTCCAGGTCGATCCGCTGAATACCCCTTCGCCCTTGGTCAACATGTCGGAGCTGTTGAATTCCGCACCCGGCATCCAGATTCGCGACCGGCAGAACTTCGCGCAAGACCTCCAGCTCTCGGTGCGCGGTTTCGGTACGCGTTCAACCTTCGGCGTGCGCGGCGTGCGTATCCTGATCGACGGCATTCCCGCCACCATGCCGGACGGGCAGGGGCAGGCAGCGACGGCAACGCTGCAATCGGCTCGCCGCATCGAAGTCCTGCGCGGCCCGCTGGCGCAGCTTTACGGTAATGCCGCTGGCGGCGTCGTCAACGTTTTCACCGCCGATCCGCCGCTGTCGCCGGAGGCGTCATATGCCAGCGCTTCGCTTGGAGCAGGCAGCTACGGGCAGCGTCAGCTCGGCTTCACGGTAGCCAGGGGCGCCGATGATTTCGGCGGCTTGCTGGACGTATCCCACTTCCGTACCGACGGCTATCGCGACCACAGTGCCGCGGAACGCACGCAGCTCAACGGCAAGTTGAAGTGGCGGCCATCCTCATCGACAACGGTCACCGGTCTGGTCAATCTCTTTGATCAGCCGCTGTCGCAGGATCCGCTCGGGTTGACGCACGCGCAGTTCGAGCAGAATCCCCGCCAGGTCGCGCCGGTGGCGCTGACCTTCGACACGCGCAAGACCATCGAGCAGCGCCAGGGAGGGCTGGTGGTCGAACACAAGGTCGACAGCAGCAATACGATCAATGCACGTGCCTATGCCGGTGTGCGCAAGGTGATGCAGACGCTGTCGTTCACCGGCGCTGCAGCGAATTCCGCGGGCGGTGTGGTGGATCTCGACAACGATTTCTACGGCGTCGGCGTGAACTGGACGCATGCGACCAGGTTGAACGGCATGCCGGTCAATTGGACGGTCGGCGTCGAAGCGGATGAAGTGGAACAGCTGCGTCGCGGCTTCGTCAACAACAATGGTACGGCAGGCGCAGTGCGGCGTGACGAAACGGACACCGCGCGCAATGTGGATGTGTTCGGACAGGTCGACTGGATGTTTGCGCCGCAGTGGAAGGCAACCGCCGGCCTGCGCGCCAGCCGCGTGCGGCTCTCGGTGGACGATCGCCACATCACTGCGGCGAGCCCGAATGACAGTGGCAGCGTGGAATACCACAACACGAGCCCGGTCCTCGGCCTCGTCTGGTTCGCCAATGAGGACCTGAATATCTACGGCAATCTCGGCCGCGGCTTTGAAACGCCGACAATCAACGAGTCCGCCTACCGTGCCGGCGGTACCGGCCCCAACCTCGGCCTGCAGCCCTCGCGCAGCCTGCAGGGAGAGATCGGCATGAAGTGGAAGCACGGCGGCCACACGCTGGATCTCGCGCTGTTCAATGCCCGCAGCCGCGACGAGATCGCGCAGCTGACGACGGAGAATGGACGTTCGATCTTCCAGAACGTCGACAAGGTCGAACGCCGCGGTGTCGAAGCGAGCTGGCGGATGACGGCGGGAGCGTTCGCGACACAACTTGCCTACACGCTGCTGGACGCACGTTTCCGCGAGCCGTTCACGACCGGCACGGGCGCCGTGGTGGCAGCGGGCAATCGCCTGCCTGGCGCTCCCCGGCACAGCCTGTTCGCACAAGTCGAGTACCGCGCCGCGCCGGGACTGACCACGGCGGTGGAAATGCGCACCGAGAGCAAGATCTACGCAGACGATCTGAACAGCGACGCTGCGCCCGGCTATGCCGTGTTCAACTTGCGCGCCGGTCAGGAGTTCAAAACCGGTGCGGCGAAATGGTACCTCTTCGCACGCCTGGACAACATCTTCGACCGCAATTACGCCGGTTCCGTGATCGTCAACGACGGCAACCGGCGCTTCTTCGAACCCGCGGCCGGCCGGCGTCTGTTCGTCGGCTTGCGTGCGGCCCTGTAGCACGTCGCTTCGCCTCATAACAAACAAGGAGACAAGATGAAACCCTTATTTCTCGCAGCCCTGATGGGCGCCGGAACGGCCTGGGCTTCGCCCTATGCGTATGTGCCGAATGAAAAATCCGGCACCGTGTCCGTGATCGACGTGGAAACCGACAGCGTCGTCGCCTCCATCGAGACCGGGGGACGTCCGCGTGGCATTGTCGTTGGCCACGGCGGAAAATCGCTCTACGTGAGCGACGAGTCCACCAATTCCCTCCTGGTGGTCGACCTCGTACAGCGCAAGGTCGCCGAGCGCGTCAAATTGCAGGAGTCGCCGGAAGGCGTGGGCATTTCACCGAAGGGCGATTGGGTCGCGGTTGCCAGCGAAGTCAGCAACAGCATCAACTTCGTGTCCCCGTCCACGCACAAGATCGTCTTCAACGTGACGACCAAGGGCAAGAACCCGGAACACGCCAACTTCAGTCCCGACGGCAAATGGGTGTACGTCAGCGCGGAAGACGCGGACATGGTCGACATCGTCAATGTCGAACAGCGCAAGCAGGTGAACGCGGTCAAGGTCGGCATGCGTCCGCGCGGCATCGGCTTCCTTCCCGACGGCAGCCGTGCCTATGTCGCATCCGAGATCGCCGGTACGGTCTATGCAATCGACACGAAGACGCAGAAGGTGATTGCGAGCATCCCCTCGGGCAATTTCTCCAACGGCGTCACCGTCCATCCCGACGGCAGCACGGTCTATGTCACCAACGGCAAGGATGCGACGGTAAGCGTGATCGATGTCGCCGAGAACAAGGTGACGGCGAAAGTCCCGGTGGGCAAGCGCCCCTGGAATATGGCGATCACGCCTGATGGCAAGAAGCTCTACGTCGCCAACGGCCGGTCCGGCTCCGTCTCGGTGATCGACACCGCGGCACGCCAGGTCATCAAGGAAATCACTGTGGGAGAACTGCCATGGGGCGTAGTCATTCAATAAGCCTGGACGCGCTGGCGTCACGCGGGGAGGCTGCAAAACCGGCACGCTATTCCATGCCGGCGATCGTGCTGCACTGGGCAGTGGCCGTCCTGCTCGTCGCGCAGGTCACGGTCGGCCTGTACATGGTCGAGCTGCCCAAGAAGACACCCGAGGTGGCGTACTTCTACGGGCTGCACAAGTCCTTTGGATTGATTGCGTTGATGCTGATTGCGGTGCGGCTGTGGTGGCGTCTGCGAACGCAGCCGCCGGCCGCGCTCCATTCCTCGGCGATGCAGGAAAGGGCGGCGGCGATGGTTCACCGGCTGCTGTATGCGTGCATGGTGATGATCCCGCTGTCGGGGTTCATCGGATCAAACTTTGGGAAATATCCGGTGAAGTTCTTTGGCTACGCGTTGCCACAGCTGGGGTGGGAAAATCCGGCAGTGCAGGCCTTCTTCAGAGTCACGCACGCGGCGTTTGTGTGGTTGCTGTGCGTGCTCGTGGCGGTGCACTTGCTGGCAGTGGTGCTGCATTTGGCGACGTCGGGGGTGGCATCACTGAGGCGCATGCTGCCGTGATGGTTGAATGCGGGCAGGGAGGAATGAATACTCATCTCTCTCCCCCCGTCATCCCCGCGAAGGCGGGGATCCATGCTGAGGTTGCATCGATGACCTCACTATGGGTTTCCGCCTTCGCGGGAACGACGGGGAAGAGGAGGGGGGAGTGGCAAAGACTGCGCCCGCGCTCGAAATGACTCAGCCAATCTTCCTGTAAATCGTATTCCGCGAAATCCCCAGCGCCCTTGCAGCCGCTGACACATTCCCGCCATGCGCCTGCAAGGCCTTCTGGATCATGTTGAGCTCCACATCTTCCAGCGTCGCATTCGCCGGCACGGTATCGACAGCGACCGGCGCCTCGTCCCTGCTGCTCATGTTCTTCACATCATCGAGGAAGTCATCCGGCAGATGTTCCATGCGGATCTCTCCATCGTCCCCGGTCATGACCATCGCCGTGCGCAGCAGGTTGGTCAACTGCCGGAAATTGCCCGGCCAGTTGTGCTGCTTGAACATCTGCATGACTTCCGGCGCGACGGTATAGCGCGTGCCCTTGCCTTCGCATGAAAGCAGCTTGTTCACCACAATTTCGAAGTCGCTGCGTTCACGCAGCGGCGGAAGCTTCACAACCAGGCCGTTGAGGCGGTAGTAGAGGTCTTCGCGGAATTCTCCCTTGGCGATCATGTCGCGCAGGTTGCGGTGCGTGGCGCAGATCACGTTCACGTTGACCGGGATCGACTTGGCGCTGCCGAGCGGCGTCACCATGCGCTCTTGCAGCACGCGCAGCAGGCGTGCCTGCAGGTTCAGCGGCATGTCGCCGATTTCGTCGAGGAAGAGGGTGCCGCCATTGGCCTGCAGGATGCGGCCGATGCTGCCCTTTTTGCGCGCGCCGGTAAAGGCGCCGTCTTCGTAACCGAAGAGTTCGGATTCGATCAGGGTTTCCGGGATCGATGCGCAGTTGACGGCGACGAAGGGGCTGCCCGCGCGCGGGGAATCGTTATGGATCGCTTGTGCCAGCAGTTCCTTGCCGGTGCCGGTTTCCCCGTTGATCAGGATGGGAATGTCTTTGCCGTTGACCTTGCTGACCTTGGTAATGAGGGCCGCGACCTGCGGGTCGCCGGTGTTGAGGTACCGCAGGCTGGACAGCCGATGGTTTGCCTCGCTGTCGGGCGCCGGCCGGGGCGACGGTGCAATATCTGCGCCGCAGATCATGCTGTTGGAGAGGCGCACCGACGCGCGCGCATAGACGCGCACGCCGCTGGGCAGGCACATGTGCAGCAGTTCCGGGGTGGCCGTGCGGTAGTGGTCGAAGAGGGCGGAGACGCCCAGTCCGAAGAGTGAATTCAGGGTGTGCGTGCTCAACGCGTTCGGCGCCAGGCCGAGCTGGAACATCGCGCTGCGATTGGCCGCAATGAAACGGCCGCCCGGCGTGAAAGAGACGATGCCTTCCATCAGCGTGCCGATGAATTCCGGCCGGCTGTGGAAATGCAGGGTGATGCCATCCTGGTAGGCAGCGGCAAACAGCTGGTTCTCGATCATCTGCGCCGACATGCGCACCAGGGCCATGGTGTGTCGGTGGAAGCTGTTGCAGTCGCCGGTGACGTCCAGCACGCCGATCACCGCACCGCGCGGATCGAAGATGGGCGCGGCGGAGCAGGTGAGGATGTGGTTGGCGTGCAGGTAATGCTCGTTGGCATGCACCAGCGTCGGCGTGCCTTCGACGATGGCGGTGCCGATCGCATTGGTGCCGCGCCGCTGTTCCGACCACGCGACGCCGGGGGTCAGCGCGACGCGGTTGGCCTTCTCCAGGAAATCGTCATCCCCGAGCGTATGCATGATGACGCC
Organism: Noviherbaspirillum sp. ST9; assembly: GCF_048799745.1. Taxonomy (NCBI): domain Bacteria; kingdom Pseudomonadati; phylum Pseudomonadota; class Betaproteobacteria; order Burkholderiales; family Oxalobacteraceae; genus Noviherbaspirillum; species Noviherbaspirillum sp. ST9. The sequence continues at coordinate 47,948 of NZ_JBLWFR010000010.1, read as the reverse complement.
CTGCGCATCGGTCAGGATGACCATGTTGTGCGTGTTGACGATCTGCTCGTACAGCGTCTCCATCACCGGGAGCGCGTACTTGTGCAGCGCCTGGTTCTGCTCGATGACGAGCGAGAGGTCGGTCCGGTTGAGCGGGGCGAAGTCGGGGTTGTCGGCGGTGGCGAGGCCGTAGGCGGCCGAGCGCTGGCGGGATTTTTCTACCATGGTCCCGCGCTCGTCAGCATGAAGCATGCCAAATTGCAAAGCGCCGGGCGCAACGCCCGTGCCGGCTGCAGCCGGGAAGTCTGCTTTTCCGTGTACCACCGTCGTCTCCTTTGCGGCAAGTTATCTGGTTTGCTCGCAGGGCTGTGTCATTTTGTGACACCTGTGTCGTTCTGGGGCAGAGCGACTGTGTCACAGGACCGCAATCCGCACGCTTTTGTAGTTGTTCGCGGATGTGACCCATCATACCCCGTTTGACTCGTGCGGCGATGCTTCTTGCACACGGTTTACTTGGGGAACAGCACTGTCCTGTTTATATTTGTGGAGCAATCCGCGTGCAAAAGTCGTTCCTTCCCTTGCGAAGGAAACGACTTTTGTGACGCAAGGATAGTTGTGGAGGGAAAGCGGAGGAGTGTGCGCTAACTGTTACATATTGGCGTCGATGATTCCGCCCCCCAGGCACACTTCGCCGTCGTACAGCACGGCGGATTGGCCTGGCGTCACCGCCCACTGCGCATCGGGGAAAGCGAGGGAGAAACGGTCAGCGCCGTCAGCCGTGAACGCGCAGGGAACATCCGCCTGGCGGTAGCGCGTTTTTGCCGAGAGCGAGGCCAGGGACGGCGGTTCGCCGGCAATCCAGCTTGCCTGCCCCGCCGCAAGCGACGAGGACAGCAGCCAGGGGTGGTCATGTCCTTGCACCACGTACAAGGTATTGTTTTCCACATCCTTCTTTGCCACGTACCAGGCGTCGCTGTTGCCATCGGCGTTCTGGTAGGACTTCATTCCGCCGAGGCCGATGCCCTTGCGCTGGCCGAGGGTGTAGAAGCTGAGGCCGACATGCTCGCCCACCGTCTTGCCGTCCGGCGTCTTCATCGGGCCGGGCTGGTAGGACAGGTAGCGGTTCAGGAATTCGCGGAAAGGGCGCTCGCCGATGAAGCAAATGCCCGTCGAATCCTTCTTCTTCGCGTTGGGCAGGCCGATCTTCTCGGCGATGACACGCACTTCCGTCTTCGGGATTTCCCCGAGTGGAAACAGCGTCTTCGACAGCTGGGCCTGGTTCAGGCGATGGAGGAAGTAGCTCTGGTCCTTGGTATGGTCCAGCGCCTTCAGCAGTTCGAACTTCCCGGTTGCCGCCTGGCGCACGCGGGCATAGTGGCCGGTCGCGATCAGGTCCGCGCCCAGCTTCATCGCATGGTCGAGGAAGGCCTTGAACTTGATTTCGGCATTGCACAGCACGTCCGGGTTCGGCGTGCGGCCGGCCTGGTATTCGCGCAGGAATTCGGCGAAGACGCGGTCCTTGTATTCGGCGGCGAAGTTCACCGCCTCGATGTCCACGCCGACCACGTCGGCCACGCTCGCCGCGTCGATCCAGTCCTGGCGCGTGGAGCAGTATTCGGAATCGTCGTCGTCTTCCCAGTTCTTCATGAACAGGCCGATGACTTCGTAGCCCTGTTCCTTCAACAGCCATGCCGACACGGAGGAGTCCACGCCGCCCGACATGCCAATGACAACCCGCTTCTTAGACATTCACTGCACCGATGACACTGGGATGGGTATAGATCACCGACAGCGGCATGCGCCGGCCGGCAAGGTAATCGTCGATGCACTGGAGCACGAGGGGGCTGCGGTGCTTTTCCTGGCAGGCGAGCAGTTCGTCGCGCGTCATCCAGATGGCACGCAAAATGCCTTCGTCGAGCTCGCGGTCTTGCTGGGCGCCAAGATTGCCGCAGAAAGCGAAGCGCAGGTAGGTCACTTCCTTCAAGGTGCGGGACGAAACGTAGCGCGACATGTAGACGCCAACCAGTGCGGTCGGGGTGAATTCGTAGGCAGCTTCCTCAAGCGTTTCGCGCGCGACAGCTTCTGCCAGCGATTCGTTCGGGTCGAGATGCCCTGCCGGCTGGTTGAAACGGATGCCGTCGCTGGTCTCTTCCTCGACCAGCAAGAAACGGCCGTCGCGCTCGATGATGGCCGCGACAGTCACTGAGGGTTTCCAGACTTCTGACATATGTTTCCTTGAAGAGGCCGCCATTGTACCGCGCATGGCAACCGCTAGCGAAAAGACGAATGATCGGCTGCCGGAGGGAAAAAATCTTGATTTCGCACAACTCTTGCTAAGCGTAATCTTCGTTCCATCTCAAAAAGCCGCTACATTTATTTTTCGTCATTTTGCTAACTGGAATGATGCCGAAAAGCGGAGGATTGAGGGTGTTTAGAGTGCCGCGTCGAGAAGAAACAAAAAAGAACGGTTGTGCTAATTTTTCTTTTGCGTGTAAGATCGGTGTAAGAATACCAACGAGCGACAATCGCGCGCGGCTGGCCGTTATGCGGCTGCGGGATGGTTTGTTGCCAAAAATGAATCAGGAATGGGGCAGGTGAGGCTGTCCCGTGAGCTGTCCAACCCAATCTACAACCATAAGCAAGGGGAACAACGTATGCCTCTAATGATAGGAGTACCACGGGAAGTCTTCCCGGGCGAAAAGCGCGTCGCGACGGTGCCCGATGTGGTCGAAAAGCTCATCAAGGTGGGTTTTTCGGTCCAGGTCGAAACCGGCGCGGGCGATGCCGCCAATTTCAGCGATGACACCTATCGCGCCGCCGGCGCTGGCATCGTCGACAATGCAGCTCAATTGTGGGCCGGGTCTGACATCGTCTTCAAGGTCCGCCCGCCGAGCCCCGAGGAAGTCGGCCTGATGCGCGAAGGCGGCACGCTGATTTCCTTCATCTGGCCGGCACAGAACCCGGACCTGATGAAACAGCTCGCGGCCAAAAAGGCGACCGTGCTGGCCATCGACTCGCTGCCGCGCACGCTGAGCCGCGCACAGAAGATGGATGCGTTGACGTCCCAAGCCGGTGTCGCCGGTTATCGCGCAGTCATCGAGGCGGCGAATGCCTTCGGCCGCTTCTTCAATGGCCAGGTGACGGCCGCCGGCAAGATTCCGCCGGCCAAGGTCTTCATTGCCGGCGCAGGGGTGGCCGGTTTGGCGGCCATCGGCACCGCAGCAGGACTAGGTGCGATCGTGCGCGCCAACGACACACGCGCCGAAGTGGCTGACCAGGTCGTGTCGCTGGGCGGCGAATTCGTCAAGGTCGATTACGAGGAAGAAGGCTCCGGCGGTGGCGGCTATGCCAAGGTCATGAGTGAAGGCTTCCAGCAGGCCCAGCGCGAGATGTACGCGAAGCAGGCCAGGGAAGTGGACGTCATCATCACGACCGCCCTGATTCCGGGCAAGCCGGCCCCCAAGCTGATCACCGCCGAGATGGTGAAGAGCATGAAGCCGGGCAGCGTCATCGTCGACATGGCGGCCGAGCAGGGCGGCAACTGCGAACTGACCGAACCCGGCCAGTCCGTCGTGAAGCATGGCGTGACCATCGTCGGCTATACCGATCTTGTCAGCCGCCTGTCCAAGCAGTCGTCGACGCTGTATTCGACCAACCTGCTGCGCCTGACCGAGGAACTGTGCAAGACCAAGGACGGCGTCATCAACGTCAACATGGAAGACGACGCCATCCGCGGCCTGACGGTCGTCAAGGACGGTGAAGTCACCTGGCCGGCGCCGGCGCCCAAGCTGCCGGCGGCACCGCCCAAACCCGCAGCCAAGCCAGCGGTTGCTGCGCCGGCGAAGGGACACGGCCATGGCGGAGGCGGAGCGCCGGCTTCCGGCACAAAGACCGCAATCCTGTTCGGCGTCGCGGCCGCGGTGTTCTGGGTCATCGGTGCTTATGCCCCGGCGGCCTTCCTCGGCCACTTCACGGTCTTCGTGCTGGCGTGTTTCGTCGGCTACATGGTCGTGTGGAACGTGACGCCGTCGCTGCATACGCCGCTCATGAGCGTGACGAACGCGATCTCGAGCATCATCGCCATCGGCGCATTGGTGCAGATCGCGCCGCCGCTCTCCGCAGGCATCGAGCGCCCGGGTGACCTGATCCGCTGGCTGGCTGTTGCCGGCATCGTGCTCACCACGATCAACATGTTCGGCGGATTCGCCGTGACCCGCCGCATGCTGGCGATGTTCCGCAAATAAGGGAGGCGATAATAATGTCAGAAAGTCTCACAATCGTCGCCTACATCGGTGCGACCATCCTCTTCATCCTGAGCCTGGGCGGGCTGTCGCATCCTGAGTCGGCGCGCCGCGGCAACCTCTACGGCATGATCGGTATGGGAATTGCCGTGCTGGCCACCATTTTCGGGCCGCATGTGACCACGATCGGCATCCCGTGGATCATCGGGGCGATGGTCGTTGGCGGCGCGATCGGCCTGTACGCCGCACGCGTCGTGCAGATGACGCAGATGCCGGAACTGGTTGCCTTGATGCACAGCCTGGTCGGTCTCGCGGCAACACTGGTCGGTTACGCAAGCTACATCGATCCGGCGGCTTCGGCCAACTTCTCCGGCGCCGAAAAGGCGATCCATGAAGTGGAAATCTACATCGGCATCCTGATCGGCGCGGTGACCTTCTCCGGTTCGATCATCGCCTTCGGCAAGCTGTCCGGGCGTATCGGCGGCAAACCGCTGCTGCTCCCGGCGCGTCACTTCCTCAATCTTGCCGGCCTGCTGATCGTCATTTACTTCGGCGCACAGTTCCTGAAGGCGCATTCGGTCAACGAGGGCATGACCCCCTTGATCGTGATGACCGTGATCGCCCTGCTGTTCGGCATTCACATGGTGATGGCGATCGGCGGCGCGGATATGCCGGTGGTGGTGTCCATGCTCAACAGCTACTCGGGCTGGGCGGCGGCGGCAACCGGCTTCATGCTGTCGAACGACCTGCTGATCGTGACCGGCGCACTGGTGGGTTCGAGCGGTGCGATCCTCTCGTACATCATGTGCCGCGCGATGAACCGCAACTTCATCAGCGTGATCGCGGGTGGCTTCGGTTCCGAAGGCGGCAAGCCGGCGGCAGCCGGTGGCGGTTCCACGGAACCGCAAGGCGAAGTCGTTCCGGTGTCCGCACTGGAAACCGGCGAACTGCTGCGCGAAGCCAAGAACGTGATCATCGTTCCGGGCTACGGCATGGCGGTGGCGCAGGCACAGCACACGGTGTATGAAATCACCAAGCACCTGCGTGAAAAGGGCGTCAACGTACGCTTCGGCATCCACCCGGTTGCGGGCCGCATGCCGGGTCACATGAACGTGCTGTTGGCGGAAGCCAAGGTGCCGTACGACATCGTGATGGAAATGGACGAGATCAACGATGACTTCGGTGACACCGACGTCGCCATGGTCATCGGCGCCAACGACATCGTGAACCCGGCGGCGATGGAAGACCCGACCAGCCCGATCGCCGGCATGCCGGTGCTCGAAGTCTGGAAGGCGAAGACCTCCATCGTCATGAAGCGCAGCATGGCGTCCGGCTATGCGGGCGTGGACAATCCGCTGTTCTACAAGGACAACAACCGCATGCTGTTCGGTGATGCAAAGAAGATGCTGGACGAAGTGCTGGTGGCGTTGAAGACGGCCTGATTGGAAGGCACGCAGGAAGGAAAAAGCCGCGCATTGCGCGGCTTTTTCTTTTCTATCGCACGCCGAACATGAACTGCTCGGCCAGCAACCGTTTGGCGCCTGGTATGGTGTCGACGAGGGCGAGGGAGAAGCCGAGCGCCGATTGCGTCAATGTGCCGTCCGGCGCGCTCGCAAAGACGCGCGCCAGCGTGTCGGTGAGGGAGATCGTGACCTTGCGGTCTGTCTGCCGTTCCTGCACGAAGTGCAACAGGTTATCGGGTACCGGTTCGCGTGCCAGCATGCGCGCCAGTACGGCGGCGTCCCGCAATCCGAGGTTGAGCCCCTGGCCCGCCACCGGATGCAACGTTTGCGCGGCGTTGCCAATGGCGACCGTGCGCAGAGAAGCCGCGGCATGGGCATTCAGCCCAAGCGGGTAGGTAATGCGGGGCGTCACGCCGGTAAAGCGTCCAACGCGCGTGCCAAAGGTCGTGCCGAGTTCGGTGAGAAAGTCCGCATCGGAAAGCGCGAACAGCCGTGAAGCCGTGGCTGGCCGCGCACACCAGACCAGTGCATAACCGTCGTCCTGCGGCAGCAGCGCGAGCGGGCCTTCTTCCGTAAACCGTTCGAAGGCACGGTAGGGAACGGGCGCGCTGGCAGTGACATGTGCAATGATCGCCGTCTGTTCGTAATCACGGCGCACGGTCTTGGCATCCTGCTCGGAAAAAACACCGCCTTCGGCCTGCACCATGATGCCGGCAGTGATGGATTTTCCATCGCCGAACCGGATCTCGACCGCATCGTCGCGTTCCATGGAGGAAGTGACATGAGCCGGACGGAGCATCGTGATTGCGGTCTGCCGTGCCGCCGCCGCAAGTGCCGTCACGATGGCGCCGTAACGGGTGACGTAGCCGAGCGCCGGCACGCCGTATTCCTCGCGATCGATGATGGTACGGCCGAAATGGCCGCGCCGCGACACGTGGATATCGTGAATCGGATCCGAAGCAACCGGCCACGCACCGATCTCTTCCAGGACTTGGGTGCTGCCATAGGACAGCGCCAGCGATCGCGGGTCCTTGTTGACCTGCTCAAGGGACTTGGCATCGATGAGCGCAACGCGTGCTGCCTCGGCGCCGCGTTTGACGAGCAGCAGCGCCAGCGCCAGGCCGACTGGCCCGGCGCCGCAGATGGCGATGTCGAAATCGGGGCGGGTCATCACTGCTTCATGACAGCTTCGATATCGGCAACAGTCTTGGGCGCTGCCTCGGTGATGATCTCGCAGCCGCTTTCCGTCACCAGGGCATCGTCTTCGATGCGAATGCCGATGTTCCAGAATTCTTCCGGCACGCCAGGTTCCGGGCGGACATAGATGCCGGGTTCGATGGTGAGCATCATGCCGGGCTGCAGCGTGCGCCATGGCTTTTCATCGCTCGCGCCGTTCAGTTCGCGGTATTCGCCGACGTCGTGCACGTCCATGCCCAGCCAGTGGCCGGTGCGGTGCATGTAGAACTGGCGGAAGGCACCTTTCTCGATCACGTCGTCCAGCAGGCCGACCTTGTTCTTGTCGAGCAGCCTGGTGTCGAGCATGCCCTGCGCCAGCACCCGCACTGCCGCGTCGTGGCCGTCGATGAAGCGCTTGCCCGGCTTTGTTTCGGCGATAGCCGCGTACTGTGCGGCCAGCACGATTTCATACAGGGCTTTCTGCGGCCCGCTGAACTTACCGTTGGCAGGGAAGGTGCGAGTGATGTCGGACGCGTAGCTGTCGAGCTCGCAGCCGGCATCGATCAGGATCAGGTCGCCGTCCTTGATCTCGGCGTCGCTGGCGCGATAGTGCAGCACGCAGGCATTTGCGCCGGTCGCGACGATGGAGCCGTAGGCCGGAAATTGCGAGCCGTGGCGGCGGAATTCATGCAGCAGTTCGGCCTCGACGTGGTATTCGCGCAGACCGGGGCGGGCCGTCTGCATCGCACGACGGTGCGCGCCGGCGGAGATCGCCGCGGCGCGCTTCATGACAGCCACTTCCTCGGCATCCTTGTAGAGACGCATCTCGTCGAGCAGCACATGCACGTCGTGCACGATGGACGGCGCCGTCACCCCCGCGCGCGCCTGCATGCGCACACTGTGCAGCCACTCCTTTACCTGGTTGTCGAGCTTGCTGTCGCTGCCCAGCGCATAGAACAGCGCCGGTGCATCCGCCAGCAGCTTCGGCATCTCGGCATCGAGGGTAGAGACTGGATGGGCAAGGTCGAAGCCGAAGGTTTCGCGCGCCGCTTCCGGGCCGTAGCGATAGCCGTCCCAGATTTCGCGTTCGAGATTTTTTTCGCGGCAGAAAAGGATGGCCTGGTCGGTTTTTCCTGCAACCAGCACGATCACCGATTCCGGTTCGGTAAAGCCGGACAGATAGTAGAAATAGCTGTCATGCCGGTATGGATAGTCGGCATCACGGTTGCGCATGACTTCGGGCGCGGTGGGGATGATCGCTACGCCGCCGCCTTTTGCCTTCATCTGCGCCATCAGGGCGGCGCGCCGGGCTGCATAAGACTTCATCGACACTCCTTGTCCGTTCTTATCCGTTCAGTTGCGCGAGTCGCTCCGGTGTGCCAACGTCCGTCCAGTCGCCGCGAAATACTTCGCCGCCTACCTGCCCGCGCGACGCATACTTGCGCAGGATGGGGGCAATCTGTGCCGACTCGCCGGGCTTGACTGCGTCGAAGATCTCGGTGCGGTAGACGCCGATGCCGGAGAAGGTGTAACGCGGCTCGCCATCGTTCGCGATTGAAAAGCTGTGCAGGGCAAAGTCGCCTTTCGGATGATGCGGCGGATTCTTCACCAGGTAGAGCCATGCCACGTCGCGCTTGTCGTGCGGATGCGGATTGCCCCACATGTCGTTGTCCTTGAGCGCGTCCTTGACCTGCTCGAAATCGAAATGCGGGCAATAGACGTCCGCTGCAATCGCGACGAACGGCTCCTCGCCCAGCAAGTGACGCGCCTTGGCAACGCCACCCGCGGTTTCCAGTGCGGTTCCTTCGGCGGAATACGCGATCTTCGCGCCGAACTGCGAACCGTCGCCAAGCGCTTCCTCGATCATATGACCGAGGTGGGCGTGGTTGATCACGATTTCCTTGATACCGGCGCGCACCAGGTTCAGGATGTGCCACACGATCAGCGGCCGGCCGCGCACCTTCAGCAACGGCTTGGGGCAGTTGTCGGTGAGGGGGCGCATCCGCTCGCCGCGTCCGGCGGCAAAAATCATGGCTTTCATGCTGCAAATATCCCTTTTCGCTTCACTCAGAAGGTAAAGCCGACCGACGGACCCTTGGCATCCAGCTCGTCCAGCAGGACGATCAGCGGCGCAAGCGCCTTGTAGCGGCCGGCGGCCTTGCGCGTGTATTCCATCACCAGCGGCAGGTCCTTCAGGTAGCCATCCTTGCCATCGCGGTGATACAGGCGCGCGAAGATGCCGAGCACTTTCAGGTGGCGCTGCAGGCCCATGAATTCGAAGTCGCGGTAGAACGCGTCAACATCATGCGAGACCGGCAGGCCGGCGCGGCGCGCGCGTTCCCAGTAACGGATCGCCCAGTCAAGCACCATTTCCTCGTCCCACTGGATGTAAGCATCGCGCAGCAGGGACACGAGGTCATAGGTGATCGGGCCGTACACCGCGTCCTGGAAGTCGAGGATGCCGGGATTGCCGCGCTCGGTCACCATCAGGTTGCGCGAGTGGTAGTCGCGATGCACGTACACCTGCGGCTGGGCGAGGTTATTCGCCAGCAGCGTGTCGAATACACTGTTCAGCAGCGCGGTCTGCTTCTCCGTCATCGTGATGCCGAGATGCTTGCCGATGTACCAATCCGGGAACAGCATCAGTTCCCTGTGCAGCAGCGCGCGGTCGTATTCCGGGAACACGCCGGGCTTGCTCTGCGCCTGGATCAGCACCAGCGCGTCGATCGCATCGAGATAGAGCTTGTGCGCGGTGTCATGGTTCAACTGGTGCAGGTAGGTCGTCGAGCCGAGGTCGGTCAGCAGCAGGAAGCCACGCTCGACGTCCCGCTCCAGCACCTTGGGCACGGACACGCCGGTCTCGCCGAAGACTTCTGCAACATGGATGAAAGGGCCCACGTCCTCCTGCGGCGGCGGGGCGTCCATGGCGATGTACGTGGTGCCGTCCGGCGCATCGACGCGGAAATAGCGGCGGAAGCTGGCGTCGGCCGATGCCGGCCTGATGGATTCGGGCAATACTTTTTCGGCCGACAGGGTGGCCAGCCATTCTTTCAACTGTGCGAGACGAAGATCGGAACCGGTATTAAAAGACATGAAACTACCTGGGGTAAGGTTTGCGGGAGGTGAGTTCCCATATAATAAGGGATTAAACCTAAAAAAGCGCCAGCCGACCCTTTCTTTTCATGACCCGGTTTCCCGCATTTCCCCCTTCACAACTTCGCCTCCGCATCCTTGCCGCCATTGCCGTCATGGCACTGCCGCCGGCCGTTTCGGCTCAGGCAATGAGGGACGGAAACGTCGACGAAAAGGATCTTCCCGCAACCATCAGCGCCGAGCAGATGAGCGGCAGGCCTGACCGTGAAATCGTCCTCGAGCGCGACGTCGAAATCATCCGCGGCCCGACCACCATCAATGCCGACAAGGCGACGTACCGGATTGTGGAAGATGAGGTCGAGGCCCATGGCAATATCCGCGTGCGCCGTTTCGGTGACACGTACACGGGGGACGAACTGCGCCTGAAAGTCGAGGCGAGCGAAGGTTTCGTCCTCAAGCCGACCTATCATCTGGAGCGCAATAACGCCCAGGGGCAGGCGGACCGCATCGACTTCCTCGGCGAAGACCGCGCCGCCGTGCATGAGGGCTCGTACAGTACCTGCGAAGGACCCGATCCGGACTGGTACCTGAAGTCGGGCAGACTGGACCTGGACAATGCGCGCGACGAGGGCATTGCACATCGCACACTCGTCTATTTCAAGGGCGTGCCCATCCTCGCCGCGCCAGCGATGTCCTTTCCGCTTTCGGACGCGCGCAAGACAGGCGCTCTCCCGCCGACCATCGGCACGACCAATCGCGGCGGTCTCGAAGTCACTGTTCCTTACTACTTCAACATCGCCCCGAACCGCGACCTGACCCTGTATCCCAAGATCTATGCACGCCGCGGCCTGCAACTCGGCGCGGAGGGGCGCTACCTGGGCGAGAGCTACTCGGGCCGGACGCGCCTGGAAGCTTTGCCTGGCGACCAGCAGACGAAAACCGATCGATACGCGATCTCGTCCACGCACACGCAAGTCTTCGGACCCGGCCTGGTTTATTCCTGGAACATCAACAGCGCATCGGACGACGATTACCCGACCGATTTCTCGCGCACGATCACCGAAGCGAAGCAGCGCCTCCTCCTGCGTGACATGGCGCTCAGCTACGGCAACCCGCTCTGGCAGGCCACGGCACGGGCGTCGAACTTCCAGGTGCTGCAGGATCCGGTGGTGCCGATCGTTCGACCCTATGACCGTCTGCCGCAAGTTTCCTTCCATGCGGGCAAGCAGGACGTCAACGGTTTCGACTGGGATGTGGATTCGGAACTCACGCGGTTCTGGCACCCGAGTTTCGTGCGCGGCGACCGTTTCCTGGTCAATCCGCGCATCGCTTATCCGATCATCAAGCCGGGCTATTTCATCACGCCGCGGCTGTCCCTGCATTCGACGAAATACAACCTGGACAACAATGTCCCGGTCGTCGCCAGCAACCTGTCGCGCACGCTCCCGACGCTGTCGCTCGATAGCGGACTGGTGTTCGAGCGGGAGTCGCAGTTCTTCGGCAACGCCATGACGCAGACGCTGGAGCCGCGCCTGTTTTATGTCTACACGCCGTACAAGGACCAGTCGGCCTTCCCGAATTTCGATACTGCGGAAGCCGACCTGAGCTTCGCGCAGCTGTTCAGCGAGAACCGTTTCGTCGGAAGCGATCGTATCAGTGATGCCAACCAGGTCACGGCCGCGATCATCTCCCGTTACATCGAACCGACCGGCGCGGAACGCATGCGCTTCGCGCTCGGCCAGCGCTTCTATTTCACGGAGCAGCGCGTGACGCTGGGCGGCGCGCGCAACGAGAGTCGCTCCGACCTCCTTGTCTCTGCTTACGGCCAACTCACCCGGACGTTCAGCGTCGAAGGCAATGTGCAGTACAGCCAGACGCTCCACGCCATGAGCCGGGCGAATTACGGCGTACGCTGGCAGCCCGCGCCCAAGCGCGTGCTCAACCTGCAATACCGCCGTGCCCGCGTGAACAATCTGGAACAGGTCGATGTGTCCGGACAGTGGCCGCTCGCGGACCGCTGGTACGGCGTCGCGCGCGTCAACTACTCGCTGCCCGACAGCAAGGTGGCGGAAGGCTTGCTGGGCATGGAATACAAGGCGGATTGCTGGGTGTTCCGCATCGTCGGCCAGCGTACGCCGACGGCGACCGGCCTGACGAACTCGGCCATCTTCTTCCAGCTCGAACTCAACGGCCTGACGCGCCTCGGATCGAACCCGATCGACGCGCTGCGCGCCAACATTCCCGGCTATCAGCTGGTGAACCAACCCTAACTCTTAACGAAGAACGTTCCATGAAGACTCTTCAGATCATGCGATTCGCCACACACCCCGCGCGCAGCGTCGCGCTTGCCGCCGTGGCCCTGTGCCTCGGTGCAGGCCTGCAGCAAGATGCCTCCGCGCAGGCGGCGCCGGGAAGCGCCCAAGCCGCGCCGCGCGTCTATCTCGCCGACTCGATCATCGCCGTGGTCAACAACGAAGTCATCACGCGCCAGGAGCTGGTCGAACGCCTGCGCCTCGTGGAGCGCCGCATGAAGAACCAGGGCATCGCACTGCCGCCGCCTGCCGAGTTCCAGCGCCAGCTGCTGGAGCGCATGATCATCGACCGCGCGCAACTGCAACTGGCGAAGGAATACGGCATCCGCGTCGACGACCTCATGCTCGACCGCGCCGTGGCGCGTATCGCCGAGCAGAACCGCATGTCATTGCAGGAATTCCGCACCACGCTGGAACGTGAAGGCACGCCTTTCACGCGCTTCCGGGAAGAGATTCGCGAAGAGATCATGATGCAGCGCCTGCGCGAGCGCGAGGTAGACAACAAGATCCAGATCACCGAATCCGAAGTCGACAATTACCTCGCCGAGCAGGGCGCGCCGCAGGGCCAGGAATTCCTGCTGTCCCACATCCTGGTTCGTACGCCGGAAAACGCGACCGCAGAGCAAATCGCCGAGCGCCGCAAGCGCGCCGAAGAGGTGCTGCAGCAGGTGAAGTCGGGTGGCGACTTCGCCAAACTGGCCGCAACCTATTCCGATGCCACCGACGCCCTGACAGGTGGCGACCTCGGCTGGCGCAACCAGGACCGCCTGCCGCAATTGTTCGTCAGCGCGACCGAAGGCCTCAAGCAGGGCGAGGTGTCGCAGATCATCAAGAGCCCGAACGGCTTCCACATCCTCAAGCTCAACGGCAAGCGCAGCGCCAGCGTCGTCAAGGCCACCGGCAATTCGGTGCAGCAGACGCGCGCGCGCCACATCCTGATCAAGGTAAACCAGATCGTCTCGCCGGCCGATGCGAAGCGCAAGCTGGTCGAACTGAAGCAGCGCCTCGACAACAACGCCGCCAAGTTCGAGGACCTGGCCAAACTGTTCTCCAACGACCTGTCCGCTTCGCGCGGCGGTGACCTCGGCTGGATTTATCCGGGCGATACGGTGCCGGAATTCGAGCGTGCGATGGATGCCCTGAAACCGGGCGAAATCAGCGAGCCGATCGAGTCGCCGTTCGGCTATCACCTGATCCAGGTGCTTGAGCGCAAGAAGGATGATGTGTCCCAGGAACGCCAGCGCCTGATCGCTCGCCAGGCGATCCGCGAGCGCAAGCTGGACGAAGCGACGCAGGACTGGTTGCGCCAGATGCGCGACCGCGCCTACGTCGAGTACCGTTTCGAAAACGCGGACGCACGCTGAGATCGCGCATGGACAAGCGGCCGACCATTGCCATTACCTGCGGCGAGCCCGCAGGCATCGGCCCCGAGATTTCGATCCGCGCCGCATGGGAGTTGCGCAGCGAGGTGCGTGCCGTCCTGATCGGGGACGCCGCGCTGCTCTCGATGACGGCATCCGATATTGACCCGCAGATCCGTCTCGTAGCGATTTCCACGCTCGCCTTCCGCAACAGCGGATTGCCGCATCTGCCGGTGGGACAGATTCCCGTCATCGATTGCCCGCTGGCCGAGCCGGCCGTCCCCGGCAAGCTGGATTCGCGCAACGGGCGAGCCGTGCTGCAGACGCTCGACGTGGCAATCCGTTACGCAATGCAGAAGCAGTTCGATGCGATCGTCACGGCGCCGCTGCAGAAAAGCACGATCAATGATGCCGGCGTGCCATTCACCGGCCACACCGAATACCTCGCCGAGAAGACGCAGACCGCGCAGGTCGTGATGATGCTGGCGGGCGGGCAACCGATGATGCGCGTGGCGCTGGCGACGACGCACCTGCCGTTGAAGGATGTTCCGGCGGCAATCACCGATGACAGCCTGTCGCGCACCATCGACATCATCCATGCCGACCTGCAACGCAAGTTCGGCCTGCCAAAACCGCGCATCCTTGTTACCGGGCTGAATCCGCATGCCGGGGAGGGCGGTTACCTCGGGCGGGAAGAAATCGACGTGATCACGCCCGCGCTGCAGGCGGCGCAGGCCAAGGGCATCGATGCGACCGGGCCCTATCCGGCCGATACGCTGTTCCAGCCTAAATACCTTGAGAACGCCGACTGCGTGCTGGCGATGTACCACGACCAGGGATTGCCGGTGCTGAAGCACTCCAGCTTCGGCCGGGGCGTCAATATCACGCTCGGCTTGCCGATCATCCGTACCTCGGTCGACCATGGAACCGCCCTCGACCTCGCCGCTGCCGGCATCGGCAAGGCAGACCACGGAAGCATGATCGAGGCGGTCAGGGTTGCCGCGCAAATGGCGGCCGCCTCTCAACAGAACTAGTCCCATGAAACACATTCCACGCAAGCGCTTCGGCCAGAACTTCCTGACCGACCAGACGGTATTGCACGACATCATCCGTGCCATCGATCCCCGCAAGGACGACGCCATGGTCGAGATCGGCCCCGGCCTCGCGGCAATGACCAGCCTGTTGCTCGAATCGCTGGACCGGCTCCATGTCGTTGAGCTCGACCGCGATCTCGTTGCGCGCCTCAAGAAAAACTTCGACCCGGCTCGGCTGACGATTCATGAAGGCGATGCGCTGCAGTTCGACTTCGCATCGATTCCCGTGCCGGAGGGGAAGAAGCTGCGCGTGGTCGGTAACCTGCCGTACAACATCTCCAGCCCTTTGCTGTTCCATCTTGCCGAGATCGCACCGAAGGTGCACGACCAGCATTTCATGCTGCAGAAGGAAGTCGTCGAGCGCATGGTCGCCGAACCCGGAAGCAAGGCCTACGGCCGCCTGTCCGTGATGCTGCAATGGCGCTACTACATGGAATTGCTGTTCGTGGTGCCGCCGACTGCCTTCGATCCGCCGCCGCAGGTGGATTCGGCAATCGTGCGCATGATACCGCTGCCGCAACCGCTCGCATGCGATGTGGCAAAGCTGGAGCAGGTGGTGACGAAGGCGTTTTCCCAGCGGCGCAAGGTGATCCGGAATTGCCTGGCCGGGATGTTCACCGAGAACGATCTCGTGGATGCGGGCATCGATCCGCAGGCGCGTCCTGAAGCGGTACCGATGGAGCAGTTCGTCGCGCTCGCCAATCGCCTCTAGACGAGTCCGAACCACCCGAGCAGCGCGCCGGCGCCCAGCATCCACAGCAGATGCAGGCGCGTGCGCCAGATGACCAGCGCAGAGACGGCGGTCAGCAGCCAGAGCGGCCAGTCTTTCGCCGCATCGTTATGCGCGCTCGTCAGCACCCAACCCGTCGCAACCAGCAGCGCAATCACAATCGGCCCCATGCCTTGCTTGAAGGCGCGCACGCCGCGCAGATTACGATTGCGGTGGCCCCACTGCGCCGCAAGATAAGTAAGCGTAGTACTGGGTAGCATGATGCCTACCATCGTGACCATCACGCCGAACAAGCCCATCGCGATGCTGCCGGTATTAATGCCCACATGCCAGCCCATCAAGGCGACAAAGAGGATATTCGGCCCGGGCGCGGCCTGCGCGATGGCGATGGACGCTGTGAACTGCTGTTCGCTCAGCCAACGCGTCTGATCCACAAGGTAGCGATGCATCTCGGGCGCGGTCGTGATGGCGCCGCCGACGGAAAGCAGCGACAACGACAGATACTGCATGAAGAGCTGCAGCCAGTCGCCCCATTGCAGGGTAATACCGCTCATGGCTTCAGCTTTCGGTAGGTGAGGAAGCAGGCCACCACGCCGAGAGTGGGCAGCACGTAGAAGAGCGGCCAGCGCAGCAGGGCGATGGCGATGAAGCAGGCGACGGCGAAGGCGATGCCAAGCGGCCGGCCGAGAGGGTAGGTCTTCAGTGTGGAAAGCAGCCGCAGGCCCGCCGCCGTAATGAGGCCCGCGGCGACCGCGCCCATTCCGCGCAAGGCACCCGCCAGACCGGGGTGGTCGGCGAATTGCGCGTAGCAGAACGTCAGCAGCAGCACGATCACCAGCGGCAGCGTCAGCATGCCGCCCAATGCAGCCAAGGCGCCGGGGAGTCCGAAGTAACGCGCCCCGATCATCAGCGAGAGGTTCACGACATTCGGGCCGGGCATGATCTGCGCGACGGCCCATTCCTCGACGAATTCCTCGCGCGTCATCCAGCGCTTCTTCTCGACCAGCTCATGCTGCACGATGGCGAGCACGCCGCCGAAACCCTGGAGCGCCAGCAGCGTGAATGAAATGTAGAGGTCGGACAGGGACTGCGGTTGCGGCCGGTCTTGCGTAACGTGTGAATCCATCCTGCTGCGTTACGCGCCTTTTCGCTCGATCAGTTCGATCTTGTAGCCGTCCGGGTCCTGCACAAAGGCAATGACCGTCGAGCCCCCCTTGACGGGGCCAGCTTCACGCGTCACGTTGCCGCCGGCCGCCTTGACCTGGTCGCAGGTTTTATACGCATCGTCGACGCCAATGGCGATATGGCCATAGGCCGAACCCATGTCGTACTTGTCGACGCCGTAGTTGTAGGTCAGTTCGAGTTCGGCGTGATCGGGATTGGTGCCGTAGCCGACGAAAGCCAGGGTGTACTTCTGCTCTGGACGATCGGTCGTGCGCAGCAGGTTCATGCCGAGCACCTTGGTGTAAAAGTCGATGGAACGCTGCAGGTCGCCGACCCGCAGCATGGTGTGGAGAATGCGCATGTATATTCCTGTTCAGAAGATTGGCAGCGTATCCGGACCGCTTTGACGCAGCACGCGCTTGGCCATTTCGAATTCCGGGAAGATCGACTGCACCGTGGCCCAGAAGCGCGGGCTGTGGTTCATCTCGCGCAAGTGGGACAGCTCATGCGCGATCACATAGTCGATCATCGGCAGCGCGAAATGGATCAGCCGCCAGTTGAGCCTGATCCTGCCCTCCACCGTACACGCGCCCCATTGGGTTGTGGCCGATGACAGGGAGAAGGATTGATAAGTCACGCCAAGTTTTTCCGCATAGACCGGGAGACGTTCCGCAAAGATGCGTTTGGCTTCCAGTTGCAGCCATCCTTGGACACGGTCCTTGAGCTGTTGTTCGCCGGCGTCGGGCGGCAGGCTGACGGTCAGCTCGCGGGTTTCCGTGTCATAGTTGATTCCCGCCGCCTGGCTCGCCAGGATGCGCAGGGTGACGTCGTTGCCCAGATAGGGAAGCGTTGCCCCGTCGCACCATTGCATGTGCGGTTGCAGGCGGCGCGCCGAGCGTTCACGGCGTTCCGACAGCTTCGTGAAGATCCAGCGTTGTTTCTCTCGAATCGCGTTTTCGATTTCGGCGATCGTGACCCATTTCGGCGCGGTGATGCGCAGGCCGTCCTCATCGATCAGGAAGCCGATCGAGCGGCGCTTCGAACGCACCAGGCGGTATTCGAGGAGATGGTCCCGTACCTGCACGCGGCGGCGTCCCGTTGGAAGTACGCTGCGGATTGAAGGTGTCGGAGAGGGCAAGGCTTCCTGCGGCGTCCCAGCCGCTCCCGGCGTTTGTGCCGGAGCGGGTTGGTCAATGACAGGCTGTGCCGAAAAATCCGGAGTAAAAAAGTCGAGCTGCAGCGAGAGCTGAGAGGGGTCAGGCGGAGTCTGGCGTAGCAGCTTCAAGGGATTCGGGGAGGTTGTCTTTTGAATAAATGCCGGGCGAGGAAATGACTCGCATCTCAGATTCTATCCAATTTTCAACTTGTTGCAGTAACTCGGCGGAAGTCTTGCCCTCGGGGGAAATCGGCTTGCCGATGGAGACCGTGATGAGGCCCGGCTTCTTGATGAAGGAATTCTTCGGCCAGCATTCGCCTGCATTCATCGCGATTGGCACGACAACTGTGTTTGTCTCGACAGCGAGACGGGTGCCGCCGGCCTTGTACTTGCCCTTCTTGCCGACAAATGAGCGCGTCCCTTCGGGGAACATGATGACCCACTGCCCGTCCGCCAGCCGGCGGCGTCCATGCTCCACCACTTGCGCGAAAGCGTCCTTGCCCTTCTGACGGTCGATCGGGATCATGCGCAGCAGTGCGATGCCCCAGCCGAAGAACGGGATGTAGAGCAGTTCCTTCTTGAACACGTAGACCAGCGGACGCGGCATTGCATAGAGATAGAAGATCGTTTCCCATGCGGACTGGTGCTTGGACAGGAGGATCACCGGCGCATCGGGCAGGTTCTCGTAACCCTTGAACTCGTAGCGCATGCCGCAGATGACCTTGCCCGCCCAGATCACGAAACGGTTCCAGTACGACGTCAGGTGATAGCGCTGGTTGTAGGGCAGGGGCGCGAACAGGAAACACATGGGCGCCCAGATCAGCGTTGCAAGGATCATGAGGAGCGTGAACACGAGCGAACGCAGGAACAGATTAAGACTAGACATCAGATCTCCAGGAGCGCCGGAGGAGGTCCGGCGGATGTATGTGTTATGCGGCGGCGGGTACGTCCGCCGTTGACTTCAATAGCTGGTCGACGACGGCGGCCAGATTCGGATATACGGTTGTCCCCGGCGGCAGTCCGCCCTTGGCATGCGTCTTCTCGCCCTTGCCGGTCAGGACTAGATAAGGCGTGCAACCGACCACGAAACCCGCCTGCAGGTCGCGCAGCGAATCGCCCACGGTCGGCACACCCTTGAGGCTGACATCGAAGCGATTCGAAATTTCCTGCAGCATGCCCGGCTTCGGCTTGCGGCAGTCACAGTTGTCGTCGGCGGAATGCGGGCAGAAAAAGATCGCATCGATTTCACCGCCGACCATCCTCACTGCGGAATGCAATTTCTGGTGAATTGCATTGAGCGTGACGATGTTGAACAGGCCACGTGCGATGCCGGACTGGTTGGTACAGACGATGACGCGGTAGCCAGCCTGGTGCAGGCGGGCGATCGCCTCGAGCGAGCCGGGAATGGGAACCCATTCGTCCGGCGACTTGATGAATTGGTCGGAGTCGTGATTGATGACGCCGTCGCGGTCGAGGATGATCAGTTTCATGCGCGCCTGCTTCCCTGCTTACGCCGCCAGTTTCGAAATGTCCGCCACGCGGTTCATCATGCCGTGCAGGTCGGACAGCAGGGCGAGACGGTTGTTGCGCAGCTGCTCGTCCTCGGCCATGACCATCACGTCGTTGAAGAAGGCGTCCACGCTGTCGCGGATGTGCGCCAGCGTCTTCAGCGTGCCGGTGAAGTCACCGTTGGCAAATGCCGCGTCGACCTTGGGCTTGAGTTCCGTCATCGCGGTGTACAGGCTTTCTTCTGCCTGCTCCTTCAGCAGCTCCTTGCTGACCTTTGCGGTGCCGACTTCAGTCTTCTTCAGGATATTGGTGATGCGCTTGTTGGCGGCGGCCAGCGATTCGGCCTCGGGCAGGTCGGCGAAAGCCTTCACCGCATCCAGGCGCTCGATGATGTTGTCGAGGCGGTCCGGGTTTTGTGCAACAACGGCTTCGATCGCGCCTTGCGCATAACCACGATCACGCAGCAGGCCGCGCAGGCGGTCGAGCATGAACTCGGTGACTTCCGCGGTGGAATCCTTGAAGTTGGCATTGCCGGCGAACAGTTGCGCCGTGTCGCCCAGGACGGCCGTGAGCGACAGCGGCAGGCGCTTCTCGACCAGCATGCGCAGCACACCCAGTGCATGGCGGCGCAGCGCGAACGGGTCCTTGTCGCCGGTCGGCTGCAGTCCGATGCCCCAGATGCCGACCAGGGTTTCGAGCTTGTCGGCGAGGGCGACGGCGGTACCGGTCTGCGTTTCCGGCAGGGCATCGCCGGCGAAGCGCGGCTGGTAGTGTTCGGACGCGGCACGGGCGACCTCGTCGTGTTCGCCGTCGTGGCGCGCATAATAGGTGCCCATGATGCCCTGCAGTTCCGGGAACTCGCCGACCATGTCGGTCAGCAGGTCGGCCTTCGCCAGCAGCGCGCCGCGTTCTGCCAAGGCGACGTCGGCGTTCAGTGCGCCCGCGATCTTGCCTGCGAGCGTCTTGATGCGTTCGGTGCGCTGTCCCTGTGTGCCCAGCTTGTTGTGGTACACGACATTGGCCAGGCCCGGGAGGCGGTCGGCCAGCTTCTTTTTCTTGTCCTGCTCGAAGAAGAACTTCGCATCGGACAGGCGCGGACGCACGACACGCTCGTTGCCGCCGATGATGTGCTGCGGGTCGGTGGTTTCCAGGTTCGATACGATCAGGAAGCGCGAGCGCAGCTTGTCGTTGGCATCGGTCAGCGCAAAGTATTTCTGGTTGGTCTGCATGGTGAGGATCAGGCATTCCTGCGGAACCGTCAGGAAGGAATCCTCGAACTTGCATTCATAGACCACGGGCCATTCGACGAGCGCGGTCACTTCGTCGAGCAGGCTTTCCGGCATCAGCACCTTGTCGTGGTGTGCCTTCTCAAGCAGGGATGCGCGGATGCGCTCCTTGCGGGCGGTGACGGACGGGATGACCTTGCCTTGCACTTCCAGCGTCGTCGCATAGCTTTCGGCATTGGATACCGCGAGCTCACCGGTGGACAGGAAGCGATGGCCGAGGGTGCTGCGGCCTGCGGACAGGCCGAGCAGCGCAACCGGCACGACATCCGCGCCATGCAGCGCGATCAGCTTGTGGGCCGGACGCACGAACTGCACCGTCGATCCGTCAGGACGCTGGTAGCTCATGACCTTCGGAATCGGCAGCTTGGTGATCGTCTCTTCGAGTGCCGCTTGCAGTCCGGTGTGCAGCGTCGAGCCGGGCGCGGTGTAGGTGTAGAAGAAGCTTTCGGCCTTGCCGTCGGACGCGCGCTCCAGGTCGCCCAGCTTCAGGTCGGGGAAACCGAGCGCGGCGAGCTTCTTGGCCAGCGGCGGCGTCGGATTGCCTTCCTTGTCGAGTGCGACCGTGACCGGCAGCACTTTTTCACGGATTGATTTGTCCGGCGAAGTGGCGCGCACCTTCGTGATCGAAACGGCGAGACGGCGCGGCGTGGCAAACGCGGTGGCGACGGAATCGGCCTCGACGAAGTCGCGGGACTTCAGGCCATTGAAAATGCCGGCGGCAAATGCTTCGCCCAGTTTGGCCAGCGCCTTCGGCGGCAGTTCTTCAGTGAGCAGTTCGACTAGCAGTGTCTGGTTCATATTTATTCTGCGCTTTTCCCGTTCTCACCCTCCCCTTCAAGGGGAGGGCCGGGGTGGGGATGGGTTTCGGTCAGTTCAACGTGTTCAGGCGGCTTGGCGGGAATCGCCGCACATCGGGAAGCCCAGCTTCTCGCGCGATTCGTAGAACGCCTGCGCTACCGCGCGCGACAGGTTGCGGATGCGGCCGATATAAGCGGCGCGTTCGGTCACGGAAATGGCGCCACGTGCGTCGAGCAGGTTGAAGGTGTGCGCCGCCTTCAGGATCATTTCGTAGGCCGGCAGGGCCAGCGGCACTTCCATCAGGCGCTTCGCTTCGGCTTCATAGTTGCCGAACAGCGAGAACAGGAATTCCGTGTTCGAGTGCTCGAAGTTGAACGTCGACTGCTCGACTTCATTCTGGTGGAACACGTCGCCGTAGGTCAGGCGCTTGGTCACGCCATGTTCTTCCCATTCGGTCCAGACGAGGTCGTAGACGTTTTCCACTCCCTGCAGATACATCGCCAGACGCTCGATGCCATAGGTGATCTCACCCAGCACCGGCTTGCAGTCGAGGCCGCCGACTTGCTGGAAGTAGGTGAACTGCGTCACTTCCATACCGTTGAGCCACACTTCCCAGCCGAGGCCCCAGGCGCCCAAGGTCGGGTTTTCCCAGTCGTCCTCGACGAAGCGCACGTCGTTCTGCTTCAGGTTCAGGCCCAGCGCTTCCAGCGAGCCGAGGTAGAGGTCAAGGATATTTTCCGGCGCGGGCTTGAGCACCACCTGATACTGGTAGTAATGCTGCATGCGGTTCGGATTCTCGCCATAGCGGCCGTCTTTCGGGCGGCGCGACGGTTGGACGTAGGCAGCGCGCCACGGCTCCGGGCCGATTGCGCGCAGGAAGGTCGCGGTGTGCGACGTGCCGGCGCCGACTTCCATGTCGTAGGGCTGGAGCAGGGCGCAGCCTTGCGCGTCCCAGTACTCTTGCAGCTTCAGGATGACTTGTTGAAATGTGAGCATCGTAAGAGTGCCTTCGCCGCCTCGCGGGCGGGATAAGGATGAATGACGGAAAATCGCTAAAACCCTAGATTTTAGCGGGTTTCGAGGGGGTTATGCGGAATGTTGCGCTTGGTTAAAACCAAAATCCCCGCGGCAAATAGCAGCAGGACGGCGAGTCCGATGGCAGGGAAGTTGCCATACAGGCTATACGGCGTGAACCCTTTGAATCCCTGGACGGAAGCCGCCAAAACGCCCTTCTCGAAAGGCGGCAACTGGCTTAGCACGTCGCCCTTCGGCCCAATGACCGCAGTGACGCCGGTATTGGTGGATCGCAGCATCGGCCGACCGGTCTCGATCGAACGCATCTGCGAGATCTGCAGGTGCTGGGGCAGCGCGATGGAATCGCCGAACCAGGCGATATTGGACACATTGAGCAGGATTGTCGCCTGCGGAATCTTGCCCTCGCGGCTGCCGGCAAGCTGCGCTGCGATTTCCTCGCCAAACAGATCTTCGTAGCAGATGTTCGGCAGCACCCATTGGTCGCGTACCGCGAACGGCGGCTGCAACAGCGCACCCCGGCTGAAATCGCCGAGCGGAATCTTCATCATCTCGACGAACCAGCGAAATCCCGGTGGGATGAATTCGCCGAAGGGGACAAGGTGATGCTTGTCGTAGCGGTACATCGCTGTAGTGTCTGGTGCGATGCCGAGTACGCTGTTGGCATAGAGCCGCGGACCGTCGCTTACAGGAATGCCGAGGACGAGATGGCTTTTCGACCGCATGGAGAAATCGCCGAGGAGTTGCAGGTAATCCGGCGGCAATTGCGTCGATAGAAGGGGGATCGCCGTCTCGGGCGTCGCGATCAGGTCGGCCGGCTTTTCCACGATCATCCCGTGATAAAGGGAGAGTGCGGCTTCAATCTGGCCCGGCATGAACTTCATTTCCTGCGGGACGTTCCCCTGAAGGAGACGGACCGTGACCGGATTGCCGTGCGGCTTCGTCCAGTCAATTCCTCGCAAGCCCAGTCCGCCCGCGAACAGGAGCACTGCAAGCGCAATGGCGATTTTCCGGGATGGCAGCAGCGCAAGGCAGCCGGCAATGACAGCCGACACCAGGGCGATGCCGTACACCCCGATCACGGGTGCGTACCCTACGAGCGGACTAGCGGTGTGCGCATAGCCAGAGCTGACCCAGGGGAAGCCGGTGAAAATCCAGCCGCGTGTCCATTCAACCAATGTCCAGGCACCCGGCATGACCAGCAGCAGGAAAGCCGGTGGTGCAATTGCCCAACGCTTTTTTGCTTCGGCGACTGCCCCGGTCCCAAGCGCAGTAAAAACAGACAGCCCGACACCAAGCAGGATGACGGCGACGACCGCCATCCACCCCGGCAGGCCGCCATAGCGATGCATGCTGATATACAGCCAGTGCACGCCGGCCACAATCCAGCCTGTCCCGTACGCCCAGCCAAGGAGTGCGCCGTGGGCGAAGCCGGTCTCCCGCATCATCAGCCAGAACAGCAGTGCAAGCGTGCCAATCTGGATTGGCCACAGGCCGAACGGCGCGAATGCGAATACGTTGAGCGCCCCCGCGATGAGGGCGACAAGGTAGACCAGCGGCGATCGGGAAGTCGTCGGGAGGCTGAAGTTCACGCAGTGGTTGTTTTTGTTGAGGGGTTCGCAGTCTCTCAGGACGCCACGACGAGGCTCGGCTCCTGCAGTTTCTGGACCAGCAGCACATGGACCTGGCGCGCATCCGCACGCAGGACCTCGAAGCGCACGTTGTCGATATCGAAGACGTCGCCCTTGCGTGGAACGCGACCGAGATGATTGGCGACGAGGCCGCCGATGGTATCGACATCCTCATCAGAGAAGCTTGTGCCCAGTGCTTCGTTGAACTGCTCGATCTCGGTCAGCGCCTTCACGCGCCAGCGCAGGCCGCGCGCGCCGTCGTTCACCGGCAGAATGTTGTCCTCTTCCTCGTCGTAATCGTATTCGTCCTCGATGTCGCCGACGATCTGCTCCAGCACATCTTCGATGGTGAGCAGGCCGGCGACGCCGCCATACTCGTCGACGACGATCGCCATGTGATTGCGGTTGGCGCGGAAGTCGCGCAGCAGCACATTGAGCTGTTTGGATTCGGGAATGAACACGGCCGGGCGCAGCATGTCGCGCACGTCGAACGACTCCTCCGCGTAATAGCGCAGCAAGTCCTTCGCCAACAGGATGCCGACCACCTTGTCGCGATCGCCGTCCACTGCCGGAAAGCGGGAGTGCGCGGTCTGCAGCACGAGCGGCAACCATTCCTCGATCGGCTTGTTGATGTCGATCACGTCCATTTGCGGACGAGGCACCATGATGTCGCGCGCGGACAGGTCGGACACCTGGAACACGCCTTCGATCATCGACAGCGCATCGGCGTCGATCAGGTTGCGCTCATGCGCCTCCTGCAGGATCTTCAGGAGTTCTTCGCGATTTTCAGGCTCAGGGGAAATCAGTGCGGTCAGGCGCTCGAAAAGGGAACGCTGCGGCTTGGTGTCAAGGAATTTGGCACCACTAGGGTGATCTTGCATATGGCGGGAAGCCGTTGTTGGGGTGGATATAAGCATACAACAAATGCCGGTTCGAACCCAGAAGTCCAACCGGCAACTTGCTCAAAATTTAACGATCAGCGTACGGGTTCGCCTCACCGAGGCTTGCAAGAATTTCAACTTCCAGCGCTTCCATTTCGGTGGCTTCCTCGTCGGTTTCGTGGTCGTATCCCTGCGCATGCAGCACGCCGTGCACTACGAGGTGGGCGGTATGCGCCTCCACGGTTTTCTTCTGCTCCTCAGCCTCGCGCTGCAGCACATCCGTGCAGAGGATGATGTCCGCCTGGGTGGTTTCGCTGTCTTCGTCTTCGGTATAGGCGAACGTCAGCACATTGGTCGCGTAGTCCTTGCCGCGGTACTCGCGGTTGAGCGTCCTGCCTTCTTCTGCATCGACAAAGCGAATCGTCAGTTCCGCCGGAGCGAACAGGGCCGCCTGGATCCATTGCTGCAGCTTGCTGCGGGTAATGGATTCTTTCAGGCGGGGATCGGGATACTGGACGGACAGGGATAGTTTATTTTTTTGCGGCATGTCGTGCGGCTGCGCTCTTGGCGGATCCGGAGGCGTCGTAGGCATCGACGATGCGTGCGACCAGGGGATGGCGCACGACGTCGGCACTGGTGAAGTGGGTGAAGGCGATGCCGCGCACATTGCGCAGGATCTGGACGGCATCGACCAGACCGCTCTTCTGCGTGCGCTGCAGGTCGATCTGCGTCACGTCGCCGGTGACGACGGCCTTGCTGCCGAAACCGATGCGCGTCAGGAACATCTTCATCTGTTCCGGCGTCGTGTTCTGCGCTTCGTCGAGGATGATGAAGGAATGATTCAGCGTCCGTCCGCGCATGTAGGCCAGCGGCGCGATTTCGATCACCTGTTTCTCGAACAGCTTCTGTACCTTGTCAAAGCCGAGCAGGTCGTACAGCGCGTCGTACAGCGGACGCAGGTAGGGATCGACCTTCTGCGCCAGGTCGCCGGGCAGAAAGCCGAGGCGTTCGCCTGCTTCGACGGCAGGGCGGGTGAGAACGATACGTTTGACCGCGTCGCGCTCCAGCGCGTCGACGGCGCAAGCGACGGCGAGGTAGGTCTTGCCTGTGCCGGCGGGCCCGACACCGAAAGTGACGTCGTGTTCGAGGATGGCCTTGATGTACTGGCTCTGGTGAGGCGTGCGTCCGCGCAAATCATGGCGGCGCGTCTTCAGGGCAGGAATGGCTTCTTCGGCGTCTTCAACGATTTCTTCCTTCGCCTCGCCATTGACCTGTGTGACGGCGCGTTGCTCGACCAGAGCGAGCTGGATGTCCTCGATGGAGATCGCCTTTTCGGCGATCTGGTAGAAATTTTCCAGCAGTTCGACCGCGCGCGGCGCGTTGGCGCCGCTGATCACGAACTTCTCGCCACGGCGGAAGATGGTGACGTCGAGTGCGGCGGAAATCTGGCGGAGGTTTTCATCCATCGGCCCGCACAGGTGAGCGAGCCGCTTGTTGTCCAGCGGGTCAGGGATGAAATGTTGCGGTTGAGCAGGAATTTTTGTTTTCAAAATGGGTTGTGGTCTCGCTGAGATTCACTGTTTGATGACAAGTTCTCCACGCAGGGAATGCGGGTAGGCGTGCACGATGTTGACGTCAAGCATCTGCCCGACGAGACGGGTGCCATTGGGGCCGCCGTCGAAATTCACCACGCGGTTGTTTTCCGTGCGTCCCTGGAGCTCGTTCGGATTCTTCGTGGTCGGCCCTTCCACGATGATGCGCTGAACGCTGCCGACCATGCTGTCGTTGATGCGGCGCACGTTTTCCTCGATGGTCGATTGCAGGCGCAGCAGGCGCTTCAGCTTCACATCGTGCGGCGTGTCGTCGTGCAGGTTGGCGGCCGGCGTGCCGGGACGCGGGCTGAACAGGAAACTGAAGCTGCGGTCGAAGCCGACATCCTGGATGAATTTCATCATCGCTTCAAAATCCGCTTCCGTCTCGCCCGGGAATCCGACGATGAAATCGCTGGAGATCGTGATGTCGGGACGGACCTCGCGCACGCGCCGGATCACCGACTTGTACTCAAGCGCGGTATAGCCGCGCTTCATCGCCATCAGGATGCGGTCGGAGCCGTGCTGGGCCGGAAGGTAGAGGTGGTTCGCCAGCTTCGGCACCTTGGCATAGGTGTCGATCAGGCGTTGCGTGAATTCTTTCGGATGGCTGGTTACGAAGCGGATGCGCTCGATGCCGGGGATCTCCGCGATGTATTCGATCAGCAGCGCGAAATCCGCGATCTCGCCGTCAGCCATCGCCCCGCGATACGCGTTCACGTTCTGGCCGAGCAGCGTGACTTCTTTCACGCCCTGTTCGGCGATGAGCGCAACTTCGGCCAGCACGTCTTCAAAGCGGCGCGACACTTCCTCGCCACGCGTGTAGGGCACGACGCAATAGCTGCAGTATTTGCTGCAGCCTTCCATGATCGAGACGTTGGCGACGCCGCCTTCCACCTTGGCCGGAGGCAGGTGGTCGAACTTCTCGATCTCGGGGAAGCTGATGTCGACCTGCGAGCGGCCGCTTTCGCGGCGTTTGCTGATGAGGTCGGGCAGGCGATGCAGTGTTTGCGGGCCGAACACGACGTCGACGTAGGGCGCGCGCTTGATGATGGCTTCGCCTTCCTGCGAAGCTACGCAACCGCCGACGCCGATCACGAGGTCCGGGCGGGACAGCTTCAGCTCGCGCAGGCGGCCGAGGTCGGAGAAAACCTTCTCCTGCGCCTTCTCGCGCACGGAGCAGGTGTTGAGCAGGATGACGTCGGCATCTTCCGGCGTATCGGTCTTGACCAGGCCTTCGGAGATGTTGAGGACATCTGCCATCTTGTCCGAGTCGTACTCGTTCATCTGGCAGCCGAAGGTCTTGATGAATACTTTTTTCGGCATGGCTATTGTTGCAAGGGATTGATTTGCTTTGCGACCGGCTGGCGCGCCTCTTCAGGCGTCAGGATCCAGATGCGGTCGATTTCGCTGTGGCTGTCTTCGGTGTAATTCACGATCAGGTCCGAGCCGCGCAATGCAGCAGGCATTTCGATCAGGTTGTTCTCGTTCCAGACGCGCGCGCCTGGAGCGAGCCTGCGCAGCTTGCCGTCAATGGCGATTTCCGGGTACGCGCCGGGCGTCATCTGTCCGCGTTTCGTCGGCGCCGGGAACGGGCGCTCGAACGCCAATGCAGGCATGGAAAGAACGGCGGAAAGGCAGATGGTGAAGAAGGGTCGACGCCACATCTCATACCCCGTTTCGTCGAAACGCTGCGCGGCAGCGAACAAGATTGGAATCCGCCGGGACGCATGGTGGAACAGGTTCCGGCACGTCCCGCAGGCGCGGGGCCCGCGACCATTGAAAATAGTGCATCGGGGGCGCGCGAATTATACCACTCGGCCTGTTTTCTCCCCATGGCGGGGGAAAGGCCTTTTCATGTCGCCCAAAACAAAATGGGTTACGAGCGGACCCGTAACCCATCGGTATTTGGTGGTGATAGGTGGACTTGAACCACCGACCCCAGCATTATGAGTGCTGTGCTCTAACCAGCTGAGCTATATCACCAGAAAAGAGCCCTAGATTATGTCGTGGCCCGTAACGCTTGTCAACATCCGTGAGCGTTGCCGGCAGAAAAAATTTAACCGAGGAGGCCCCTGGCCGTTTTTACAAGCTGCAGTACCTGTGCGGCAGCATCTTGGGCGAGGCAATCGACGACATGCCGGTCCGGCATGCCACGTAACCAGGTCAGCTGCCGCTTTGCGAGCTGCCTTGTCGCGGCGATTCCCTTGTCGCGCATGGTTGCGTGATCCACCGTGCCGTCAAGGAATTCCCACGCCTGTCGGTAGCCTACGCAGCGCATCGAGGGCAAGCCGAGGTGCAGGTCGCCGCGTGAACGCAGTCTTGTTACTTCATCAAGCAAGCCGCCTCCGGCCAGCATGGCGTCAAAGCGAGCAGCAATCCGCGCATGCAATACGCTACGGTCCGATGGCTCCAGCGAGATGGCCAGCAGTTCGAAGGGCAGTGGTTCCTTCGATGCGCCGGACAGCAATTGCGACATGGGTTGTCCAGTCAGTTCGTGGATTTCGAGTGCGCGCTGGATGCGCTGCGAATCGTTGGGCTTGAGGCGCGATGCGGTTTCGGGATCCACTGTCGCCAAGCGGGCGTGCAGGCCCGGCACACCGATTACTGCGGCTTCAGCGTCCAAGCGAGCGCGAATCTCCGGATCCGCTTCCGGTAGCGCATCCAGCCCGTCACGCAGCACCTTGAAATATAGCATGGTCCCGCCGACCAGCAGCGGCAATCGGCCGCGCCGCGCGATGTCATCCACCAGCCGCAGCGCATCCTGCCGGAACTGCATGGCCGAATAGGCCTCGAGCGGGTCGAGGATGTCGATCAGGTGATGCGGCACGGCTGCACGCTCTTCCGGCGTTGGCTTGGCCGTGCCGATGTCCATGCCACGGTAGACCAGAGCAGAATCGACCGAAATGATCTCGGAGGGGATGTGGCGCGCGATCTCCAGTGCGGCGGCCGTCTTGCCCGACGCGGTCGGGCCCATGATCGCCACGGCAAGCGGCTTTGCAGGCGTGCTCACTGTGTTATTGCCCGCGCAGGAACAACTTGTCGAGGTCGCCAAGTGCGAGCTGCACCCAGGTCGGGCGGCCGTGATTGCACTGGTCGGCGCGTTCGGTCGCTTCCATCTGGCGGAGCAGGGCATTCATTTCGGGTAAGGTCAGCGCGCGGTTGGCGCGAACCGCAGTATGGCAGGCCAGTGTTCCCAACATTTCATTGCGCCGCTCAAGCAGCACGCGCGAGCCGCCGAATTCACGCAGATCACGCAGCACATCGCGGGCGAGGCTTTGCGCATCCGCGTTCTTTAGCAAAGCCGGAATGGCGCGCACGGCCAGCGTGGTTGGCGACAGGGCACTAACGTCGAAGCCAAGCGATTTCAGTGCGTCGGGGTTTTCTTCGGCGGTACCGACTTCGACCGGATCGGCATGGAAGGTGACAGGGATCAGCAGCGGTTGTACCTGCAATGCATCGGCATCAAGTGCGTTCTTGAGCTGCTCATACAGGATGCGCTCGTGCGCCGCATGCATGTCGACCAGCACCAGCCCTTTTACGTTCTGGGCGAGTACGTAAATTCCGTGCAATTGCGCGAGAGCGAAGCCGAGCGGGAATTCTTCATCGGGCAAGGCTTGTATCGATGGCGTCGAAAACTGCGGCTGCGGTGCTGCCGGCTGTGACGGCGCGGACGCTGAAAACAGCGCGCCGTAATCCGCCGTCGTCTGGGCGACACCTAAACCTGACGAGAACTGCATGCCGAACGATGTCTGCCGCTGCTCGCGGATCCATGGCAATGCGGCGGAAGACGATACGACCGGTGCTGCGCTTTCGTCCACGGTGCCCGGCGCCGTCTGTGCCAGCGTGCGGCTGATGGCATGGAAGACAAACTGGTGCACGGCGCGGCTGTCGCGGAAGCGCACCTCGATCTTCGAAGGGTGCACGTTTACATCCACCAGTGCAGGATCGAGGTCGAGGCCGAGCACATACGACGGGTAGCGGTCACCGTGCAGCACGTCCTGGTAGGCCGCACGTACCGCATGCGTCAACAGCTTGTCGCGGACGAAGCGGCCGTTGACATAAAAATACTGTGAATCCGCCCGGGCGCGTGCTGCCGTTGGCAGGCCGACAAAGCCGTGCAGCCGCAACGGGCCGGCGGACTCGTCCAGTTGCAGTCGGGCGCCTGCAAATTCATTGCCGAGGATATGCGCGCTGCGCTTGTCCACCGCGCTGACGTTCCAGTGGTCGATCGTCTTGCCGTTGTGCGACAGAGAGAAGGCGACATCGGGACGCGATAGCGCGATGCGGCGGACCACTTCCGCGCAGTGGCCGAATTCGGTCTGTTCGGACTTGAGAAACTTTCGCCGTGCCGGGGTATTGAAATACAAATCACGCACGTCGATGGTCGTTCCCAGTGCGCCGGACGAGGGCATGACTTGCGCTTCATGGTTGCCGGAAATTTCCCAGGCGTGCGGTTCCTGCGCTGTGCGCGAGGTCAAGGTCAGTTGCGCCACCGAGGCGATGGAGGCGAGGGCTTCCCCGCGAAATCCGAGCGTCCCCACATTTTCAAGATCGTCGAGCGACGCGATCTTGGAGGTCGCGTGGCGTGCCAGCGCCAACGGCATTTGCACAGGCGGAATGCCGCGTCCATTGTCAGTAATGGCAATGCGTTTGACTCCGCCTTCCTCCAGACGGACCGTGACCTGCGTCGCGCCTGCATCTAGTGCGTTTTCCAACAATTCCTTGACGACGGCGGAGGGCCGGTCGACGACTTCGCCGGCGGCGATCTGGGAAATCAGGTGGTCGGGAAGTGCCTGGATCGGGCGGGGCGGGATGTGTGGAGCATTCATGCGGGAATTATAACGCTGCGGAAGGAGGCGCCCGGACGCTGTAAATGTTTGTTCCATCTCTTAATCCGGGGAAAAACCGTGGTGTATGATTCGCCGGTCAGAAAGTGGAGCACGTATGGATTTCCTGCAATTCTTCGACATGATCCTGCATGTCGACAAATACCTCGGCACCTTCATCGCCGAGTACGGCACGATGGTGTACGTCGTATTGTTTGCGATCGTGTTTTGCGAAACCGGGCTGGTCGTGCTGCCGTTCCTGCCAGGTGACTCCCTGCTGTTCATTGCCGGTGCGTTCTGCGCGACGGGTGCGATGAACGAGTGGCTGCTGATGAGCTTGCTCGTGATCGCCGCAGTGACGGGAAATACCGTCAACTACTGGATCGGGCGGGCGATCGGGCAGAAGGTCTTTACCCATGATTACCGCTGGCTGGACAAGGATGCCTTGCGCAAGACGCACGCGTTCTACGAAAACCATGGCGGCAAGACGATCATCCTCGCGCGTTTCGTCCCCGTCGTGCGCACGTTTGCGCCGTTTGTCGCCGGTGTGTCGGCGATGACGTTCGCCAAATTCCAGTTCTTCAACATCGTCGGTGCGCTGCTTTGGGTGGTCGGACTGGTTGTGGCAGGGTACTTCTTCGGCAACATTCCCATCATCCGTGATCACCTCAACACGATTGTCATTGTCGGGGTCGGGGCGGCGGTGATTCCCGTAGCACTGGGCGGTTTGTGGAAGGTGTATCAGCGATTGGCGGGTAGCCGGCGCTAGAAACAAAAGAAGCCGCGTGTCAGCGGCTTCTTTTTTGTGCAATTCCCGCTGCTTACCTGGCGATATTCTCGATCAGGCCCATTTCCGCGCTCGACATCAGCTTGTCGATATCGACAAGGATCAGCATGCGCTGGTCGACTGTGCCGAGGCCGATCAGGTAGTCGGTGTTGAGTGCGGTTCCCATTTCGGGCGCTGGCTTGACCTGGTCGGGAGAAAGTGTGATCACGTCCGAGACGCTGTCCACGACCATGCCCACAACCCGGCCATTGATGTTGAGAATGATGACGACCGTGAATTGGTCGTAGGTCGGCGTGCCAAGATTGAACTTGATACGCATGTCGACGATGGGCACGATGATGCCGCGCAGGTTGACGACACCTTTGATGAAGTCGGGCGCATTCGCGATGCGTGTCGGCTCTTCGTATCCGCGCAGTTCCTGCACCTTCAGGATGTGGATCCCGTACTCTTCCTTGCCCAGTGTGAAGGCCAGAAATTCACGTGCTGCAATATCGTCGGCTGTTTCCGATGCCGTGGCGGCAGTTGTCTGCATCATGATCCTTGTCCCTTTCATCGAGCGGCCCGGCATGTCGAATTTAGCGCCGGGTAAAGCAGGAGATTTCCCTACTGCAATAAAGAGATTAGCAGACTCTCGCGCAGTTTGCGATACCGCATTGCGGTAAAAGGTGACCGGTATCAGGAAAGCGTGGCGCGAACCACGCGCCGGTTGCGGCGCCGGCCAGTTAGAACTCTTCCCAGTCGGCGCTATCCGGTCCTGCTTTGACAGAATGGGACGGCAGGATTTTGGCGCGCGGGGCGCGGGCAGGTAGCCCGG
The DNA here is from genome assembly GCF_048799745.1 of Noviherbaspirillum sp. ST9. NCBI lineage: Bacteria > Pseudomonadati > Pseudomonadota > Betaproteobacteria > Burkholderiales > Oxalobacteraceae > Noviherbaspirillum > Noviherbaspirillum sp. ST9. The sequence continues at coordinate 15,023 of NZ_JBLWFR010000010.1, read as the reverse complement.
GCTTCGTTTCTTTCTGCATGGGGGCCGGCTTTGGCGGGACCACCTGCCTCAGGGGCGCCTGCATCATTGGTGCCTGGCTGTCATGAAGTTTGAACACACTGACCACTGTCGACAGGTTGCGAGCCTGTTCCTGCATGGAACCTGCTGCTGCGGCGGCTTCCTCCACCAGGGCGGCATTTTGCTGGGTAACGTTGTCCATCTGAATGATGGCCTGGTTGATCTGTTCAATGCCCGCGGTTTGCTCGCTGCTGGCGGCGGCGATCTCGCTGATGATGTCGGTTACGTGGCGAACGCTGGAGACCACCTCGTCCATTGTTGTCCCGGCCTGATCGACCAGCTTGGCGCCGACGCCTACCTTCTCGACAGAGTCGCTGATGAGGGCCTTGATTTCCTTTGCCGCGGCGGCGGAACGCTGGGCGAGGCTGCGTACTTCCGATGCCACCACGGCAAACCCGCGTCCCTGTTCGCCGGCGCGGGCCGCTTCGACGGCCGCATTCAATGCAAGGATATTGGTCTGGAAGGCGATGCCGTCAATGACGCCGATGATGTCAACGATCTTCTTCGCCGATTCATTGATCGAACCCATGGTTTCGACGACCTGCGACACCACGGTGCCGCCCTTGACGGCAACTTCCGACGCTGTCGTGGCGAGCTTGTTTGCTTGTGCCGCGTTGTCCGCATTGTGCTTCACGGTGGAGGTCAGTTCCTCCATGGAGGAGGCGGTCATCTGCAGCGAGCTCGCCTGGTCCTCGGTGCGCGAGGAAAGGTCCATGTTGCCGTGCGCGATTTCATTCGAGGCAATCGTGATCGTGTCAGTGCCCGCACGGACTTCGCCGACGATGCGGACAAGGCTTTCATTCATGTCGCGCAAGGCCGCCAGCAACTGGCCGGTTTCATCCTGCGATTCGGCCACCACTCTTGTCGTCAGGTCGCCGTCCGCCACGCGACGGGCAACATGCACCGCGGCCTGCAAGGGCGCGACGATACTGCGGGTGACAAACCAGGCGACAAATGCGCCGACTGCAAGCGCGACGCCAGCCAGTGCGATTGTGAGCAGACGGGCGTTGTCGTAAATGCTGTCCGCTTCGGCCGAGGTCGCCATGGCCAGCTTCTGTTGTTGCGCGATCATCTCATCGATGGCTTCAAGCCAGGCGCGCTGGTGCGGAACCACGCTGCTGAGCAGGACGGGAATTACGTCCCCCTGTTTTTTCGCGAGCATCGTCGCCTTCTCCACGCCGGGTGCGGTTGCCGCTTGCGCGGCTGCGATTTTCGCCAGCGCAGCCTTGCCTGCGCCGTCGGTCATGAGTTTTCCAAGCGCCGCCGCGCTGTCCTGATACTCGGCATTGGCACTGCTGATCTGCTTGATTTCGGCAGTGACTTCGTCCTCGTTGGTCATCACCGAGACATTGCGCACTGCGACGGCAACCAGCATGACGGCCTGCCGCATGTCGTTCAATTCCTTGATGACTACATTGTTCTCGTTGATGACCTTTTCCAGGCTGCGATGGATGGTCGACATGCGCGAAAGGCTGGCGATGGCCAGGACGACCAGGAGTACCAGCACCAGGCCGAAACCGAAGCCCAGGCGCGTGCCGATGTTGAGATTGCGAATTTTCATGTGTCCCCCCCGATTAACGGGAATGTGCTGCAAATGCTTCTGATGCGCTGCGGGATAAGACTGACAAGCAGGCTCGCGGGGATATACACGATCAACCTTGTGCAATCCGGAACCTGGTGCCCTCTGGCGCGCACGTGCAATACGTCGGCGCGCAGTTCGTACTCTGACGGTACTTTGTTGCTTTGAATCTATATTAAACGCAGTTCGCGGACTGGAACACCTTCGTATTAATACTTATTGAGTTGCCACTTCAATCGTCCTCTTGCACGTGCGGCAAGCGCGCAACGCGGTCGCAATACGCCGGCAAACACTCAGGTCATGCGGTTCTTCGCAAGGGGGGGATTCTTTGCGAAGTACTTCCTGATGCCCTTGAGGACGGCATCAGCCATCTGTTCCTGGTAGGCATCGTCGGTCAGTTTGGCTTCTTCTTCGGGATTGGAGATGAATGCGGTTTCGATCAGGATGCTGGGAATATCCGGAGCCTTGAGAACGGCAAAGCCGGCCTGTTCGACCGCATTCTTGTGAAGGCGGTTGATGCCGCCGATTTCATTGAGGACGGCTTTGCCAACCTTCAGGCTGTCATTGATCTGTGCCGTGGTCGACAGGTCGAGCAGCACGTGCGCCAGTTGGCGGTCGTGCGACTTGATGTTGACGCCGCCGATCAGGTCAGCGGCGTTTTCCTTGTTGGCGAGCCAGCGGGCGGCCGTGGACGAGGCGCCTTTTTCGGACAGGACGAACACGGAAGAGCCGCGTGCAGTCGTCTCGACCCATGCGTCCGCATGGATGGAAACGAACAGGTCGGCCTGGACCTTGCGCGCCTTCTGCACGCGCACATGGAGCGGCACGAAATAATCTCCGTCGCGGGTGAGCATCACGCGCATGTTGGGCTGGTTTTCGATCTTGCCCTTGAGGCGTTTCGCAATCGCGAGGACGACGTCCTTCTCGCGGCTGCCCGCGCGGCCGACGGCACCCGGATCTTCGCCGCCGTGCCCAGGGTCGAGCGCGATGGTGATCATGCGCGTGAGCGTCGGCGCCTTGTCTTCCCTTACCTCGACCTTTGCGGGTTGCACTTCCGGCTGGGCGGGCGGCGGTTCTGGCTTGGCTTCCGCTACAGGGGGCTTGATCTCCGCGGGCTTGTTCCATTCGCCCTTCTGGATCATTGCCAGGATCGGGTCGGGCGGATTGACTGGGTAGAGGTCGAAAATCAGGCGGTGACGGTACTCGCCGACAGGAACGAGCGTGAAAACCTGCGGGTTGACCTCTTCCTTGAGGTCGAACACCAGGCGCACCACGTTCGGACGGTTCTGCCCGACGCGGACCTGCTTGATGTAGGGGTCGTTCGGCTGGATCTTCGCGACCAGCTCCTTCAGGGTCGGGTTGAGCTCGAGGCCCTCGATATCGACCACCAGCCGTTCCGGGTCCTTGACGATGAAGTGGCTGGTTTTCAGGTTGGTGTCGTTCTCCAGCGTGACGCGGGTGTAGTCTTCGGCCGGCCAGACGCGCACGGCCAAAATCTGGGCCGCGTGGGAAGGCAAGGGGGCAAAAACGGAGAGAAGGAGGGTGCCGCCGGCTTTGATAATGGTACGGCGGGTTCCTGAGGTCACAGATTTGGCGCGAATTTCAGACGGTCGAGGCATTGACTACCCTGGTCGGTCAACCCTTGCAATTCTATATCACGACCGTCCCCGGAGATGCTTAAAAGCACTTTTATGTCTGGCGCGGGCAACACCCCGGCGGCTTTTTCCGGCCATTCGACGATGCAAATCGTGGTTTCATTGAAATGCTCACGAAAGCCGGCGTCGAGGAATTCCTCCGGACTGGCAAGGCGATAGAGGTCGAAATGAATGATTTCTACCGGATGCCCACCCACCCGGACCGTGTAAGGCTCCGCCAGGGTATAAGTCGGACTCTTCACGTGTCCTTCGTGGCCGGCGGCGTGCAGCATGGCGCGGGTAAGCGCGGTTTTGCCAGCGCCGAGGTCGCCGTGCAGGTAAATTGTCAGGCCAGGCGCCAGGGCGCGCGCAAGTGACGCGCCGAGCGCCGCCGTCCCGGCTTCGTCATGCAAGTGAGTCTGGAAGTGCTGCATCTCGTAAAATGGCTTCTTTGGTGTTTTTTCGCGACCGTTTCCCGAAATACCGGGAAATCCCGCCTGTCATGACTGTTTCTGATAACAACCTGTCCACGCTCGCGCTGGCCATCAAGGCATGGGGGCGAGAGCTCGGTTTTGCCGAGATCGGTATCGCCGATGTCGACCTGCGGCACGCCGAAGCCGGCCTGCGGGCATGGCTGGATGCCGGTTTCCACGGCGAGATGGATTATATGGCAGCGCACGGGATGAAGCGCGCTCGCCCGGCGGAACTGGTTCCGGGGACCGTCCGTGTCATCACCGCGCGCATGAATTATCTTCCGCGGGAAGGGGCCGCCGACTGGCGCGAAGCCGAAGAGCGCCGTGCGCGTGATCCGCGGCAGGCGATGATTTCGATCTATGCGCGCGGACGCGACTATCACAAGGTGTTGCGTGCCCGGCTGCAGCAGCTGGCGGACAAGATCCGGCTGGAGATTGGCGAATTCGGCTATCGCGTATTCACGGATTCGGCACCGGTGATGGAGGAGGCCATCGCGGAAAAATCCGGTATCGGCTGGCGCGGCAAGCACACCCTGTTGCTCAACCGCGAAGCGGGGTCGATGTTCTTCCTCGGCGAATTGTTCACCGACCTGCCCCTGCCCGTCGATCAGCCGAGCGAGCCGCACTGCGGTCAATGCCGGGCTTGCATTGACATTTGCCCGACGCAGGCGATACTTGCGCCGTTCAAGCTCGACGCACGACGCTGCATTTCCTACCTGACCATCGAGCTGAAGGGCGCGATCCCTCTTGAGCTGCGTCCGCTGATCGGCAATCGCGTGTACGGCTGCGACGATTGCCAGGTTGTTTGTCCGTGGAACAAGTTTGCGCAGCGTTCAACGGTGCCGGATTTCGATGTCCGAAACGGTTTGGACAACGCGACGATGGTTGAACTGTTCGCCTGGGAAGAGGGCGACTTCAACCAGAGGCTGGAGGGAAGTCCGATCCGCCGCATCGGGCATGAGCGCTGGTTGCGCAACCTGGCGGTCGGCCTGGGCAACGCGGCCGTGCAGTGTCCCGGCGACGCGGCGATCGTTGCGGGATTGTCTGCGCGATTAACGCATCCATCGGAAATGGTGCGCGAGCATGTCGAATGGGCGCTCGCGCAGCACCGTTGATCAACGCGCGAGCGCCAGCCATACCGGGATGGTAAATACGGAAAGCACGGTTCCCGCCGAAATCAGGAATGCCACGAACGGGCCATTTCCCCCCATGCGCGCGGCCAGCACATACGCGCTGGACGCAGTGGGAAGGGCGCAAAAAGCGACGGCGATCTGCAGCTGCATCGGTGGCAAATTCATCCAGCGGCCGAGAACGTATCCGATCGCTGGCAGAGCCAGGAGCTTTACCGCGAGGAAGTAGATCGCCAGTCCCTTCGCCTCATGCAACCCGGAGAGGCGTAGCCCGGCTCCGACCGTCAGCAGGCCGACGGCGATAGAGGCATTCGACATCCGCGACAGCGTGGCGCCAATCACTTCCGGCACTTGCAAGCCAAGCAGGTTGAAGGTCATACCTGCCGCGGTTGCCATTAAAAGCGGATTCTTCGCCAGCTCCTGCAACAAGCCACCGCCGCGATGGACGAGCGCATGGACCGCGGCCATATTGCAGATCGGGACGGCGAAGCCGATGATCAGCGCCATCAGGGAGGTGCCTTCCTCTCCCGCAAGCCGCGATGCGATGGCAAGCGCGATGTAGGAGTTGAAACGGAAGGCCGTCTGGACGCCCGATTCGAACATCATGTGCGGGCTTCGGAAAAGCGGCTTGGCCAACCAGCCAAGAGCGATGCCGCATGCGACGCCGATCAGCGCCACCTGCAGCATTTTTCCCGTCGTGCCAAAGTCAAAAGGCGTGCGCGACGTGGTGTAAAACAGGAGCGCCGGGAAAAGGAAGTAGTAGATCAGCTTTTCCAGCCCGCTCCAGAATTGCTGTCCCCAGTCCGTGAAGCGCATCAGCAGGAAGCCGAGCAGAATCAGCGCAAAGTCGGGAAAGAGGATGGTGGCGATCGACATGGAACAAGGCAGGTTTTCGGTGAAAAACAGGCAATCTTACCGAGTATTCCGCCTTTGCGCCGTCCGGAATGTTGCTGATGCGTTACTTGAGGAGCCGGGCCAGTTCGACTGCGGTCTTCACATTCATCTTGTCGAAGATGTGCGCGCGGTGCACTTCCACCGTACGCATGCTGATACCGAGCTCGTCGGCGATTACCTTGTTCATTTTTCCGGCAAGAATGAGGTCGAGCACTTCACGCTCGCGGATGGAAAGCGTCGCAAGGCGCGTATGCACTTCAGCCGCTGCGCCGGCGTCACGCGACGCCGCCAAGGCTTCCTCGACGCGATCCATCAGCTTGTTGTCGTTGAACGGCTTCTCGAAGAAGTCGAACGCCCCGCGTTTGAGGGTATCCACTGCCATGGGCACGTCGCCATGCCCGGTCAGGAAAATGACGGGCAGGCGGCGCGTCAGGCCGCGCGTGGAAAGGACGTCAAACAGGGCGGCGCCGCTCATGTCCGGCATGCGGACATCGAGCAGGATGCATTCGCCTTGCGGGTCAAATTCCTTCTGCGCTTCCAGGGCGGCAAGGAAGGCGGTACCGCTCTCGTAAATACTGGTTTCGATGGCGCGTGAGCGCGCGAGCCACGTCAGCGAATCGCGTATTACCTCTTCGTCATCAACGATGTGCAGCATGCTGTCTCCTCGTCCGCGGACGTGTTCAGCCGCCCGTTTTGTTTGCATTATAGTGAGTTGTCGCGCGGCAAAGCCAGTTTCGAGCAGCTTAGTTGAATCTATTTGAGTTCCGCAGGTGCGACTTCAGCCACAGTGTCTGTCAGAACTGGCAGCGAAAACCGGAAGATGGTTCCGCCGCCGGGATTATTCGCGTGTACCAGGGTCCCGCCGTGGAACTCCACGGTCGTCCTGCAAATGTTCAGGCCCATCCCCATCCCCTCTGCTTTGGTGGAGAAGAAGGGCGAGAACAGCCGCTCCGCGACTTCCTGGGGAATGCCGTGACCCTGGTCGATCACGGAGATCACCACGCTGCCTTGCGCGCCGGAATCGACGTCCTGCTCTGCGGTGATGCGCAGGATGCGCCGTTCGGGTTCCACGTCCTGCATTGCCTCGATTGCATTGCGGGTCAGGTTGAGCAGCACTTGCTCGAGCATGACGCGATCGGCCAGGACAGCGGGCAGGTGCGGAACAACGTTCACTTGTATCGCCACGAAGAACTGGCGGGCCTGCAACTCCACGAGAGGAATCACGCTGTCGATCAGCGATTGCACGGCGATTGGTTCGCGGCTCGGTTCGCGCCGTTTCACGAAGGTGTGGACGCTGCGGATAATATGCCCGGCCCGCTGCGCCTGGGTACTGGCGCGTTCCAGTGCCGGTTTCAGGACTTCGGGGTCGAACCGGATTCCCTTCGCCACGCTGTTTTCGATCAGGTTCAGCGCTCCGGTCGTATAGCTCGAGATCGCCGCCAGGGGCTGGTTGAGTTCGTGCGCCAGGGTCGATGCGATTTCACCCATCGTGGCCAGGCGCGCGCTGGCCTGGAGCTTCTCCTGCTGGCGCCGGTTCAGGTCTTCCACACGCTTGCGATCGGAAATGTCGAGGATGGAGCCCATCCAGCCGGTCTGCTTGCCGCTGTCGTCCACCAGCGGCGATTCAAAGATCAGGACAGGAAAACGCTCTCCGGTCGAGCGCTGGAAAATGGTCTCGAACTGCGGCGTCACCGTACCGGCCAGCACCTGGGTGAAACGCTGCTTGTACTCATCCATCGCTTCCGGCGCCCAGTAAGGCATCGGCGGCGCCTTGCCGATCAGTTCCTCCGCCGGGATGCCGACCATGTCGCAGAACGCCGGATTGACATAGGTAATACGTCCCTCCAGGTCGCGTGCCCGCAGGCCTGTCATCAGCGAGTTTTCCATGGCGGTTCGAAACACCACCTGCTGTCGCAGGGCGCCTTCCGCCGCGAGACGGCGGTTGATGTCGCGCCATAGGGCGATCAGGCTCCAGATCAGTCCCACCGAAAGGGCGATGACCGAGCCGACCAGGAGGTTGGGCAGCAGCTTCGGCGCGCTCTTGACGCTGTTGGTGCGCAGGGTGAGGCTGGCGTACGGCACTTCCAGTGCCCGGCTGTGGGTATAGACGTTTCGCCCCGGGCCGCCCGCCGCGCGCCGCGCGATGACGTTGTCATCGCCGTCGGTAAGCACGATCTCGTTATCTTGCGCGAACCACCAGGGCACCATTTCATCCAGGATACTGGTGACCGAGTAGCTAGCTACCAGGCTGCCGAGGTACTGCTCGCCAAGGTAGAGCGGCACGTGATAATCCATGAGCATCGGACCGTTCAGGCCAGGCGGCGGCGCAGGCTGGCTGTACTGCGGCGTCTTGGTGGCGCGCGCACGTTCGGCGGTGATGCGCGAACTCGATGAGAGGTCCGTCAACGCCACCGATGCATCGTCTGTGGATACGACCGTCTTGCCGTGCGGGTCGAACCAGACGATGCGGTTCAGTTCCCGATTGTTGCGAATCAGGATCGCCATGCGGTCTTGCAGGCGCTTGCCCGACAGGTAGCCCGTGCTGATTTCGTTACCGATCAGCCGGATACTGTCTTCGTTGCGATCCAGCTGGAAGCGGATGGTTTGTTCCACCCACAGGGTGTCCGCGATCAGCTGTTCCTGGCGCTCGTTCGCCTCCATCTGTTGCGCCTGCCATGGGAGCCACAGCATGGTCGAGACGAACAGCAGTACCAGCAGCATCGGAACCAGCCAGTGCCAGATGCGCCTGCGCCCAGGGAATCCGAGGCTGAATAGCGATGCAAGTTGTTTGTTAAGCATGATCAGGCGTGTTAGCGTAGGCGCCGTCCGGAAGGTTGGAGGGTACATCGCCAAGGTTGCAGTGTAGCCCACTGTCAACCGGCGTTGATGCTTCTTGATTGTGGTTATCCACAGTTGTAGCGGCCAAGCGGCACATTGACAATGTTCCAACCAGAAGTCTATCCCTATCTTGAGCGTGGAATCCCCATGAAACTGGCCGCATGGTTTCTCGCAGTTCCTGTCGTTCTTGCAAGTTACTGTGCACACGCGCAGGCACCGGCACAGGCGCCGATCGTCATCAAGTTCAGCCACGTTGTCGCCAGCGACACGCCCAAGGGCAAGGCCGCAGAACGGTTCAAGCAGCTTGCTGAAAAGGCGACCGGCGGCCGGGTTCGCATTGACGTCTATCCCAACAACCAGCTCTACAAGGACAAGGAAGAGCTGGAGGCCCTGCAACTGGGCGCCGTCCAGATGCTCGCACCGTCGCTCGCCAAGTTCGGTCCTCTCGGTGTGCGCGAGTTCGAGGTGTTCGACCTTCCGTACATTTTCCCCACCAAGGAGGTGCTCTACCGGGTCACGGAGGGACCGGTTGGGCAGAGCTTGCTCAAGAAGCTCGAGACGAAGGGAATCACCGGTCTTGCGTTCTGGGATAACGGATTCAAGGTCATGTCATCGAACAAGCCGCTCCGCACGCCCGCCGATTTCAAGGGGATGAAGATGCGCATCCAGCCGTCGAAAGTCCTCGATGCCCAGATGCGTGCCTTGGGGGCCAGTCCCCAAGCGCTGTCTTTCAACGAGGTGTACCAGGCGCTGCAAAGCGGCGTCGTCGACGGGACGGAAAATCCTCCGTCCAACTTCTACACACAGCGCATGCATGAATTGCAGCGCCATCTCACCGTCTCCAATCACGGGTACCTTGGCTACGCCGTCATCGTCAACAAGAAATTCTGGGATGGGTTGCCGTCCGGCGTCCGAACGGCGCTCGAGGGGGCGATGAAGGAGGCGACCAAATACGCAAACGCGATCGCGCAGAAGGAAAACGAGGAAGCGATGGAGGCGATCCGTAAATCCGGCAAGACCTCGATCTACGTCCTGTCCGAAAAGGAAAGGGAAGAATGGCGGCGTGCGCTGGTGAGCGTACACAAGGAGATGGAGCCCCGCATCGGCAAGGACCTGCTCGCCGAGGTGTACCGCGAAGCGTCTGCGTATTCCGGCAGGTAGGGCGCGAATATCCGGAATCCCCGGACTTCGGATTCTGGCTTTTCACAATTTCAAGACAAGAATTTCCAGAGAAATCTGCATAAAATCAACAATTTGCATGTGCTGGTACCATTGGCACGGAGAATGCAAAAGGGGATGTGCATCATCTAACTGACGGTATCGACGCCGTCCTGATCCAATAGGTTGAGGAGATAAAACATGAAGTTGAACAAGCTGGTGTGCGCACTCGTATCGGGTCTTGCCTTTGCTGCCTCGGCGCACGCAGATAATTTTCCCAGCAAGCCCATTACCCTGATTGTTCCGTTTGCCCCAGGCGGTACGACTGACATCGTTGCGCGCATTGTTGCGGACAAACTGGGCAAGGAACTCGGCCAGGCAGTCATCGTGGAAAATCGCGGTGGCGGCGGCGGCAGTATCGGGGCAGCAGCCATTTCCAAAGCCGCGCCGGACGGATACACCATCGGCGTTTCGACCGTTTCGACGCATGCTGTCAATGCCGCATGCAATCCCAAGCTGGGCTACGACCCGATCTCCGGTTTCGCGCCGATCACCAACATGGCGCGGACGCCTAATGTGCTGACCGTGAATTCCAAGTTTGCCGCACAGGATTTCAAACAGTTCCTCGACCAGGTGAAAAAGAACCCAGGCAAGCTGAACTACGCCACCTCGGGTACCTGCAGCATCCAGCATATGGTGGGTGAGCAGTTCAAGGCATCGACGGGTACGTTCATTCTGCACATTCCTTACCGTGGCGCCGGTCCCGCGCTGAATGACCTCCTCGGTGGCCAGGTTGACATGATGTTCGACAACCTGCCTTCGTCGATGTCGCACATCCAGTCAGGCAAGCTGCGTCCCCTTGCCATCGCATGGAACAAGCGGCTTGATGCGCTGCCGAACGTCCCGACGTTTGCCGAACTCGGCCTGAAACAGGTGAACGATCCCGCTTGGTACGGCCTCGTCGCACCGCCGAAGACGCCTGAGGACATCATCAAGAAGCTCAATACGGCGGCTGTAAAAGTGTTGAACATGCCGGAGGTCAAGGAGCGCCTGAAGCAGCAGGGAGCCGAGCCGGTAGGCAATACACCCGCGGAACATGCTGCGGAGATCAAGGCTGAACTGGACAAGATGAAAAACGTGGTGACCAAGCAAGGCATCAAGTTCGACGGCGTTTGATTTAACGCGGTTTCCATCGGATCTCCTGGCCGCCGCCTCTCACCCATGAGGCGGCGGCCTTGTTTTTTGAGCCGATGCGATATCCGACCTTGAGAATCATGAGCAAGCAGGCAATAATTTCAAATGTGAACCGCAGTGTTCCTTCGGTTTTTCCGATTGAAAGCTGCTTGTACGGTTGGCAATATTCGGGATGGCGCGTTTTTCAGGCCTGAGGGGTCGCGCATGCGTGCGCCGCACTGCATTTTCTGCGCTCCCTGTCCTTCCGTATTCAACAAATCTTGCCTATTGGGATCATTATGGACTTCTCTAATCCACAGTTCTGGGTCGCGCTCATGCAGATTGTCGCGATCGACATCGTGCTGGGCGGCGACAATGCCGTCGTCATCGGACTTGCCTGCCGCCGTTTGCCCGAGCATCAGCGCAAGCTGGGCATCCTGTGGGGCATGGTCGGCGCGATCGGCCTGCGTATCGTCCTGATCCTCTTTGCCGTCACCCTGCTGGCAGTCCCCTACTTGAAGCTGGTCGGCGCCGCTTTGTTGCTCTGGATCGGCATCAAGCTGCTGCTGCCCGAAGGCGACGAGGGTGGGCACAACATCGAAGCCGGCGCAACGCTTGCGGCGGCAATCAAGACCATCATCGTGGCGGATGCCGTCATGAGCCTGGACAATGTGATCGCGATTGCCGGCGCCGCAAAGGACAGCAAGTTCCTGATCGTTTTCGGCCTGCTCCTCAGCATCCCGATCATCATGCTCGGAAGCCAGCTCGTGATCCGTTTGATGGATCGCTTCCCGGTCGTGATTGTTGCAGGTGGTGCATTGCTCGGCTGGATTGCCGGTGGCATGGCCGTCAGCGACGTCGCCGTAGGTAGCTGGTTCGAGTCGGTGCTCCCCGCGTCGAAATGGATTGGGCCGGTCGTTGGCGCCGTTTTGGTGGTGGTCGTCGGCAAGCTGCTTGCGGCAAGGGCAGAGGCAAAGGACAAGGCCCCGCTTGAAGATCTGGCGGGTGAGAAATCCGAAGGCAGCGGCGTACGATAATTCGACGCCGCGCAACTACACTGAACAATCTCATCTCGGGGAAGAATAATGCTGAAACTACTACTGGCGGTGGATGGATCCGAAAGCGCAGCGCATGCGGTTGCGCACGTTGCCAAGCGTGCCGGCGCAACAAAGGACGGCTATCAGGTCCATCTCGTGAATGTACAGTACCCGCTGCATGGAAGTGTCGCGGCGTTTGTCGAAGCGAACCAGATCAAGCAATATCATCAGGAAGAGGGCATGAAGGTCCTGGCTTCCGCCCGCGAGCAATTGAGTGCGGCTGGAGTGGCATGTGACGTCCACCTGTTTGTCGGCGAACCAGCGGAAGTCATCACGCGCTTTGCGAAAGAGCAGGGGTGCGATGAAATCGTCATTGGCACCCGTGGGCTTTCGGGGATCTCAAGCTTGCTGGTCGGTTCCGTCGCTACCAAGATCATACACCTCGCCGAAGTGCCGGTACTGCTCGTCAAGTAAGTCGATGCTTTTTCGGCCGCATATGTTGCGGCCGGTTTTGCTTGCCGCAATCGGTCTGACCGTTCCGGTTGCCCGCGCCTCAATTCATTTTTGCCCTGCTTCTTGCCTGTTTGGCAATGTAAGCATTTCCCTTCTCCTGCCGAGGCGCAGTTCCCCTTGCATTAATGGCATTTTTTCTGCGGCTTTCCACAATTGTTTGTGGAATTGCCACTGGCAATAATGGTGCATGGAGGCACACTTGCTGCTGTAAATCTGTGCGCATCAATTGCATCTCCAAGCCGGTGCTCGCCGGCTGTATGTTTGTGTGGCAAATATTAATTATTGGAGGAGTGACGCTCATGAATATCAAGTCATTGCGCTTTGTCGCAGGTCTCGCGCTGGTTGCCAGCACTGCTGCATATGCACAATCCTATCCCACCAAAACGATCACCATGATCGTTCCGTTCGCGGCTGGCGGCCCTACTGATACGGTTGCACGACTGGTCGGCCAGTCGATGAGCAAGACCCTTGGCCAGCAGGTGATCATCGAGAACGTCGGCGGTGCAGGCGGCACGATCGGTGCTGCTCGCGTCGCCAAGGCCGATCCGGATGGCTACACCTTGTTGCTGCATCATATCGGCCAGTCCACCGCGCCGGCTCTTTATCGCAAGCTGACCTATAACGCAGTCGACAGCTTCGAACCGGTCGGCCTGATTACCGATGTGCCGATGACCTTCGTTGCACGCAAGGACTTCCCGGCGAAGGACTTCAAGGAACTGCTCGCCTACGTCAAGGCCAACAAGACCAAGGTGACCTATGCCAACGCCGGTGTTGGTTCCGCTTCGCACCTGTGCGGCATGCTCTTCATGAGTGCCATCGACACGGACATCACCACGGTTCCGTACAAGGGCACCGGCCCGGCAATGAACGATCTGCTGGGTGGCCAGGTGGACTTCATGTGCGACCAGACCACCAACACCACCAGCCAGATCAAGAGCGGCAAGATCAAGGCCTACGGCGTGACGACCAAGTCCCGCGTACCCTCGCTCTCCGACCTGCCGACCCTGCATGAAGCCGGCCTGCCGAATTTCGAAGTGGCCGTGTGGCACGGGCTGTATGCCCCGAAGGGGACCCCGAAACCGGTTGTCGATTCCCTCTCCAAGGCACTCCAGGCGGCGCTCAAGGACGCGAACGTGAAGCAGCGCTTTGCTGAACTGGGTACCGAGCCGGTTGCAGAGTCCCGTGCAACGCCGGACGCACATCGGACCTTCCTGAAGGCTGAAATCGACAAGTGGAGCCCGATCATCAAGAAGGCCGGCGTGTACGCTGACTGATTCAATTTTTTAGTAAGTAATGCTGTAGCAGTGGCGCACCGGAAAACTGTTTTCCGGTGCGTTGCAGCCCAACGGGATCCAAATCCCGCGGTTGCAAAAATGGGATAAGATGCCAAGCACTCACTCCGGGCGGTTACTGCGGTGATAAGGAAGGCACTACTCCCATCGATTCAATAAGTTGAAGGAGATTCGCTTTGCCATCGTTCATTCGCGATCCCAAGGATTTCTGGTCCGGGGTCATATTCGTCATATTCGGCCTCGCAGCCGTCATCATCGGGCGCGATTACTCGATGGGAACGGCAGGGAGAATGGGGCCTGCATACTTTCCCACCATTCTCGGCGGGCTGCTCGCCTTGATTGGCTCGATCGGAATTGTTCGTTCCATGATCAAGTCCGGTGATCCAGTCAGCCGCTTTGCTGTTCGTGAAATCGCCCTGATCATGGTCGCAGTCGTCGTGTTCGGCGTCCTGGTCCGTGGCGCAGGCCTGGCTATCAGCGTCGTCGCACTAGTGATGGTGAGCGGCTACGCAAGCAAGAAGTTCAAGGTCGGACCTTTCCTGGCCGTTGCAGTTGGACTGGCCGCTTTCTGCGTACTGGTCTTCGTCAAGGCGCTCGGCCTGCCGATGCCGATGTTCGGGCCCTGGCTCGGTTTCTAAGGGGTAGACGTCATGGAAATTATCAGCAACCTGGCGCTCGGCTTCGATACCGCCTTCTCCTTGGTTAATTTGATGTACTGCCTGATCGGCGTGTTCCTTGGAACTGCGATCGGCGTGCTGCCCGGCCTCGGTCCCGTCGCCACAATCGCGATGCTGCTGCCGGCGACCTTCTCTCTGCCGCCGGTCTCTTCGCTGATCATGCTGGCCGGTATCTATTACGGCGCACAGTACGGCGGTTCCACTACCGCAATTCTCGTCAACCTGCCCGGCGAATCCTCCTCGGTGGTCACCGCGATCGACGGCTACCAGATGGCGCGTAACGGCCACGCCGGCAAGGCGCTGGCAACGGCGGCCATCGGTTCCTTCTTCGCGGGTACCGTTGCAACCTTCCTGCTGGCCCTGTTTGCTCCGCCGCTGGCAGATCTGGCGCTGACCTTCGGTCCTGCTGAGTACTTCTCGCTGATGGTCCTCGGCCTGGTGGCCTCGGTCGTTCTGGCGCATGGATCGCTGCTGCGCGCCATCGGCATGATCGTGCTCGGCCTGCTGCTGGGCCTGGTCGGCACCGACGTGAACTCCGGCACGCCGCGCTACACCTTCGACCTGCCGC